>CAIWFK010000206.1 GCA_903911905.1 uncultured Myxococcales bacterium
CCTGCTGTTCCTGTTCCTGCCCATCACCATCGCCTCGGGCTTCTTCTCGGGCGCGCAGTTCAACGAAATGGAGCTGCGCCAGGGCCTGCCGTGGACCACCGGCGGGTGGAAGCTCTTCGGGCTCTACACGGCCTTCTTCTCGGTGCTGGTGTTCGGCGCGGTCGGACTGGGGCGCCTGTTCTCATGGCGATCGCGACGCTGAGGCCTGCCGGCGGAGCTTGAACACGCCGTTGGTCAGGGTGATCTTCCGACCAGCGCCTTCGCTGCGATCGACGAAGTCGGCGCTGAAGGTGCCCTCGTCGAACTGGCCATTGGCCTGCGCGAGGTGCGTGACGCAGACTTGGCACGAGCCAGTCAGCGTGGGGTCCTGGGCCCAGGTGGCGCTGGTGCAGGTCCACCCGTCTGCGGTGCGTTCCACGGTGAGGGTGAAGGGTTCGTCATGTCGCCCACGGAGCGTCGGTCTCGAAGCGATGCCCGAGAGCGTCAGCCGATTGCCCGCCAGGCTCGAGGTGAGTCCCTTGACGAACTCCACGTCCCAACTGTCGTGCGTGGCGTGGAACCAGGGCACGTCGGCCAGCAGCGTGTCGGTCGAGCACCAGGGCTGGTGGCGCGACCAGCCCATCAGGTCGCGTACCGAGCCGCCGGCGAGCAGGTAGCGCCCCCACAGCTTCATCGAGGCAGTGCAGTCGTCGTGGGTGGCGTAGAGCCGCGCGAAGTTTCCCAGGAGCGTGGGGTCAGCCATGGCCGGGCAGGCGTGATCGAAGGCGGCGAGCTGATCGTCGACGCCCTTGAGGCCGGCCTGGGCCAACCAGCGTCGATCGGCGGCCGACATGCCCACCAGGAAGTCCAGGTGATCGGCGCACGACGTGAGGCCCTTCGCCCACCGCGCAGCCCGCTCATCGAGGCCGCGGCCTTCGAGCAGGTCCTTGATGCGCTTCTCGAAGTCCGCAGACTGCGGCGAGGTTGGAAAGACGTCGAGCACCTTCTGCATCGTCGAGACGGCGAGGTCGACGTCACCTTCGTCGATCGCCACGTCGGCTCGTTCACGGGCCGCGCCGAAGGGCTCGTACCTCGCCCGGGGGTCCTGCCTGGCGTGCTCGAGCGCCCGGGTCACTCGCTCGTCCAATTCATGCAGCACGGCCTGGCGTTCCTTCACGTCCACCGAACCCACCGTGGGCAGCAACGTGCACGACTCGCCGTCGTTGGCCGTGCCATGCAGCACGAAGTGCATCAGCTCGGCGAAGGGGTCGCCGACCGACCCGTCGCCGAACTGCGCGTCGAGCACCAGCTTCGTCTCGGTCGGGTCCAACTGCTTGGCGAACGCGAACCCGGCAAATCGCTTCTTCGCACGCGCCAGCTCGTCGATCAGCTTCTCCTGATTGTCGACCCACGCGCGCTGCGCCACCAGCGCCTTGCTCTCGAGCCCACGCTTCGCGACCCGGGTATTCGAGTCGTGATTCGAGAAGAACTGCTTGGCCGCGCGAATGATGAACCGACCGTGGAGCACCCGGGCGGTGAGCACGTGGTTCACTTCGGACTGAGGCAGCGAGTCGAACGGGCCCGCCGTCGCGAGCACCTCGTCCACCCGCTTCGAGAGTGCCAACACCGATTCCGTCACCAGCTCGCGCTTGCGCTTCTCGTAGTCCTGGAAGCGCGTGAGCAACTGTTGCTGCCGCTCGCGAGCCAGCAGGAACGAGGGGGCCTTCGAGACCACCGCGCGCATCGCGGCCTGGGCCTCGTCGAGCTTTCCCTGGTCGCTCAGGTCGAGCGCTTCCGAGAACAACTTCGCCGCTTCGAGGTTGGGCACCCGGGCCTTGCGCCGCGCGACGTCGTTGGCCGTGAGCTTCGAGTCGAGCCCGGCGATCAACTTCTCGACCAGGGCCTGCTCGATCGCGAAGAGCGCATCGGGGCGGTCTTCGACGCGGGCCTGCATGACCACTTCGCCCTTCTCGAGGCTGCGCAACGACGCATCGACCCTCAGCCCCCCGGAGCGCGGGTCGAGGTACATCGCGCCGGTCAGCGAATGACTGGCGCCGAGCAGTCTGCCCACCTTGACGGTCGTCGCCGGGTCGAAGGCCTTCGTGCGCTGCAGCGCGAGCTCGGCGAGGACGGATTCGAGGCGATCGCGCTCGACCACCGTCACCCCGTCCCAGGCCACGAGATCGGTGATGATCATCTCGGCCAGGCCCTTGCGCATGACCTCGTAGCCAGGGTCGCCGGTGAGGTTGTCGAAGTACACGACCGAGATGACCGGCTTCGCGCTCGAGGCCGTCAACAGGGTCGTCAGCACGAGGCCAAGCATCAGTGGTGCTCCCTGGCCGCGCGCACCGCAGCCATCCTGGCGCGAATGGCGGGCAGGCGATGCTGGGGCCAGGCCCTGGCCAGCGCCTCGAAGGCCTGCTGCTGTTCGCGGTGATCTCGCGTCGCCAGCGCGTCAGCGTAGGCCTGCAGGTATTCCAGCGAGAGGGTGCGATGCGCCACCCGGGGACCGCGATCGGCCCCAGCCCGCATCGACTTCAGCAGCGGAGCGAGCACCGCGTCGACGTCGAGCGTGGCGTGAACGTCGGCGAGCGTGGCGCTCGACGTCACCGTCTCGTCCCGCGACTCCGGCCGATATTCGAGCGTCAGCAGGTGGGTGCGCTGTTCGAAGTGGGGAACGACCGCGCCCACCCCGCCGTGACTGGCCCCTGACGACTCGATCGCGATGCCGCGCGCGCCGAGTTCTTCGGCGAGCACTTCCGGCAGCGCTTCGAACGCGCGACGCAGCGAGGGGTCGTCACGAGCCTCGACGGCGGCGCGCGTTACCCGCACCTTGGTCGGGAAGGAATCTTCGGCGAACCCGAACGCACACTCGGGCCAGGCACGCAGCGGGTAGTCGAACGAGCGAGGACCGACGCCCCAGGCGAATTGCTTGAGGTAGAGGGCGCGGGCGAGCGCACAGTCGCCGTGCTCGGCCGCAAACGACGCCAGGTGGCCATAGAGGTAGTCCCAGGTACCGTCGGACTCCGGGCGACCGAGACAGGCCTGCTCGAGCTCGGCCACCTGCGCCTCGATTCCCGCAAGCCCCATGCGCTCGTAGCGGCGGCTCGATCGCAGGCCGAGGCGCAGCGCCATGTCGTCGCAGGTTCGCAGCCCCTCGGTGCCGTGCTCGACGTCGGATCGGTGCGAATCGTGCTCGACGCCGGCGATGATCGTGATGTGCCGCTCGGGCTGGTTGCCGGCGCTGGTGGGGAACGCGTCGAGAATGGCCTGCCACGCCATCGCCGCCGGCTCGTCGCGATCGAGATCTTCCAGCGTCTCGGCCTTCACGGTCATCAGACTGGTGAGCTCGTATTCGGTCGCCCGACGCTTCTCGGGAGGCGTGGCCTCAGCGCGCCGCCGGGCTGCAGCGATCAGTCGTTCCACCACGGCCAGGAAGTCGTCGATTCGTCGCGGCTGCAGCGAGCCGATCGTCGGGTACACGTGACCCGAGACGGTCCCGCCGTCCACCACCAGGCGACTGACGCGATGGAGCATGGTCTGCAGCCCCGTGCGAAAGCTGCCGTCGTCGGACAGGTGAACGTCCTTGAGCATGGAGATCACCGCAGGGTCGGTCAGCCGTGCCTGGGGTTCGCGTTCGGCGTTGGCCTCGAGCAACGCCAATTCGTTCTCGAACAGCGCCTCGAGCACCTTCGTGCCCTGGGGCAGGTTCGCGCGGCTGATCACGCGGGTGCCACCGGTCTCGTCCTTGCCTTCCTTGCGCGGCAGCGTGGCGAGCTGCTCGAGGGTGTGGGTCAGCACCGCCGAGCGCACCAGCATCCAGGCG
>CAIWFK010000207.1 GCA_903911905.1 uncultured Myxococcales bacterium
GGCCATGCGCAGCGACCTGGGTACCATCGAGGGCGAGCTGCGCGCACGCGGCTTGAGCGCGCGGGGGCTCGAGGTGGTCTCGAAGCACCTGGCCGGCGCCCTGCGCGCGGTGGAAGACGCGGCCCGGGCCGAGGTGCAGCGCCAGGTCGACGCGCGGCTGCGCAAGTCGTACGCAGGGCCCATGGACAAGCCGCTCTCGCAGCTCTCGCGGCAGGAGATCGAGCTCGCGCAGCGCGCGGTTCGTGCGCTGGCCGAGAAGCTGAAGACCCGGCTCATTCGAAGGCAGAAGTCGCGCAAGCGCGGGCAGTTGAACCCCCGGCGCACGCTGCGTCGCAACCTGACCTCGGGCGGCGTGCCGATGGTGCCGGTCTTCCGCACCCGGCGGCCCGAGCGCCCCGACGTGATCGTGCTGTGCGACGTGTCGGACTCGGTGCGCACCACCTCGCGCATGATGCTGCTCTTCACGTGGACGCTGCAGTCGCTCTTCACCCGCGTACGCAGCTTCATCTTCGTGTCCGAGCTGGGCGAGATCACCTCGCACTTCAAGGACACCAAGCCTGAAGACGCGATCGACGTGGCGACCCGCAGCAACGTGATCTCGATGACCGCCAATTCGAACTACGGCAACGCCTTCGCGCAGTTCGCGCGCGGCTACGTGGGGTCGGTCACGCGCCGCACCACCGTGTTGATCATCGGTGACGGTCGCAACAACTACAACGAGGCCAGCGTGTGGGCGATCGAAGAGGTCAAGCGCAAGGCCAAACGCGTGGTGTGGATCGCCACCGAGCCGAAGACCAACTGGGGCTTCGGTGATTCCGAGATGGCGAACTACGCCAAGGCCGTCAACCAGGTGGTGGTGGTGCAGACCCTGTCCGATCTCGAGCGGGTCGCGCACCAGCTCGTTCCCCGCTGAAACGTCTGGAGCGTCGACATGCAGGTGCAGGCCAATGGCATCAGCCTCGAGGTCGAGCGGTTCGGGGCGCCTTCGGGCGAAGCGGTCGTGTTGATCATGGGGCTGGGGGCGCAGCTGACGCGGTGGCCCCGGCCGCTGTGCGACAAGCTGGTGGCGAAGGGGCTGCAGGTGGTGCGGTTCGACAACCGCGACGTGGGGCTCTCGACGAAGTTCGACCAGGCGGGGTTCGCCAACTTCGGGGCCATTCTCAAGGCCCTCGCCGCAGGCACGCCGCCGCCCATCGCTTACTCTTTGGACGACATGGCGCGCGACGTGGTCGGCCTGCTCGGGGCGCTTGAAATCGACCGTGCCCACGTGGTCGGCGCCTCGATGGGAGGGATGATCGCCCAGTTGGTCGCCGCCGATCACCCGACCCGGGTGCGTTCGCTGACCAGCATCATGTCGACCACCGCCAACCGCGCGCTGCCCGGGCCCACGCCCGAGGCGCTGGCGGTGTTGCTGGGGCGGCCGCCCGACCCCAGGGTCGACCTCGAGGGGTACCTGGCGTTTTCGTTGAACGCCAACAAGGTCATCGGCTCTCCCGGCTTCCCGATGTCGGAGTCGATGGTGCGAGAGGCGGTGACCGCCGACCTGGCGCGCAGCTTCTCGCCGGGCGGGTATTCGCGGCAATACGGCGCGGTGATCGCGTCTCCTGATCGCCGAAGCAAGCTCAAGACCATCACCTGTCCCACGGTGGTGATGCACGGCGCTGCCGATCCGTTGATTCCGGTCGAGGCCGGCAGGGACACCGCCGCCAACGTTCCCAACGCCGAGCTGCGCATCATCGAGGGCCTTGGGCACAACCTGCCGCCGCAGACCTTCGACTTCTTCGTCGACGCCATCTGGCGGGCGGTGGAGCGCTCGCGGGCCTGAGCGTCAGTGGGCGTTGCGCAGGGCCTCGACGCGTGGGCGAAAGCGGTCACCCAGGGGCAGGTCGGCCAGCGCGGCCTCGAGCAGCA
>CAIWFK010000208.1 GCA_903911905.1 uncultured Myxococcales bacterium
AGCACGCCCGCGTAGTCCTTGCGAACCGTCATGCGGCCGCGGAGGAAGTCGTTGCCCTTGCGGCCGATGGTGGTGACGGTGATTTCGGTCTTGGCGTGCTCGGCGGGGAACTTGAGGGCGCGGCGGGTGATGTTCGAATTGAAGCCGCCGGCCAGGCCGCGGTCCGAGGTGATGACCACGAGGTCGATCTTCTTCACCTCGCGGCGGGTCAGCAGCGGGTGGCCGCCCTGTTCGTCGCGCGAGAGCAGCGTGCCCATGACGGCATCGAGGGTCTTCGCGTAGGGGCGAGCCGAGACCACCGCGTCCTGCGCCTTGCGCAGCTTGGCGGCCGAGACCACCTTCATGGCCTTGGTGATCTGCCGGGTGTTCTTGACCGAGCGGATGCGCTTCCGGATGTCTCGAAGTGAGGCCATGGCCCGCCGCGCTTAGAGGCAAGGGTCCCCCCTGTCAATGATCATTCAGGCCACGGCGCGCACGTATCAGCACGACTTCACGGTGCTTTCTGCTGCGGCAGGGGGCACCCAAAGCGCGCTACAACCGCCCGCTGGAGGCTTGCCCGTGCCACCCGACCCCGTCATGCTGCCAACTGCCCGGAACGGCCGACCGGCCTGGTGCCCTGTGCCTGATTCACGTCACGTGTCGGTAGCCCTCGCGCTGGTGGGCGCGTTGGCGGTCAGTGGCTGCCAGTGCCGCGGCCCGGGCCTCAACCAGACCCTGCCTCCCGACGTCCGCGTCGACACCTACAGCCAGCAGGCCGCCTCGAAGATCGACGTGCTGTGGATCATCGACGACTCGGGCTCGATGGCCCCGCGCCAGGAAATTCTCGCGCGCAACCTGCAGGCCTTCATCAACGAGTTCACGAAGAACGCCATCGACTACCGCATCGCCGTCACCACCACCGACATCTTCAAGGAAGCGGGGCACTTCGTCGGCAGCCCCACCATCCTCTCGCCGCAGACCCCCTCGGTCATCAACGCCTTCGCCAACAACGTGAGGGTCGGCTCGATGGGCAGCCCCTTCGAGATTGGTATGGAGGCCGCGCGGCTGGCCATCGAGAACCAGAAGACCGCCAACGCCCAACAACTGGCGCAGTGTCAGCAGGCGTGTCCGGCCAGCCAGCCCACCTGCCCGAGCGACTGCGCGAAGAATGCGCTCTACCCGTTCCTGCGCACCGACGCGTACCTGTACCTCATCTTCGTCAGCGACGAAGACGACAAGAGCTCGCAGGACGTGCGGTTCTTCTACCGCTACTTCGAGACCATCAAGGGCATCGGCAACGACGGCACGGTCACCACCGCGGCCATCATGGGTGACGTGCCCAGCAACACCTGCGGCGCGACGCCCGGGGTCAAGTACCAGGCGCTCAGCGACCTCACCGGCGGCGAGGTGGGCAGCATCTGCGACCCCGACTTCTCGGTGACGCTCAAGAAGCTGGCGACCAACGCGGTGGGTCTGAAGCGCAAGTTCGCCCTGCAGTTGCTGCCCAACCTCTCGACGCTGAAGGTGACGCTGCGCTACCCGTGCAACGTGGCCGCCGACGTCACCGCGCCCTGTGCCAGCGTCGACAACACGGCGTGCGCCGGCAACGCGCCCGACGCGCTCGACCTGGTCTGCACGCCGAAGATGGGGTCGCCCGATGGCTGGAGCTACGAGACCGCCAACAACGACGTCTACTTCGAGGGCGACTCGGTGCCCGGGCTCTCGGCCGAAATCGACCTGCAGTACTACGAGCAGGGGAAGGGCCC
>CAIWFK010000209.1 GCA_903911905.1 uncultured Myxococcales bacterium
AAGGACGGCTTCGCCGAACTGCGCGTGCAGGACACCGGCAGCGGCATGACGCCCGAGGTCAAGGAGCGCATCTTCGAACCCTTCTTCACCACCAAGACCGGCGGCACGGGCCTGGGGCTCTCGCTGTCGAGACAGATCGTCGAGGCCCACGGCGGCCAGGTCGAAGTCGATTCCACGCCCGGCAAAGGCACTACCTTCATCGTGAAACTCCCCGCATGAGCGCCCGCGTCTTCCACGACACCCTGCCCTCGGGCCTGCGGGTGGTGACCATCGAAACCCCGCACCTGCACACCGCCATGGCTGCGGTCTACGTGCGGGTCGGCAGCCGCCACGAGACGGTGCGCACCAACGGCGTGAGCCACCTGCTCGAGCACCTGTTCTTCCGCGGGAGCGCGCGCTTCCCCGACTCGGTCGAGATGAACGCCGCAGTCGAGCGGGTGGGCGGCAACCTCAACGGCGTCACCATGCGGGACTCGAGCTACTTCTACACGCCCATGCACCCCGACGGCGTCGAGGTGGCGCTGCGCATTCTGGGCGACATGCTGACGCGGCCGCGGCTGGTGCACCTGGCGACCGAGAAGCGCATCATTCTCGAAGAGATGCTCGACGAGGTCGACGAGCGCGGCCGCGACGTCGACCCCGACAACCTGACCAAGCAACTGCTCTACGGTCGCCACCCCCTGGCGATGAAGATCGCCGGCACGCCCGACACGGTGCGGGGGCTGACCATGTCGCAGGTGCGCTCGCACTTCGCGCGCGCCTACGTGGCCGGCAACCTGGTGGTGTCGGTGTCGGGCCCGGTCAAGCGCGCCCAGGTGCTGCGTCTGGCGCAGCGGGCCTTCGCCCACCTGCCGAAGGGCCCGCGGCTGACCGAAGCCCCGCCGCCCCAGCGACCGCCGAGCGCGCGCCGCACCCGATTCCAGACGCTCGACGAGTCGCAGGTCGAGTTCCGCCTGACCTTCCCCGCGGTGAGCGAGACGCACCCCGATCACCACGCGCTGGCCACGCTGCGCCGGGTGCTCGACGACGGGCTGTCGAGCCGCCTGCCCCACAACGTGGTCGAGCGACGGGGCCTGGCCTATTCGATCGCCGCGGGCATGGAGCTGTTTCACGACACCGGCACCTTCGAGATCGACGGCGCGTGCACGCCCGAGAACCTGGCGCCGGTGGTGGCCGAGGTGTTGCGCACGCTGGCCTCGCTGCGGCGCGGCGAGATCTCGGCCGAAGAGCTGCGTCGGGTGAAGGACCGCCATCGCATGCACCTCGACTTCCTGCAGGACTCGCCCGGTGAGCTCTGCGGCTGGTTCGGCGGCACCGCGCTCTTCCGCGAGCCCGAGTCGCTGGCCTCGCGGGTGCGCGCGGTCGACGCGCTGACGGTGGCGGGCCTCACGAAGGTCGCCCGTCGCTATCTCGAGGCAGGCGCGTTGACGGCGGTCGCGGTGGGGCCCGGTTCGGCGCGCCGACCGCTGGCCGACGTGCTGGCGCGGGCCGGGCGACTGCTCGGTCAGTGACGGTCGAGCTCGGCGACGCGCGAGGCCAGCAGCACCTCGCGCAGGAACGCGAGCAGCGAGGTGATGTACGCGCCCATGGCCAGCACGAAGAGCACCGCCACCACCGAATTGGTGGCCCAGCCCAGCAGCGAGCCGATGAAGGCCACGGCGATCAAGAGGCAAATCAGCAGCGCCGCCATGGTCGCCGCGGTGATCGCGAAGTTCACCAGTCGTCGGCGGTGATGCCCCAGGGTGAGCTCGGTGGTCAGGTTGGCGCGCCGGGCGTCTTCCTGGGTCGATTCGAGTCGGGTGATCAGCAGGCGCGAGCGATCGACGATGCGGCCCAGGCGCGTCGAGAGCACCGCCATGAAGGTGCCCAACGACGAGAGCAGGAACACCGGCGCGATGGCCAGTTGAATGACGTGCGCCACGTCCATCGTGTCGGCGGGCATGTCAGCGCTTGCCCCTGATGATCACGATGCCTGGCGGCTTCGACCTGCCGGGCACGCGCACCGGCTTTCCCAGCGTGGCCTTGAAGGCCTGCAGTTCGGCATTTCGGGGGTCGCCCCGCAGCAGTTCGTCGACCAACGCGGCCGAACGTTCCGGGTGGACCGACGCCTCGATCGACAGGCGAACCAGGGCCAGCTTCTCGTCGGCGGCCAGGGCCTGGAGCGAGTCGAGCCGCTCGAGCGTCGCCAGTGCGTCGCCGTGGGCGTCACGCGCGAGTTCGACCCGCCAGCGGCGACGGAGCGCTGGCACGTACGACGGGTCGGCCTCGAGCGCGGCCTGGTACTCGAGCATGGCCTCGTCGGGCTGATGCTGCGCTTCGAGCGCGCGACCGCGAACCGTCAACGCGCGGGTCGAGCGCGAGTCGATGGCCAGGGCCTGGTCGACCAGGGAC
>CAIWFK010000210.1 GCA_903911905.1 uncultured Myxococcales bacterium
CGAGCACCTTGATGGCCTTTTCGCTTTCCTTGTTCTGAGTGAGGCACCACGCGTAGGCGGCCCACATCAGGCTTTCCTTCTTGCCGGCGTCGACCGCGACCTCGAACGACTTCTCCATGCTGGTGAAGTCCTTCTTCTGGAAGAAGATGCAGGCCTGCATGGCGCGCGCGAAGTAGTTTCGGGCGCTGGTCTTCTCGAAGGCCGCCATGGCGCCCTCGAAGTCCTTGAAGAGGTACTTGAGCATGCCGATCTGCCCGTAGATTTCGCCTTCGACCAGGAACTGCCAGCGGCCCAGGGCCAGGGCGCCCTCGAGCAGCTTGAGCGCCTTCTCGGTCTTGGCCTGCTGTTCCTTCTTGTTGGCGTTCATGGTGCTCAACTCGGCCTGCACCTGGGTCACCACGGCCTGGAGCTGGGTGAAGGTGCGGCGGGCGAGGACCACGTACAGGCCGAGGAACACGACGGTTCCAGGCACGATGCCGGCGATCAGGCTGAAGCCCAGCACCTTGACCAGCACGCCGACCACGAGACCGGCGGCGAGCGAAACGACGAGGTTGATCATGGCCGGTGCTCTAACCGAAACGGGGGGGCGACGTCACGTCAGGGAGGACAGTCTTCGAACGTTCTGGTATTTCCGGGCAGGTCAGGGCCTTCTGACGGAATTGGTAGACGTAGTGGACTCAAAATCCACCGCCTTCACCGGCGTCCCGGTTCGAGTCCGGGGAGGGCCACTTCTTTCCTTCGTTGCTGCCGGCGGGGGTATGGGCCGGGGCGGTAATCGAATGGAATCGTGGTGACCCAAGCGCGTCAGCCGTTGCCCTGGGTGGCGGGGACGACTCCGCTGATGTTGGCCCCCATGCAGGGCGTGACCAACCGGGCGGTGCGCGCGGTGTTCGCCCAGTCGGTGCGCCCCGACGTGCTCTTCACGGAGTTCATGCGGGTCAAGCACGGTGGCTCCAACGGGCGGCTGTCCCAGGGCGATCTCGACGACGCGCGCGCCGAGGAGCACGGGGTGCCGTTGGTGGTGCAGTTGATCGGTCGCGATCTCGGCCCGCTGGTCGAGGCTGCACGAGCCGCGCAGGCTGCCGGCGCGGTGCACCTCAACCTCAACATGGGCTGCCCGTACGGCCGCATGAACGTCGGGTGCGGCGGCGGCATGCTCGAGCGGCCCGAGCAGTTGCCCGAGATCCTCGGCGCGTTGCGCGAGACCATCGTCGGGTCCTTTTCGGTGAAGGTGCGCGCCGGCTATTCGGACCCCGAGCAGATCTTCTCGCTGCTGCCGGTCTTCGAGGCATCGGGGGTGGACTTCCTGGTGCTGCACGCGCGCACCGTCGAGCAACGCTACGAAGGACAGGCCGATCACGGCATCACCGCCCAGGTGGTGACGCAGACCCGCCTGCCGGTCATCGCCAACGGCGACGTCGAGACCGCCGCGAAGGGCGCCGAGGTGCTGGCCCAGACCGGCGCGGTCGGGCTGATGCTGGGGCGGGGTGCGATGCGAGACCCGCTGCTCTTCGAGCGGCTGCGAGGTCGTGCCACCGCGCTGCCGACGCCGCTCGAGCGCTCGCGGGAACATCAGCGGTTTCTGCGCGCGTTGGCCGAGCGCTACGGTGCGCTGTTCTGCGGCGACGCGCAGGTGCTCTCGAAGCTCAAGGGCTCGCTCGCGGTGATGGACGTGCCCGAAGACGACAAGCCGTGGAAGTCCGTTCGCAAGGCGAAGACCGTGCAGGCGTTCTGCGAGGCGATCG
>CAIWFK010000211.1 GCA_903911905.1 uncultured Myxococcales bacterium
GCCTTGAGCTGTACTTCGAGCTCGCTGGCACGGCGCTTCGCCTCCGCGAGCTCGGCGCGCGCCTTGTCGTCGGTAACGACTGCCGGAGCTGCCCGTGGCACGCTCACCTTCTGCGGTTGGTCTTCCGTGGAGCGGCTTGAAGCCAGCAACCCGACCACCACCAACGCGGTCACTCCCACCACCGCCCAAACCATTCGCTTCATGTTCCCTCCACCAGTGAACTCGGAGGGCAACATACCCAACGCTGCGATCGACGGGCCCGTGAAAGTTTCGTAACTCGGCCACATGACGCGTGGCCGGGCGGTGGTGGTGGCGATTCTGCTCGCAGTGACCGTCGTCCTTCCCGCGCGGGGCGATCGTCACCCCGTCGCAGCGCCGGTACCGGCGTCTCCCGAAACACGGCCTGCCGCCGCGATCACCATCGCGCCGAAGCCCGTCGCCACCTCCACCATTGCCCTCGAGGAGTCGAAGCCGGGTGCTCCGCTGGCCGTGCACGTCGTCTCGCGCGGCAAGCCCGTCGGTGACGCGCGAGTCTCGAGCTGGAGGGACGTCGGGGCCGTCGGTGCAACCACCGCTCGAACCTGGGAGCCGGGCCCCAGTGCCCTTACCAACCGCGAGGGCAGAACCACGCTCGACGTCGTCAGCGGGCGATGGCTCATTGCCGTCGAGCCTCCAGGCCACCAGCGTCGGGCCACCGTCGTCGCCCATCGAGTCGAAAAGCCAGGCGTCGCGGAGTTCGACCTCTCCAAAGGCGCGACCTTGTCGGGCCTCGTCGTCGCGAAGAAGTCCCAGCTCCCGATTGGCGGTGCGTTGGTCACCTCTCGCGCGCTCCCCGGAGAGCCGCTGCCCGACGACGCCGCGCACTCGGTCGTCACCGACGCCACCGGCCACTTTGCCCTCGAGGGGCTCTCGCCCGCCGACGACATCCTGCTCGTGGCAGCTCCCAGCTACTCGCCGCTGACGGCTCGACCCAGCCAACTCGCTACGCCCCTTCGACTCGAACTGGTCGACAGCGCGTACCTCACTGGCCACGTGCGCTTCCCCGACGGCGGCGTCGCGGCTGGTGCTCACGTCTTCGCGACCAGCACCACCGAGGCCTCGGACGTCTCGAACGCCGGCGGCAGCTTCTCGCTCGAGGTCACCGCGGGAACCTGGACCGTGGCGGCAAGCCTGGCGTCATGGGTCGCGATCCTCGACCAGCCCATCTCCATCAACCCGGGACAGACCTCTGACCTCGACCTGCTGTTGCGCGCTGGCGGCCAGCTCCAGGGCACGGTGCGCAGAGCGAAGACGGGCGAGGTGCTCGCTGGCGCGGAAATCACCGTGAGCGGTGTGGCTGGTGAACTGGCACACTCGGTCTCCGACGAGCTCGGCCGCTACACCGTCGCGGCCATGCCGAACGGAATGGTCGACGTGCGGGTTCACGCCAACACCTTCCTCGAGCTCAACGCCCGAGGCGTGCTGACCCACGCAGAGGGAACCACCCACTTCGACCCCTTGCTGCTCGAGCCAGGCACCATCGCTGGTCACCTCGAGACTCGCACTCGACCCGTGGCAGACGTGCAGGCGTCGGTCTTCCGTGTTCCCGAGGTCGTCTCCTCAACTTCCGACCCCAGTGGCAACTTCCAGCTCACCGGCGTGCCGCCAGGAGCACATTGGGTCGAGCTCCAGCGCGTGGGGTACCCGATCGCACGCCGACAGGTGACTGTGAGCTCTGGCGAGACGACCAGGGTGACCTTCGCGCTCGACGATACGCTCGTCCACCTGGCGGGCGTGCTCCTCGACATCGACGGCGGGGCGGCTCGAACGGGAATTGAAGTGCACGCGAGCGCCGCCGATTCGCTGGCGACCGCGGTGACGCAATTCGCGGGTGCCTTCGACCTCGAGCTCGCACCAGGGTCGTGGCACCTGGATGCCATCGACGAGTTCAATTGGGCAGCGACGAAGGTCGAACTCAGCGAAGGCCCGTCTCCGCCTGTCGTCACCCTTCAGCTGCAGCAGAAGCGGGGAAGCCTCGTCTGCCTCATCGTCGACGAGGCAGGCAGACCCGCGGCAGGCGTCCGTGCGCGTGTTCAGGGCAAGGCCATTTCGACCTCTGGATACACCGCCGGCGATGGCACCGTCTCACTGCCCTCGTTGTCTGACCCAAGTGAGACGCTGCAGCTCTCCGCCGCCAGTCACGGCCGACTCGGTCACCTCGACCTGCCGCCAGACGCGAAGGACTGCACCGTTCACCTGCAGCCACCAGCGACGCTCGCGCTACACGTGAAGGGCGCACCTCGCGGCA
>CAIWFK010000212.1 GCA_903911905.1 uncultured Myxococcales bacterium
GGGGTACTACGAAGAGCTGCGCGACTCGATGTTCGACGAGCTCGACTACCGTGAAGAAGGCCGCCGCGCGCGGGCCTTCGCCCAGGCCGCGCAGGGCCTGCCCGACGTGCAGGTGCCGAAGGTCTTCGAGGCGCTGACCAGCGAGCGGGTGCTGACGCTCGAGCGACTGAAGGGGCGCACCTACAAGGAATTCCTCACCGGCCTCGACCAGGTCGACGGCGCCGAGAAGTTCCGCGCCTCGCGACTGCTCATGCGCGCCATCTGGGGGCCGTTCCTGCTCTCGGGGTCGATTCACGCCGACCCGCACCCCGGCAATTACCTGCTGCTCGACGATGGCCGCGTGGGTGTGCTCGACTTCGGCGCGGTCAAGCAGTTGTCCCCCGCGTGGACCCGGGTGAACCGCGAGCTCTTCACGCGGGTCTGCGCCGACCAGCCGTGCGACGTCATCGCGCTCTCGCTCGAGTCGGGCTTCGCGTTCGACGACCCGGTGGGCGCCCGGCCCTTCGTGCAGACCGTGCTCGACATCGCCACCCGGCCGCCGCGCACCCGCGACTTCGACTTCAAGGGCTCGAGCATCAGCCGCGACATGCGCAACCACTTCCTCGCCCACGCCACCTTGCTGGGCGGCATGAAGCCTCCGAAGGAATCGGTGCAGTTCTTTCGCGCCATCGGCGGGTTGTCGCAGAACCTCGAGAACATCGGCGCGCGCGGCGACTTCCGCGCGGTCTACGAAGAGATGCTCTCGCTCATTCCCCGCTGAGGCGCGCTCACGGGCCCCAGGCGGCGAGCTCGGTGGGGCGGTTTTCAGCCTTTCCGGTCGTTCGTGTCCGAGAACCACAGCTCGTTGCGCCACCGGGTGCGGGTGACGCCGAAGATGCCCAGCACCGCGGCGATGCCGAAGATGAGCGCCCCGTGCCCGGGCCAGAAATACACGCCGACCGCCGCCAGCAGGTAGGCCGCTCCCGACAACCAGAACCCCCAGTGCAGCATCAGCGCGGCGGTGATGCAGACCGCGGCTGAGAGAATGAGGTCCGAGACCACCACCTGCTGCAGCGGCGCGTCGAGCAGCGCTCCGGCGGTGCGGTTGACCAGCGGGCCCACGATGACGATGGCCACCACCCCCGCGATGCGCCGATTGAGCCGCGTCGCCAGCAGGCTGCGCCGCCCCACGAAGACCAGGGTCGAATAGGCCAGCAGGTAGCCGGTGAAGGTCGCCACCGGCAGCCAGTGGCCCAGCGACCGCATCGCGGTGCGGAGGGGGGTGTCGAGCTCGAGCGCGCCGACCGTCACCACCACCATCAGCGAGAGCGCCACGAAGAACCACGCGCGTTCGCGGCGTGACACGTCGGGGTCGAGTTCCTGTGCCAGGTGGTCGAGCCGCGCATCGCGCCGGGCCCGCTGGCGTTGGCGCTCTTCCAGGTGGCGCAGGCTGGCTGCGAGGTCGGGCGGCACGCCGGCCAGCTCGCGGCACAGCGCAGTCGCCGCCTCGAGGTGGCCTTGCGAGAGTTCGAAGCGCGCGGTGGCTTCGATGGCGTCGCGCAGGCCTTCTTTCGCCAGGTCGTTCTGCGGCCACTCGCGCAGCGCCTGGGTGAAGCCGAAGCGGCATTCGGAAGCCAGGGGGACGATTTCGGCGCGGTCCTTCGAGCCCGAGCGCAACAGGCCAATCAACTGGTCGAGCCGTTCCTGCGCCGCGCGGGCCAGCGCCACCGACCCGCGGTGCCGCACCCACCCCATGAGCGCGTCGCGCAACTCGGTCGCCGACTGGAAGCGCTGCGCGGGCGCCATGGCCATGGCCTGCCGGCAGATGTCGGCCAGCTCGGGCGGCGCGGTGGCGGGAAGCGGTTCGCTGCGGCCTTCCCAACTGGCCAGCAGCACCGCGCGCAGGTCGCTGCCACCGAAGGGCGGCTTGCGCGCGAGCACCTCGAAGAGCGTCGAGCCGAGCAGAAAGACGTCGGTCCGCTCGTCCATCTGGGTGTCGTCGCCGGCCACCATCTCGGGCGCCAGGTAGACCGGCGTGCCGACCAGCGCGGGCTTCTGGTCGGGCCGGGTGAGCTCGGACTTGCGCGCGGCCACGCCCCAGTCGGCCACGTACACCTCGCCGAACTCGCCGATGAGCACGTTCGAGGGCTTGAGGTCGCGGTGCAACACGCCCTTGCTGTGCGCGAAGGCGATGGCGTTGCAGACGTGGGTCAGGATGTCGATGTGCACCTCGAGCTCGTCGAGGCCGCGGTGCCTGATGCGTTCCCACGCGGGGTCGTTGGGGTCGTGCAGCAGCCGGCTCCACGACACCCCGTCGACCCGCTTCATCACCAGCGCGGGGCGGCCGCCGACGTCGCTGGCCAGCGCGTAGACGGGAATGATGCCGGGGTGCTCGAGCGCGCCGGTGGTGCGCGCTTCGTGAACCAGCGCCTGCACCGTGCCCTGCGACGCGTCGCCGCGCGCCACCTTCACCGCCACGTCGCGACCCAACGAGCGCTGGCGCGAGAGCAGCACCTTGCCCATGCCGCCCTCGCCGAGCACGCCCACCACCACCAGGTCACCTTGAAGGGGTTCGGCGACGTCGTCGAAGCGGGGAGGGCTGATGGAAATCTTCGGCAGGTCGACGCGTTCGGTCGGCGTCTCGCGCGTCACCCGCAGGGTCTCGACCGACCAGTCGACGGTGCGCGTCGAGCGCAGGTCGTCGGCGGCTCCCGCATCGCCCGGCAGGGAATCGAGGCCCAGCCGGGTCCACAGGGCGTCGAGCGTGGTGGCGGAATCGGCCATCGACCGCCCACTCTCGCCCCGTGGGGCCGGCGCGTCCAGCGTGGGAAACGCCGGGGTGGCGTCTCACCGATGCCGAACGTCAGCCACCGTCGGCGCCGGCGTCGGCCGTCGCGCACTGAATGGTGGCCTGCACCATGGCGTTGCCCAGCGAGACCAGCCGCGCGCACGGAGGCCCAAAGACCTCGAGCTCGCCGTTGTCGCGGTTGGTCCACGACCAGCCGTCGGTCGAGGTGGCGTCGTAGGGCACCGGCGTGCCGTTGACGGTCAAGGTCAACGAGCCCAGGGCATCGGGCACCGAGGTGGTCAGGAACACGCAGGCGCCGACCTGGTTGCGAATGGTGGTCAGCGCGTCGGTCAGCTCGGCCTGCGAGGTGACCGCGTAGTACGACTGGCTGCCCGCCTTGGGTCGGCCGCCGGCCAGCGCCATCTGGTTGAGCACGTCGGTCAGCACGCCCGGCATGTCCTGAATGCCGATGACGTAGGTGGGCAGGTTCTGCTGGGCCAGACCGCGAATGCTCTGAATGGTGCGCACGTCGTCGAGGCAGTCGGCGCCCACCCCGCAGCCCACGCCGCCGCAGTTGCAGGTGCGGGGGTCGAGCGAAGCGTTGCAGTTGGGCGCGCCGTCGGTCGCCAGCACCAGGGCCCGGGCGCCGGTGGCCGCGCGGTCGGACAGAATCGAGCCGCCCGCCACGTTCAGCGCGACCGCGGTGGGGGTGTGCCCGGCGGGCCGAGTCAGGTGAATGAGGTTGAGCAGGGGGGTGGCGTTGCCCAGCGCGGGGTCGATGGCGGGCGAGGACGCGACCGAGCAGGCCGCGAACGAATCGCTGGGGAAGATGAGGGCGCCCAGTTCCATCTTCTGGTCGACCGGCGGCAGCACCTCGTCGAGCGCGCCGCTGAGCGCCCCCCAGCGGGTGGTGTTGCCGAACATCGAACTCATCGAGTCCGACCGGTCGAGCACGAACATCACCTTGGGAATGGCCGGCATCAGCGAGACCAGCCCGGGAATGCAGGCCACGTGGCCCGCGTCGGGCGGCCCCGCGTCGACGCCGGAGTCGGTCTGCGTGGGGTCGTAGTCACTCTGGTAGCGCAAGGGCTCGGTGCGCCCACAGGCGAGCATCGCCAGCACCACCGCCGTCACGTGTCGCAGCCGGTTCACCCCGCCGTTGTAGGCCGAAGTCGGCCGCAGCGATCAACCCCTGCGCGATTTTCGCCAGAGGCCTCGAATGACGGGGGGTTGGAAGCGAAGGAACGGCGGTGGTAGGCCGACGGCATGGACGGTGGTTCCTGATGCGCGGCACGGTTCCCCTGGCGACCGCCGAACTCTCGAAGCTGCGCCGCTGCGAGGTGGTGGTCAAGAAGGGCGCGCAGAAGGGCCTCCGCGCGAAGCTCGACGACGGCGCGCTGGTCATCGGTTCGGGGCCCGAGGCCGACCTGCGCCTCGAAGACTCGACGGTCTCGGGTCGTCACTGCGAGCTGGTGGCGCGTGGCGAGCAGGTGGTGGTGCGCGACCTGGGCTCGCGCAACGGCGTGCTGCTCGACGGCGTGCGGGTCATCGAAGCGGTGGTCGAGAAGGGCAGCGAGTTGAAGCTGGGCACGTCGTTGCTGGTGGTCGAGCCGGGCGAGGCCGAAGTGCTGGTCTCTCGCACCTCGAGCTTCGGGCCGCTCTTCGGGCAGAGCCCGGCGATGCGCGCGGTGTTCGCGCAACTGCAGTCGCTGGCTGACTCGAACGCGCCGGTGCTGGTCGAAGGCGAAACCGGCACCGGGAAGGACGTCACCGCCGAGGCGCTGCACCAGGCCTCGAGTCGCGCCGACGCGCCCTTCGTCGTCTTCGACTGCGGAGCGGTGGCCGCGTCCCTGGTCGAGGCCGAGCTGTTCGGTCACGAGAAGGGGGCCTTCACCGGCGCCGAGGGCGCGCGCGAGGGGCTGGCGGCCGCGGCCGACGGTGGCACCCTGGTGCTCGACGAAATCGGCGAGCTGCCGCTCGAGCTGCAGCCCAAGCTGTTGCGCCTGGTCGAGAAGGGCGAGGTGCGACGGGTGGGCTCGACGAAGTCCGAGCGCTTCGAGGTGCGCATCATCGCGTGCACCAACCGCTCGCTCAAAGCCGAGGTCGCGGCCGGGCGGTTTCGCGAAGACCTCTACTTCCGCCTGTCGGCGCTGCGGGTGCGGCTGCCCTCGTTGCGTGAGCGGCCCGACGACCTTCCGGGGCTGGTGGACCATCTCTTTGCGTCGACCGGCGCGCGGCTGCGCTTCGAGCAGTTGGGCGAGAACGACCGGGCGCTGCTGCTGGCCCACCGCTGGCCGGGCAACGTGCGCGAGCTGCGCAACACGGTCGAACGGCTGCGGACCTTTCCGACCAGTGCCCTGGGGACGCTGCTCGAGACCGACGACGCCGCCGCGAATGTGCCCACCGGCGGGTTGCAGCCGTTGTCGGTGGCCAGGCAGGAAGCGACCGATGCCTTCGAGGTCGGCTACGTGCGGCGGGTGTTGGCCCAGGCGGGGGGCTCGGTGACCGAAGGGGCGAAGCTGGCGGGCGTGTCGCGGCAGTTCCTGCAGCGGCTCATCAAGAAGCACGGCCTGCGCTGATTACTTCGTCACCAGCAGCACCACCGCGGTGATGGCCAGCGCGCCGGCCAGGGCGAACCCCGCGTCGGCGGTGATGGCGAAGCCGTTGGCCTGCTGCTGAAGCCTGAGCCGATCATCGGCGAAGGGCGCGCTCACCGCTGCGCTGCCGCTGGTGCGCGAGAGCACGCCGAACACCGTGCCCGCACCGCCGAACCCCACCGCCAGGGCGCCCCACAGGGCCCACGAGCGCAGGGCCCCGCGACCAGGGGCGGCGACGATCTCGAACGAGGTCGACCACGCGCCGATGCGGCCGCCGAGCGCGTCGGTGGCGAAGAGCTCGAGGGGTCTGGGGCCCACCTGGTCGACTGCCGCGAGCGAGGCCTGCATCGACGGACCCCGGGGCACCACCGCGTCCTGGGTGCCCGAGTGCACGTGCACCTCGGCGACGGGCGCGGCCGGCCCATCGTCGACCTGAACGTTCAGCTCGAGCGGTACGCCGGGCTGGAGGGGCGAGGTCGGGGTGGCCGACAGCTTCACGCTCGCGCCCGCACCGGCGGTGCGAGCGGCGTCGAAGTCGGCGCGAATGCGGGGAGCGTATTCACCCGACAGCGCGGCGGCCGGGTCGAGCGTCAACAGGCTGGTGAAGGCCTGGCGCGCGGCCGGGTGGTCGTTCACCGCCGCGAAGCTCAACCCCAGCAGCCGATACAGCTCGGGCAGCTCGGCCGGGGTGGCGCGCGGCAGGGCTTCGCGGCAGGCGGTGATGGCTTCGCGGTAACGCAGGTCCTGGTAGAGCTGGCGGCAGGTGGCCGGTGAGGTCGTCAGCAGCACCCACGTGAGCAGCGTCACCATACCTTGCGCAACCGTACGACCTGATCGGGGGCCACGTCGATCTCGATGATGCGCTCGAGCTTGAGCTCGGGGTTGATGGCCCGCAGCGACAGGTGGCCGGCCGGTACCGTCACCGCCTCGAGCGGCGTCTCGCCCAGCAGGCGGGTGCCCAGGTAGACCTGGGTCCACGGTTGGGTGTCGAGCGTGAGCTTGCCGCTGCCGGTCACCGCGGCGGTCCTGGTCGGCTCGGGGTGCGACGTCGCGGTGGTGGTGGGGCGCGCGCGGGTCCGGGCAGGCCCTTTCGGCTCGGGCTTCTTCACGACGGGTCGCAGCGGCTCGGGCGTGGGGTCGACCTTCGCCACTTCCGGTTTCACCGGCTCGGGCGGTGCGGGCGCCACCGTCGGTGCGACCGGCTCGGGCGGTGCGGGTGCCACCGTCGGTGCGACCGGGGCGTGCGTCACCTCGACCGGGACCAGCACCGTCGGTTGGCGCGACCACCACCACCCGGTGCCCACGGCCGTCACGACCACCAACGCCGCCGCCGCCGCCGCGCGACGACGACCTGGCGCACGAGCCTGGTGGTCCAGGTCGACCTCGACGGGCATGGCCGCGGTGCGGGGGCGCGCCAGGGTGTCCGTCGGCTCCGACGCTCGAAGCGGCGCCGCGGGCGAGGTGCCCGAGGTCCCGAAGGTTTCGCGCCACGAGTCGGCCGGGGCCACGCTGGTCTTCGCCAACGATGGTTCGGCCGCCGTCGCGCGCACCAACGCCGCCACCCGCGCGCGCCCGTCGATCCCGGCCCGGGCCACCAGCGCGTCGAGCTGGGTCATCAGCGCTCGCGCCGAAGGCAGCCGCCGGTCGGCAGAGACGGCCAGCGCCGCCCGGGCGAGCGCCCACAGTTCGGCCGTCACCCGCGGGTCGGTTCCATTGGGCGGCACGTCGCCGTTGAGAATGGCGAACATGGTCTGCGCGTCGTTGGCCCGCTGGAAGACCGGCGCGTTCGACAACAGCCCGAAGAGCACCACGCCCAGCGAGAAGACGTCGGCCCGCGCGTCGACGGCCTCTCCGCGAATCTGCTCGGGCGCCATGTACGCGACCTTGCCGCGCACCATGCCGGTGGCGGTCTTCGTGGTGCGCTGACTGGCGCGGGCGATGCCGAAGTCCAGCACCTTCACCTGCCCGTCGCGGGTCAGCATCAGGTTGTCGGGCGACACGTCGCGGTGAACGATGCCCAGCGGCGCATCGCCGGGGCCCTGGCGCTCGTGCGCCCAGGACAGGCCTTCGGCCGCGCGGGCCACGACGTGGGCGGCGATCAGCGGGTCGATGGGCGTGCCGGTCCGCTGGGCCTGCTTCCAGAGGTCGGCCAGCGCGCGCCCCTCGAGAAATTCCATCGCGATGTAGTGGCGGCCGCCGTCGAACCCCAGCTCGAAGATCTGACAGATGTTGGGGTGCGTCAGTTGCGAGGCCAGGCGCGCCTCGTCGAGGAACATCTGCACCAGCACCGGGTCGTCGCTCAACTGCGGCAACATCTTCTTGATCGCGTATTCCTTGGTGAAGCCGTCGGGCCCCCGCAACACCGCCCGGTAGACTTCGGCCATGCCGCCGGCCGCGACCTTCGCGATCAGCTCATAGCGACCCACCTTCTCGCTCACGGCACGGAATGCTGGCAGACCTCACGCATGACGTCACCTTCCCTCGGGAGGTTGACGCGCCAGGCGCTTCGGGTGACGGTCGCCGCCATGACCGCTCCGGTGACCGTCGAACGCGAAGGTGACGTCCTGCTCATGGGCATCAACCGACCGCACAAGCGCAACGCCTTCAACCTCGAGACCATCGCCGCGCTGGCCGCCGCCTACGAGCAGTTGGGGCAGGACCCCAGCCTGCGTGCGGGCGTGCTCTTTCCGCACGGCGAGCACTTCTCGGCGGGGCTCGACCTGGCCGAAGTGGGCCCTGCGGTGGCCAGCGATGGCCCGAAGGCCCTGGGCGGTGGCCGCGCGTTCGACCCCTTCGGCGTGTGGGGCCCGCAGGTGCCCAAGCCGGTGGTGATGGCCGTCACCGGCATCGCGTACACCCTGTCCATCGAGCTCGCCCTGGCCTGCGACGTGGTGGTGGCCTCGTCGACGGTGCGCTTTCGTCAGGCCGAGGTGGCGCGCGGCATCATGCCCTTCGGCGGCGCGACCATGCGGGCGCCCGCGAGGCTGGGGTGGGGCAACGCCATGGGCTTGCTGCTGACCGGAGAGGAGTTCGGCGCGGCCGAGGCCCTGCGCATTGGCCTCGTGCAGGAAGTCGTCGACCCCGGCGCCCACGTCGAGCGCGCGAAGGCCCTGGCGCAGCTCATCGCCCGTCAGGCGCCGCTGGGGGTGCAGGGCACGTTGCTCAACGCGCGGGCCTTCGAAGCCGGTGGCGCCCCGGCCGCGACGAAGGACCTGACCGAGCGGCTGGCCGTCATCATGTCGAGCGAGGACGCGGCCGAAGGCGTGAGGAGCTTCGTCGAGCGCCGGGAGGGCCGCTTCACGGGACGTTGAGCCGAATGCGCTCGCCGGTCAAGCAGTGGCGATGCGCTTCATCGCAGTCGGTGTGCCTCCCGTCGCCGGTCTCGAGACCGTCGACCCCCTCGCTTCCCTCGACGAGTGGGTGACCCGGGTCGCCGACCGCAGCCCCGACGCGGTGTTCCTGGCCGAGCTGCTGCCCCACTGGAGCGGTCGCGAGGCGGCGGTGGCCCTGGCCCGTCGCGCGCCGTCGATTCCGGTCATCGGGGTGGTCAAGCCCAACGACGTCGCCGGGGCCATTCGCTGGTTCCAGGTCGGTGCCACCGACGTCGTCGAGCTGCCCGTGGTGCGCTTCGAGCGCGTCGACCGTTCGGCGCGCGCCCCGCCGAGCGCCTGGTCGCGTGGTTCAAACAGCGCCGGTCGACGGGCACGCTCACGCTCTTTCCCGACACGCCGTTCGAGGGCACCGTGCAGTTGGCCGACGGGGTGGTGGTGCAGGCGCTGATGTTCGGGCTGGCTCCGGCCGAGGTGCTCGAGCAGGTGGTGGGCGCGCGCGAGACCGAGCTGAAGTGGGTGGCGCAGCCTCGGGCCGAGGTGGGCGCGAAGGTGTTGATCGTCGAAGACGACGAGGCGCTGCGGGCGCTGGTCGCCAAGCGGTTCCAGGGCGCGGGCTACCAGGTCTCGCTGGCCAGCGATGGCGTCGAAGCCCTGGCCGCCATCGACGACACCGTGTTCGACTTGATGGTGCTCGACCTGCACATGCCGCGGCTCGATGGGTGGAGCGTGCTGCGCACGTTGCAGGGCCATCTGCGGCACCGCGAGCTGCCGGTCATTCTGCTCTCGGCGCATGACGGCGACGTCGACGCGCTCAAGGCCGCCCGGGCCGGAGCGCGCGCGTACCTGAAGAAGTCGGGCCACGCGCGTGACCTCCTGGCGTGGGCCGAGCTGTTGACCCGGCCGCGTCGCGAACTCGAGCGGAAGTTGTCGTCGGGTGAGCCGTGCTCCGTCGAGGCGGCGTCGGTGGGCGTGTGCTGGCTGCTCTCGACCCTGGGCGAGGCCCATCGCACCGGGGTGCTCGAGCTGGAGGATCAACTGGGGCGGTACGAGCTGCGGGTGCGCGGTGGCGAGGTCGAGGGGGTGGCCGCGCAGCAGGGCAGCCTGCGGTCGATGGGGTCGATGGCGTTCGATGCGCTGGTGGGCTCGCGTGGCGCGGGCGTCTTCACCCCGCAGCAGCCCGGCCGCCAGGGCCCGCCAGCCGACGCGGTGCGGTTGTCGACCATGCTTTCGGAGTCGTCACACCGGCGCACCGAGCGTTCGCGGCAGGCCCTGCGCGAGCTCGCGGCAAGGCCCGAGCGGTTGGTGGTCAACGATGAGTTGAGCTCGTTGTTCGGTCGCTCGGCGTCGGTGGACGGTAACCGTTCAGGGGGCCGGGCTTCGATCAGCCGCGCGCATCCCGGCGATCAGTTCCCGCACTGACTCGGCTCGCGTGAGTTGCGCAGGCGTGATCTATGGGCGCGGTGTCCGACC
>CAIWFK010000213.1 GCA_903911905.1 uncultured Myxococcales bacterium
CATGACGGCGCCCTGGTGCTGGCGACCGACGCGCTCGACGTCGAGCAGTGGCGCCAGGGCTCGCTGCGCTCGCGCGTACACCTGGACGGGTGGACCGAGCCCGCCCACACCCTGCTCGTCGACCGCCGCGAGACCATCTGGGCCGGCGGCGTGAGCGGGCTGGCGCGCCTGACCCACGGGGTCGCCGAGCCACTCGGGCGAGCCCAGGGGTTCCCCTACTTCGAGGTGGACTCGATGCTCGAAGACCGCGACGGCTTCGTCTGGTTCGGGGCCTTCGGCGCGCTCGCGCAGCTCTCGGGGCGGGCCTTCACCCGCTACACGGCGGCCGACGGGCTGGGCGCCGACAACACCCGCGCCATCACCCGCGACGGCGACGGCGCGCTCTGGGTCGGCACGGTCAATGGGCTGGCCAGGCTCGAGGGCCGCCGCTTCCGGTCCTGGTCGGTCGCCGACGGGCTGAGCGCCAACACCATTCGCTCGCTGGCGGCCGACGGCCGGCGGTTGTGGGTGGGCACCGCCCGCGGCGTCGACCTCTTCGAGGCGGGCCACTTCACGCCGGTCGAGGGGCTTCCGGAAGCGACGGTCAGTTCCCTGGTGGTGGGCCGCGATGGCCAGGTGTGGGTCGAGCTCGACGGGAAGGGCGTGATGCACGGCGTGCCGGGCCACTTCGAGCCCCTGGTGGTGCCCGGCCTCGAGCTGGTTCACGGCCGCCTGCTGGTCGATCACCTGGGGCGGGTCTGGGTGTCGGGCGTGGGCGGCCTGGCCAGACTGGACCCCGAAGGCCCCCGGGTGTGGACGGTGCGAGACGGCCTGGCCGACGAAGACGTGGTGGGCCTCACCGAGGACCACCGCGGCCGGCTCTGGCTTGGCTACAACGTCGGGCACGGCGTCACCCGCTTCGACGGCGAGCGCTTCACCACCTGGACCTGCGACGACGGCATGGCGAGCGACGCGGTCTTCACCCTGGGCGTCGACGCGAAAGACGCGGTGTGGGTCGGCACCGCGCGCGGCGTCGAACGGTTCGACGGCACCCATTTCCGCAACTACGGGCGGCGCGAGGGGTACCCGAGCACCGAGTCGAACGGCAACGGCATCTTCGCCGACGGCGACGGCACGATGTGGTTCGCCACGGCCGAAGGGCTGGGCCACTACCAGCCCGCCGACGACCTGCCGCTCGACCTCCCGCCACCCGTCACGATTCGCGACGTGGTCCTGCCTTCGGACCTCGAGGGCCAGGGAGCGCTCTCGGTGAACGTGGTCATTCCATCGTTCGTCAACCCTGCGCAGCTCGCCGTGCAGTACCGGGTGGGTTCGGACGGCCCGTGGCGCGCGCTGGTCGACCGCCACCTGGTCATCGACCACCTGTCGTCGGGCGACTGGTCGCTGACGCTCCGCGCGCGGCGCTACAACGGGCCGTGGTCGACGCCGGCCGAGCTGGCGTTCGAGGTGATGGCGCCGGTCTGGCAGCGCTGGTGGTTCCTGACGCTGTCGGGGCTGGGGGTGGTGGGGCTGGGGTGGGCGCTGGTCTCGCTGCGGTTGAGGCGCGCGGCCGACCAGGCCGAAGTCCTCGAACGGCTGGTCTCACAGCGAACCAGCGCGCTCGAGCGAACCCTCGGTGAGCTGTCGACCACCAAGAACCGCCTCGAAGAGGCCAACGAGCAACTGCGGGCGGCCAGCCGCCTGAAGAGCGCCTTCCTGGCCAACATGAGCCACGAGATTCGCACGCCGATGAACGCGGTGGTGGGCATGGCGAGCCTGCTCGAGGGCACCCCGATGAACCCCGAGCAGCGCGAGTACGTGGACACCATTCGCGGCTCGACCGACCTGTTGCTGGGGTTGATCAACGACGTGCTCGACTTCTCGAAGATCGAGGCGGGCCGGCTGGTGCTCGAATCGGTGCCGATCGAGCTGCGCGAGGTGATCGAAGGGGCCGTCATGCAACTGGCGGGGCAGGCCTTCGCGAAGGGGCTGGCCCTGGCGGTGACGGTGGCCCGTGACGTGCCGGCACAGGTTCGTTCCGACCCGACGCGCCTGCGCCAGGTGGTGCTGAACCTGGTGTCGAACGCGGTGAAGTTCACCGCCCGGGGCGAGGTGACGATGCGGGTGACGATGGCTGGGGGCCGGCTGCGGGTCGAGGTGCGTGACACCGGCATCGGGCTCTCGCCCGCGGCCCTGGCCGGCCTCTTCGTGCCCTTCAGCCAGGCCGACGAATCGACGACCCGGCGCTTCGGCGGTACCGGGCTGGGCCTGTCGATTTCCCGCGCCATCGTGGTGGCCATGGGCGGCGAGCTGACGGTCGAGTCGACCGAAGGCCAGGGGGCGACGTTCTGCTGCGAGTTGCCCCTGGTCGACGTCGAGGCGCCCCCGCTCCGGCTGTTGGCAGGGGCCACCGTTCGCGTCGAGTGTGCCCACCCGCCTTCGCGTGACGGGCTGGTCGAGGCGCTCGCGTTCCTGGGCGCGTCGCTGGCCGACGACGCCCCGGTGCTGATCGGCGAGGGCGCCGAGGCCGACCTCCACCTGCTGCGCCTCGGCGCCCGGCCGCCGCCGTCCAGCGCGCCCGGCACCGCGATTCTGACCTTCCCGCTGCGGACCGCGCAGCTCGAGAAACTGCTCGCCGAGGTGCTGGGGCGCCGGCGCGAGGCCTCGACCGCGACCCAGCGGCCAGCGCTGCCGCCGATGACGGTGCTGGTCGCCGAAGACAACCCGGTCAACCAGCGCGTGGCGGAGCGCATGCTCGAACGGCTGGGCGTCGAGGCCCTGGTGGTCGGAGACGGCGCCGAAGCGCTGGCGGCCCTGGCGCAGCGGCGCTTCGATCTGGTGCTGATGGACTGCCAGATGCCCGTGCTCGACGGCTACGACGCGGCGCGGGCCATTCGTCGGCTGACGGGCCCGGCGGCGCGCACGCCGATCATCGCGGTGACGGCCAGCGCGCTCGAAGACGAGCGCACGCGGTGCCTCGAGGCGGGCATCGACGACGTGTTGCCCAAGCCGCTGCGACTGTCGGACCTCGAGCGAGCCCTGCGCACCTGGGCGACGCCGGGCGTGGCCCGCTGAAAGCCGGTCAGCCGCCGAGCAGCGACAGCCAACTGGTGCCCTGCCCCTTCCGGGCCAGGCGCTCGGTGCGGCGAGACTGCGCCTCGGCCGCAGCCACCCGATCGCGCTCGTTGTCGATGAGCAGCGGCGGCACGGGCAGGCGCTTGCCGTCGCGGTCCAGGGCCACGAAGGTGAGCAACGCGCTGGTGGTGAAGGTCTTCTCGCCGGTGGTCGGCTCTTCGGCGTGCACGGTGACGCCGACCTCCATCGAGCTGTTGAACGCGGCGATGACCCGCGCGCGCAGCGTCACGGTCATGCCGACCTTGATGGGCGCGTGGAAGTGCAGGTCGTCCATCGACGCGGTCACCACCAACTGGCGCGAATGCCGCTGGGCCGAGACCGCAGCGCAGATGTCGATCCACCCCATCACGCTGCCGCCGAAGGCCGCACCCAGGGCGTTGGCGTCGCCGGGCAGCAGAATCTGCACCATCTCGACGTACGACTGGGCGGGGCTGCGCGGCGCGAGGGTGGTCATTTCGAGAGGAACTCGCTGACCGTGTCGAGGAACTGCTCGCGGCCGCGGCCGGTGCGAATGTCGAGGTGGGTCACGTCGAGCGTGAGCACGTCGATGCCGTACTTGCCCGAGAGCACCATGGGGAAGGTGGCGTAGTACCCGTTCAACCCGCGCAGGAACGAGAGCTGAATGTTCTTCTCTTCTTCACGCCCCCGCAGGTGGATGCGGTTGAGCAGCACGTCGACCTTCGGCACGTCGAAGCAGATCACCTTCTGCGGGTGGGCGATGGTCTTCGTCAGCCGCTGGAAATATTCGAAGTACAGGTCGAGTTCCTGGTCGGTCAGGTTGCCCAGGCCGTGCAGGTACTTGGCGAAGATTTCCGGGTCTTCGTAGAGCGTGCGGTCCTGAATGCAGCTCTTGGCGACCTTGTGAATGAGCTCGTGATGCTCGACGCGCTTGAGCAGGAACTCGAGCTGAAGCGTGAAGCTCCAGCGCCGCATGTCCTTGTAGTAGTCCTTCAGGAACCGGTTATCGATGACCGGCTCGTCGAAGAGCTCGAAGCCGAAGTTCTGGCTCACCATCTTCGCGGCGGTGGTCTTGCCCGCGCCGATGTTGCCGGCCATGGCGACGAACAACTTCTTCTTCGGCGCCGGCCGCTTCTTCTTCGAGATCAGCGACTCTTCCGCGTTCGAGTGGTGCGGCGCCGGCACCAGTTCGAGCTGGGCCGGCTTCTTCTTCTTCGGGGTCTTCTTCGCCGCCGCCATCAGACCTGCGTCCAGTCGAGAATGACCTTCCCGCTGCGGCCGGTGCGCATCTCTTCGAAGGCGGTCTTGAATTCGGCCGCGGGGTAGCGGTGCGTGACCACCGGGCTGACGTCGAGGCCGCTCTGCAGCATGGCGGTCATCTTGTACCAGGTCTCGAACATCTCACGGCCGTACACGCCCTTGAGCACCAGGCCCTTGAAGATGACCTGGTTCCAGTCGACGGCGATTTCGCCGGTGGGAATGCCCAGCAGCGCCACCCGACCGCCGTGGTTCATGGTCGAGAACATCTGCTTGAAGGCCGAGCCGTTGCCCGACATCTCGAGGCCCACGTCGAAGCCCTCGGTCATGTTGAGCTCGCGCATGACGTTGTCGAGCGCTTCGTTGGCCACGTTCACCACGCGGGTCGCGCCCAGCTTCTTGGCGAGCGAGAGGCGGTATTCGTTGACGTCGGTGACCACCACGTTGCGCGCGCCCACGTGCTTGCAGATGGCCGCGGCCATCACGCCGATGGGGCCGGCGCCGGTGATCAGCACGTCTTCGCCGACCAGGTCGAACGAGAGCGCGGTGTGCACGGCGTTGCCGAGCGGGTCGAAGAAGCTGGCGATCTCGTCGGGAATTTCCTTGGGAATGCGGAAGATGTTCACCGCGGGAATGACCACGAACTCGGCGAAGCACCCCGGGCGGTTGACGCCGGTGCCCACGGTGTTGCGGCACAGGTGACGCTTGCCGGCGCGACAGTTGCGGCAGTTGCCACAGGTGAGGTGGCCTTCGCCCGACACGCGATCGCCAGGCTGGAAGCCGGTCACTTCACTGCCGACCTCGGCGACCTCGCCCATGAACTCGTGGCCGATGTGCATGGGCACCGGAATGGTGCGCTGGCTCCACGCGTCCCAGTTGTAGATGTGAATGTCGGTGCCGCAGATGCCGGTCTTGCGCACGCGCACCAGCACGTCGTTGGGGCCGACCTTCGGCACCGGCACGCTCTCGAGCCAGAGACCGGGTTCCTTCTTCGCCTTGACCAGGGCCTTCATCTGCTTCACGGGATCACCTTGAGCTGTTTGCCAACCTTCTTGAACGCCGCGATCGCGAGATCGACGTGCTCTCGCGTGTGCGCAGCCGACATCTGGGTTCGAATGCGGGCCTGATCCTTCGGCACCACGGGGAAGCTGAAGCCCACCACGTAGATGCCCTCGGCGAGCATCAGCTCGGCGAAGGTCGCGGCCAGCTTGGCGTCGAAGAGCATCACCGGAACGATGGCGTGGCCTTCGCCCGAGAGCGTGAAGCCGGCCTTCGTCATCTCGGTGCGGAAGTGCTGGGCGTTGTCCTTCACCCGGCGGCGCAGCTCGTCACCCGACTCGAGCAGGTCGAGCGCGGTGAGCGTGGCCTGGGCGATGGCGGGCATCAGCGAGTTCGAGAACAGGTAGGGCCGCGCGCGCTGGCGAAGCAGGCCCACCACTTCCTTCGAGGCGCTCACGTAGCCACCCGACGCGCCGCCCAGGGCCTTGCCCAGGGTGCCGGTGAGAATGTCGACCCGGCCCATGACCCCGCGCAGCTCGTGGCTGCCCCGCCCGTGCTCGCCCACGAAGCCCACCGCGTGCGAGTCGTCGACCATCACCAGGGCGTCGTACGTGTCGGCGAGATCGCAGATGCCCTTCAGGTTGGCGATCACCCCGTCCATCGAGAAGACGCCGTCGGTGACGATGAGCTTGAAGCGCGAGTCCTTCGCCTCGACCAGACGCTGCTCGAGTTCCTTCAGGTCGTTGTTCGCGTAGCGGAAACGCTTCGCCTTGCACAGGCGCACGCCGTCGATGATCGACGCGTGGTTGAGCGCGTCGCTGATCACCGCGTCTTCTTCACCCAGCACGATCTCGAAGATGCCGCCGTTGGCGTCCCAGCAAGACCCGAAGAGAATGGTGTCTTCCATGCCCAGGAACTTCGAGAGCCGCGCCTCGAGGGTCTTGTGCAGGTCCTGGGTGCCGCAGATGAAGCGCACCGAGGCCATGCCGAAGCCGTGCGAGTCGAGGGCGCCCTTGGCCGCAGCGATCAGGCGCGGGTCGTCGGCCAGACCGAGGTAGTTGTTGGCGCAGAAGTTGAGCACCTTCGCGCCCGAAGCGACCGCGATGTTGGCGCGCTGGGGCGTGGTGATGACCCGCTCGTTCTTGAACAGGCCCTGGTCCCGAATACCGTCCAACTGCGACTGGAGGTGGTCCGCGAATCGGCGATTCATGCGCGCGCAATTAGCACAGGGCGTGCGGCGCGGTGAGCGATCAGCGAGCCGGTCGACTCAAAAGTGGTTGACGCAAGAAGTCAGCCCACGTCGGGGAACCTCGTTGCGCTTGCCCATCGAGCCCTGACGGGGCCGGGGCCTTCACGGCGCCGGTTTGGGGGCGACCCGTCGCTCGCTGCAGTGCACGTCGCGCACGGCGTTGCACACGAAGTGCGCGCCATTGCACTCGAGTTCCCAGACGTAGCCCGACCCAGAACTGAAGGTCGGCTGGCGGGTGACCGTCATCTCCTCCTGGTAGCAACCGGTCGAGCCGACCGACAGGCCCGTCGCCCACTGCGCGGTGACACAGCCGGACAACGCCAACGCCGAACCGACGAGGAGCATTCGCATGGAGGGCCGAACGCAGGCCTCGTCGCGAAATTCACGCCTGGGGCACCGTTCCCCGGTTTCGACGCCTCAGAGCGGCCGGTAGTGACCGGTGATGGGGAACTCGAAGAGTCGATCTTCGACCTTCGTGCCTTCGCCGATGTTGTGGACGATCTGGTGTCGCGAGCCGTCGTCGCTCTTCGTGGTGGCGACGATCATGATGTGCGCGCGCCCGTCGACGTCGCAGGTGACCAGGTCGCCAGGCCAATAGTCTTCGGCTCGCTTCGTGACCTTCAACGCCTTGCCCCGACGCGAGAAGTACGTCTGCAGGTTCTGCACGCGGCGGTGATCGATGTTCGGGTCGGGGTGCTTGAGCCCCCAACGCGTGGGGTACGCCTGGAAGCTCGCGGTCATGTCGCGATTGAGCTCGAGCTGCAGATCGACCTTCAGCTCGCGGAAGGCACGGACGACCACGTCGGTGCACACGCCACGTTCGAGGGGGACGTCGCCGTTGGGGAAGGCCAGCTTCTCGTAGGCCGGGTCGTACCGAACGGTCTTGCCGACCTGCGTCGCCGCCGCCTTCGCCAGGGACAGGGCCTGCGCCGACGCGCCAGCGTCTGCCGTCAGTACCAGCACCACCATCCACGAGGTCAGCATCAGTGTGGCTCCTGCTTCATGCTACGACGACTCAGGTTCCGGCTCCGACGTTCGATGGTGGTGATCGTGTCGTCGGCCCCGAAGCTCTTTCCACGCCCGATCCCCCTGAAGTCAACCGGCTTGCGTGCTACGAGGCGGCATGACCTCAGTCAACCGGTCGTTCCTGCTGCTCGCCGCTTCGATGACCTTCGCCGCCTGCAACTGTGGCGATGATTTCATGCCCGATGCGGGCGCTCCCGATGCCGGCGAGGTGGACGCGGGGGCGACCGACGCAGGGCCCCTGGACGCAGGGGTCGACGCGGGGCCGGAAGACTCGGGCGTCGTCGATGCTGGCGGGGCCGACGCGGGAATCGACGCAGGTCTCGTCGATGCCGGCGTGGATGCGGGGCTGGTCGACGCGGGAACCGTCGACGCGGGAGTCGACGCGGGACGCGATGCAGGCCTCGTCGACGCGGGCCTCGATGCGGGCACCACGGACGCCGGACGACCCAGCTTCGACGCCGGAATCTTCGATGCCGGAATCGATCAGCCAGACGCGGGCCCGCTCTACGACGACGCCGGCTGCCCGCTGCCGACCGGGTTGACGCTCGACGCGGCCGACGCCGGGCTGCCGGTCGCAGGGCTGGTGCTGTGGCTGCGGCCCGACCTCGCTGCCGTGACCACCGCCGGCACGGTCTGCCGATGGAGCGACCTCAGCTCGCACGGCAACGATCTCTTTCCCGTCACCACCACCTTCCCCGTCTTCAACGACGCGGGCCTCAACGGCCACCCCACCATCACCTTCCAGAACAACGCCTTCGTGTACCGACCCGACGTGCTGGGGCTGCCCCCGACCTCGGGGCGCACCATGGCCGCGATCATGCTGCTGCACGACACCACCAGCCGCTCGCAGGTGATCATCTTCGGAGCCGCGGGCACGCCCTCGACCTACTTCGGGCTCGACGCCAACACCTGGCAGACCATCGGCTCGCGCGAGGGCGTGTACCTCACCAACAACTCGTTCGACACCGACCTGGTCACGGCTCAGGTGGCCCGCACCTACGTGCTGTCGATTGGCACCATGGTCGTGGGCACGCCCCTGCTGCCGACCAACCTGCAGTATTCCATCGACGGCACGCTGCGAACCCTGACCGCCCGCACCGGCAGTGGGGTGGTGGAAGACTTCTCGCAGGCCAACTACCTCGCGGTGGGCGCGGTCGCGAACGCCGAGGTGGGCGACGTGCTGATCTACGATCACGAATTGAGCTCGCAGGACCGGGCCGCGGTCGAGGCCTACCTGCGCACGCGCTACCAGTGATCAGTCGGGCGAAGCGCCACGCGACCCGCTAGAAAGCGCACGCTCGGGTGAAACCCCGGGCGGTCGTCCTTCACTCCAAGCCGACTTCCTTCATCTTTCACGAGGCCTTTCATGACCCGTTCGACCCTGCTCACGTTGTGCTGTCTGTTCGCCTGTCCCGTGCTGGCCCAGGCCCCCTTGAAGCTGCCCCAGGCCAGCCCCGCCGCGAAGGTCATGCAGACCGTCGG
>CAIWFK010000214.1 GCA_903911905.1 uncultured Myxococcales bacterium
CCCGGGGAAGAACACGGAGTTGCGCAGCGGCAGAATCGGCAGCACCGCTGGAATGTCGTCTTTGTTGATGGTGCCCGGCGGCGTCATCGTCGTCGGGAGGGCCTGGGCGCCAGCGGCTTTCTTCTTGTCGTCGGACATGGTTGGTTCGGGTGTCCTTGGTGTGGAGCGGAGAACGTCTCCGCTCGTCCCTCATACGGTAGCAGTCAAAACGCGGTCGGCAATGTGATGTTGGCCGAATTCCGCGATTTTCCCCCCGCCGTTCATCCGGTGCAGAATGGACAGGCGAATGAAGACCACCCACCCCCGACTGCTGATCATCGGCCTGCTGCTCGCGGTTGCCTCGAACTGCACGGGGTGCTTCGGCTGCGCCAGCCCGGTCGAGAACGGCACCGGCAACCTGCCTTCGACCTGCCAGACCCAGGCCCCGCTCATCGAGCCGCAGAAGCTCGACATCCTCTTCGTCATCGACAACTCCAATTCGATGATCGAGGAGCAGACCGGCGTGGCCCGCGAGCTGTCGGCCTTCGTCGACGCCATTCGCAAGGCCGGCGGCGTGCGGCAGGACTTCCACGTGGGCGTGGTGACGACCACCGTGTACCAGCACACCCTGGTCAACGGCGTCGACTGGTGGCGCGAGTACCCCGACCAGGCCGGCCTGCTGCGCGCGGTGCCCGACCAGTTGGCCGATGGTGGGTTCAACTACGACACCACCAACGAGCGGGTGCTGCTGGGTGACGACCCCGAGATTGCCCCCAAGTTCTCGAAGCTGGTGCAGCAGGGCATTCAGGGTTCGGGGCAGGAAACGCCCTTCGAGGCGGTGCGCCTGGCGTTGATCGGCTACGCGAACACGGTGCCGCTCGACGCCGGCGGCAACCTGGGCTTCGTGCGCGACGGGTCACGGGTGTTGATCGTGGTGTTGTCCGACGAAGACGACTGCAGCGAGACGGTGCGGCCGTCGCTGGTGGCCATCGGCGACAACCCGGCGGTGGCCGACTGCACCGATCACGCGAACAGCCTGTACCCGGTGTCCGAATACCAGCGGCTGTTCACCACCCAGATCCTCAACGACGACGGCACGCCGCACGAGATCATCTGGGCTGCCATCGCTCCGGTGTCGACGGTCGACAAGTCGGCCATGGCGGTCATTCAGGGTGGGCAGGTGCGCAACATCGACTGCCCGACCTCGAACCAGGCCGGTTTCCGCCACCGCGCGATGGCCGAGCTGTTCGACCCCACGCTCAGCAACCTCGACTCGATCTGCCGCGACTCGTACCACGACACGCTCGTGCACATCGCCGAGCTGGCCTCGGTCTCGCAGACCGTCAACATGAGCAACGTGCCCGACCCCAACATGCTGCGCGTCGGCATCACCCGCGCCGATGGCTCGAACGTCAGCTGCACGCTCAGCAACGGCGGCATCGTGAACTTCGTGGCCAGCGCCACCGCGAAGGACCCGGCCAAGGTCACCTTCGGCAACCAGTGCAAGCGGCGGGCAGACGACCAGAAGCTCGACGTGCAGTTGCTCTGCGCGACCTGAAAAGGGCGGTCCGGCCGGAAGAGGCCGATCTGGCGAAGATCGGCTCGGGTCGCCAAAGGCGCGAAACCGATCGGGTTTTCGTCGCGGGCTGATCGCGATGGATCGTGCGCGGCCAGGAATTTGCGGGGGCGATCGCGGCGTGATCTTTCACGCCCCATGGCCACCGTCACCACGACCTATTTCTTCATCACCGACACCCGCGCCACCGACCGCAGCCAGGCCGCGACCTGGACGAAGCCGCCGGTGAGCAGCTCGCTGGTGCAGAGCTGGCGCTGGGCGAAGTAGGGGTCTGGCCCGTCAGGTCAGATGCAGATGCCTGAAATGCAGACCGTGCAGCCGGTCGAGCAGCTCAGGCCCAGCCCGCCGCAGGCCGAATTGGTGTTGCCCGGCTGGCAGACGTTGTTCGAGTCGCAGCAACCGTTGGAGCAGCTGATGGGGTCGCAGCTGCCGCCCGCGCCGCCGCCACCTGCGCCACCGCCCGCGCTGGCGGTCGCGCACGAGCCGGTCGCGCAGTCCTGACCCGCGGCGCACTGCGCGCAGGTCACACCCGAATTGCCACACTGGGTCGCCGAGGTCGCGGTGATGCACTGGGTGCCGGCGCAGCAGCCGATGCAGTTGGCCGGGCCGCAGGTCGACGACGAGCCACACACGCCCGCGTTGCACGAGCCCGAGCCACACGAGGTGCAAGCGCCGCCGTTCTTGCCGCAGGCCGTGGGCTGGGTGCCAGGCTGACAGGTGCTGCTGCCGTCGATGCAGCCGGTGCAGGTCGCCGAGGCGCAGGTGCCGTTGGCCCCGCAGGTCGCGCCGTTCTGGCACATCGCGCACGCCCCGCCGGCCTTGCCACAGGCGCCGCTGGTGTTGCCCGCCTGGCAGGTACCGGTGGAATCACAGCAGCCCTGGCAGTTCGACGCGTTGCAGGCGCCCGTGCTGCCGCCGCCGGTCGCACCGCCGCCCGTCGCCGAACCGCCGCCGGTGGCCGAACCCCCGCCCGTCGACGAGCCGCCCGAGCACATGGTCTTCTGGCAGGTGTCGCCGGGGTTGCACGAGAGGCACTGCATGCCGTCGACGCCACACAGGGCCGGGGTGTTGCCGGGCTGACAGACGTCGTTGACGTCACAACAGCCGTTGCAGTTCGAGCGCAGACACTGGGCGTGCGTCGAGCCGCACGACACGCCGACTGCCAGCAACAGGCCGAACACCACCCCGAGGACGAACCCGCGGATCATGGGGCCTACCTACCACGGAACCATCGCCTGGAGAGGGGCCCCCACGAATTCGGGTGAACTTGCACTCCGAGGACCGCTCAGGTGTCAGGAGAGCCGGTTACACTGGCGCACGGTGATCGCCTTCTTCGACCTCGACAAGACCGTGCTCTCGGTGAACTCGGGAGTGCTCTGGGTGCGACGCGAGGCTGCCCTCGGCAACCTCTCGAAGCGGCAGGCGGTGCGCGCCATGGTGTGGCTGGCCCGCTACCAGTTGGGCTTCGCCTCGGCCGAGCAGCTGGTGGGTGAAGCGGTCGCGGAAGTGACCGGTACCTCGGCCGCCGAGCTGCGCCAGCGCACCGAGCGCTTCTTCGTCGAAGAGGTGCAGCACACCGTGCGGCCCGGCGCGCTCGAGGCCATCGCCGGCCATCGCGCGGCCCACGACGCCCTGGTGCTGCTGACCTCGTCGACCAACTACCTCTCGGAGCTCGCCGCCCGCCAGTTGGGCTTCGAGCGCGTGCTCTGCAACCGACTCGAGGTCGACGCCGCGGGGCTGCACACCGGCCGCGTCGAGGGGCGAATCTGCTTCGGGGAAGGCAAGCTGGTTCACGCGCGCGCCGAGGCCGAGCGCCGCCCGGTCGACCTGAAGCGCTGCGCCTTCTACACGGACTCGTACAGCGACGTGTCGGTGCTCGAACAGGTGGGCATGCCGGTCGCCGTCAACCCCGATCCCCGGCTGCGCCGACGGGCCCTCCGCGAGGGCTGGCGGGTGACCGACTGGGGTGTGCCGCTGCGGCGTGCGGCATGATGACCCGCGAGGGGTGGACCCGCGCCGACGCGGCCGAGCGCCAGGTCTGGCTCGACGGGTTGCTCGAGCGCCTGCCGCTCGAACGAATGCGCGATGATGGCGGGGCGCCGCGGTTCAGGCACCCCTCGGGCGTGGGGCTGGTGCTGATCTTCGAAGCGGTGGTGCGGGTGGGGCTCGATGCGGAGCGGTTCATGCGGGCCGAAGCCCTCGGCGCGCGGGTGCCCACCGTCTTCAGCCCCGAGGTGCACGTGCCGCTGCGCGAGGTGCGGGTGCCCGCACATCTGTGTGCGACCGAACCGGTGGCATTCGAGGGCCGCGGGTGGCTGTTGCGCGACGCGGTGCCGCGCCTGCGCTCGTGGCTCGACGCCCGGGGCTGGCGGCTGCCCAGCGAGTGTGAATGGGAGGCGCAGTGGGCGCTGGGCCCCGACGCGGGGCTGACCTTCGGCGCGATGGGCGAACTGTGCCTCGACGACTGGCATGCCTCGTACCAGGGCGCGCCCAGCGACGCGTCGCCGTGGGGCACCGGGGCCGAGCTGGTGAAGACCGGTTCCCGCGATGCCGCTCAGTTGGAGTCGGCCATCGCCTCTCGCCGACCGGTCCGCACCGTTGGGCTGGTGCAGGCGCGGCCGGTGATCGACCTGGTCGGGTCGTGGGAGCGCGCGCCGTGAGCACCACCTTCACCCGTTGGCTCTCGCTCGATCTCCCGTCGCGCGAGGTGGTCGTCGACCAGGTGCTCGAGGCGTTGCCCGAGGCCTTCGAGCACGTCGTCGATCGGGCGCACGAGCACGCCGTGCCGCGCTTCGTTCATCGCGAGACCGGGGTGACGTTCCACCTGGTGTTCGGCGATCGGGTGCTGGTCGGCATGAGCGAGCGGCGCTTCCGCCGGGTGTTCGAGGTGCGAAACGCCTGGCGACCCACCGAGCCCATCACCGACGATCTGCCAGAGTCGTTGCCTTCGTGGGACGACGTGCGCGCGTTGACGCCCACGCGGCTGCTCGAGGTGCCGACCCTGCTGGTCGGCGAGGCGTTGTCGGCGCTGCACCTGCATCGGCTGGGCGTGCCCGAAGGCCACCTCACGCCCTTCGGTGTGCGGGCCTCGGGGCTGAGCGCGACCCTGCGCGGGCTGACCCGGGTGGGGTGGCGGGTGCCCAGCGAGGTGGAATGGGAATTCGTGGTGCGCGCGGCCGCCGATTCGCTCGACGATCGGGCCCCGCCCATCAGCGCCGCGCCGCGCTTCCTGGCCGACATGGCGGCTCGCACCGAGCTGTGTCGCGACAGTTGGCACCAATCGTGGGAAGGCGCGCCTTCGAGCGCGGCGGGGTGGGGTGATGGGCACGAGGTGCTGCGCGGCGGTGGAGGCGGCTCGAGCCTGGCGCTGTGGTCTGCGCCGCCCTCGTGGGGCGAATGCGTGTGGCCGTCGCGGAGAATGCTCTCGGCGCAGCGGCCCATCGCCATTCGGCCGGTGGTCGACGTGACGGGCTCGGGGCGGTAGCGAGGCTCAGCCCTGCACCCCGAGTACGGCGAGCGCGGTTCGCCCGACGTCCGCTACCGTCTCGAGGCGCCCCTGCTCGAGCCCGAAGGTGAGCACCGCCACCGGGTTGGTGGTGTGGTTCCGGGTCGAGAGATCTTCCACGTTGCCGTGATCGCTGCAGATCACCACCACCGTGTCGGCTGGTCGCCGCGCGATCACCTCCCGCGCGAAGCCGTCGAAGGTGCCGATCGCCGCCAGCGCCGCCGTCTCGTCCTGCAGGTGCCCGGCTTCGTCGGCCAGGAAGTGCTCGAAGAGGGTGAAGTCCGCAGCGTGTTCCCAGAAGATCTCGGCCGCCTCGGCGCTCGTCCGCCGCGGCACCTCGGGGAACCGGCGTGCCGCCATCGCCCCGTCGATGTCGTGGGTCAGCCCGCGGCCCGCCTGCAGCTCATCGAAGGTCCGGAAGCGCGCGCCCGCGGC
>CAIWFK010000215.1 GCA_903911905.1 uncultured Myxococcales bacterium
GGGCGCTGCTCGACGCGCTGAGCACCGAGCACCAGTTGGACGGCGCGCGGTACCCCGGCCATGGGCTGGTCGAGTCGGCCGAGGGCTCGTCGGTGCTGGTGGGCGTGTTCTCGATGGGCGTATTGGCCGGGGTCACGGTGTTCCAGTTCGGCACCCGGTCGTGGGGGCCCGAGTCGAGCACGCTGGCCGCGTCGCTGTCGTCGACGCTGGCCCTGGGCTTCGAGACCTGTCGGCGTCGGGTGGCCGAAGCCAACGTGCAGCTTCGCGCCAATCAGCTCGAGTCGGCCCGGGTCGACGCCGAGTGTGCGACGCGCGCGAAGAGCGAGTTCCTGGCCACCATGTCGCACGAGATTCGCACGCCAATGAACGGGGTCATCGGCTTCACCAACCTGCTGCTCGATGGGACGCTCGACGCCGAACAACGCAGCTACGCGACCACCATCAAGGGCTCGGCCGAGAGCCTGCTGGTCATCATCAACGACATTCTCGACTTCTCGAAGATCGAAGCGGGCCGGCTCGAGCTCGAATCGTTGTCCTTCGACCTCGAGACCGTGCTCGGTCAGGCGGTCGAGCTGTGCCTGCCCCGGGCCGCTCCACGGGGGCTGTCGATGACGCTCGACTACCCGTGGTCGTTGCCGCGTCAGGTGACCGGTGACCCGACGCGGCTGCGCCAGGTGGTGCTCAACCTGCTGGGCAACGCCATCAAGTTCACCGAACACGGCCACGTCACGCTGCGGGTGCGCGCTCGCGAGGGTTGGCTGCGGGTCGAGGTCGAAGACAGCGGCATTGGCCTCTCACCGCCGGTGCGGGAGCGGCTCTTCGAGCGCTTCACCCAGGCCGACAGTTCGGTCACCCGACGCTACGGCGGCACCGGGTTGGGCCTGGCGATTTCGAAGCGCCTGGTCGAATTGATGCGGGGCCGCATCGGCGTCGATTCCACGCTCGGCGCCGGCAGCACGTTCTGGTTCACCCTGCCGGTGAACGACCTCGGCGTGTCGCCCGTGGCGCTGCCCTCGACGACGGTCACGCTGGTCGAGTCCGATGCGCACGTGGCCGCGATGTGGGCGGGGGCGCTGGGGCCGGGCCTCACGGTGGTGACCGACCTCGAGGGCCTGCGAGCGCGCGGCGCCGACCTGGGCGTGGTGGTGCTCGATGGCGACGATGCGCGCAGCGAAGCCCTGGCGCGCGAGGTGGCCGGGCGGGCCCCGGTGGTGCTGCGGGTGCGTGCCGGGCCGCGAGCCGCGTTCGCCGCCGACGCCTTCGTGTTGCGCACCGCGGTGCAGGGGCGGGTCTTGCGCGAAGCGGTGGCGCGGGCACGTGGAGCCCATGGCGCGGGCTTCGAGCCTCTGCCGTCGGCCGAGACGCCGCCGCTGGCGAGGGTCAAGCTGGCCGAGGGGCAGCGGGTGCTGGTGGTCGACGACAACCTGGTCAACCAGCGGCTGGCCGAGCGGCTGCTGGCCCGCGAAGGCTGCGTGGTGACGGTGGCCAGCAATGGCTTCGAGGCCATCGCCCGGTGGGAAGCGCAGCCCTTCGACCTGGTGTTGATGGACTGCAACATGCCCGAGCTCGACGGGCTCGAGGCCACCCGGCGCATTCGGCTCAAGGAACGCGAGACCTGCACGCACACGCCCATCATCGCGCTGACCGCCGACGCGATGGAGTCCGACCGGCAGGCCTGTCTGCGCTCGGGAATGGACGACTACCTCTCGAAGCCCATTCGGGAAGAGCGGCTGCGCGAGGCGTTGGTGACGCACTTCGCGGGGCGGCATGCGGGGTCCAGACCGCCCCTGAGCCTCGCCGTCGGGAAAAAGTGATCGTTCGGCGCCCGAAACCGGGTACATCGCGGCCCATGGCGGCGAAGAAGAAGATCATCAGGACCAGCGTCAAGAAGAAGCCCGTGTCGAAGGCGAAGAAGTCGCCTGCCCGCGCGAAAGCGCCCGCGGCGAAGAAGAAGCCGGCGGCGAAGAGCAAGGCCGTGGCCCGCACGTCGAGCGTGCGCAAGGCGAAGAAGCCCACCACGCGCGCCAAGGCGCCGCTGACCAGCAAGCGCCCCCCGGTTCGCGCCAAGCGGCCCGCGGCGAAGAAGAAGAAGGTCGTCGCCTCGGCCCCGGTGGTCGAGAACTCGCACGCGCTCGCGTTGGCCCGCGCCATCGGCGAGCTGGCGCTCGAGAAGAAGGCGCTCGACGTGCTGGTCATCGACACCCGCGCCGGTGCGCAGCGCGTCGGCTACGACTACGTGGTGCTCGCCACCGGCGAATCGGACCGGCAGCTCGAGGCCATCGCCAGCTCGGTCGACGACAGCCTGCGGGCGAAGGGCGAGAAGCCCTCGAACGTCGAAGCCGGCCCCGACTGGGTGCTGGCCGATTACGGCGACGTGGTCGCGCACTTCTTCACGCCTGATCGCCGCGAGGCGGTCGACTTCGAAGGCATGTGGAGCGACGCGCCGCGCATCTCGCTCTGAGCCGAGCGCCGTCGAGAGTCGACCCATGAAGCTGACGTTCCTTTCCATCGGCCGGGACCGCTCGGGGCTCTTTTCGCCCGGGGTCGACGAATACGTGAAGCGCCTGGGCCACGTGGCGAAGGTGGCGGTGCACGAGCTGCCCGAATCGAAGAAGTCGGGTGCGCTGGCCAAGGACGACGAGGCGAAGGCGCTGCTGGCGAAGCTGGGGCCCCGCGACGTGCTGGTGGCGATGGACGAGCGCGGCAAGACCCTGCCCAGCGTCGACTTCGCGAAGTGGTTGGGCCGTCAGCACGACGACAGCCGCGACGTCGTCTTCGCCATCGGGGGCGACGAGGGGTTGAGCGACGAGGTGCGGCAGCGCGCGAAGCTGGTGCTCTCGCTCTCGCCGATGACCTTGCCTCACCGGCTGGCGCGGCTGGTGCTGGTCGAGCAGGTGTACCGCGCGTTTACGATTCTCAAGGGCGAGCCGTACCACAAGTGACCGTCATGGCAGACGACTGGAAAACGAGATCACTTCGGTGGCCGACGGGGCGCGCAAGTGCCTATTCTGCGTTCGCTCAACCGAACGCCATGCCGCTCAAGCTCGTCGAGCTCCAGGACAGGTTTCGCGCCGCGGTGCTCGGCTTCGCCATTGGCGACGCCCTCGGCTTCCCGTTTCGCGGGTTGCCTCCTGCTGCGCTCGCGCGCCAGCCCTTCCTTGGCGAAGACTTCGTGGCCCGGCCGCGCGGTGGGTTCGCGAAGGGGCAGTTCAGCGACGACACGCAGATGCTGATGGCAGTGGCCGACGCGGTGGTGCGCGAGCGGAAAATCGACGGGCGCACCGCGGCCCAGCACCTCTCGTGGCTGTGGCAGGAAGGCACCATTCTGCAGCCGCAGGCCGGCACCAGCCAGGCCATGGAACAGCTGCTCGCCGGCACCCCGTGGATGAGCTCGGGCGCGGCCATGGGCGTGCGCGACCCCGGCTGTCTGTCTCGCGGCGTGGTGGCCGGGCTGTTCAGCGAAGCGTCTCCGCCGCGCCTGGCGCATCACGCGCAGGTGCTGACGGTGATGACCCACAAGGACCCGGTGTGCGCGGCGGCGGCGGCGGCGGTGGGGCGCGCCATTCAGTTGGGGCTCGACGGCGAATCGCGCGGGCCGCAGCAGTTCTGCGAAGAGCTGTCGGCGGCGGCGGCGGTGGCCGACCGCGAGCTGGCCGACGAAATCTATTACCTGCCGCGCGTGCTCTCGTGGGAAAGCGAGCGGGCCATTCCCGCGCTGCGCCGCGTGGGCGTGTCGGCCTCGCACTTCGATTTCGAGCAGGGCCTGCCGGCGCACGTGACGCCGGTGCTGCTGACCGCGCTCTACGCGGTGCTGAAGTCACCGACCAACTTCCGCGACGCGCTCTGCCTGGTCTTGCGTGGCGGTGGAGAAGTCGACGTGGCCGCCGGCGTGACGGGCGCCATTCTGGGCGCACACCTGGGCTGCGAGGCCATGCCGGCCCGGCTGCGCAAGCACGTGCTCTACGGCGAGGCCCTGGTCGAGACGGCCGATCGCCTCTTCGACACCCGGCTCGAGCGCGTGCCGGTGACCACCCCCGCCTGGGCGAACGTCAAGCGGTGAAGGCGCTCGACCAGGCGCTCGCGCTCAACAACGCGCACGCCGTCGAGCTGTGCCTCGAGACGATGGAGTCGTTCCGGCACCTGGTCGACACCGCGTGTCTGGCGCGATGGACCGATGGGCTCGAGGGCTTCGTGCTGGCCTTCGACGAGACCGCCGAGCGCGAGAGCGAGAACTTCTTCTGGCTCCAGACGCGGTACGAGCGCTTCGTCTACGTCGACCGGGTGGTGGTGCACGCGGCGCATCGCGGGCGCGGTCACGCACGCGCGCTCTACGAGGCCGTGTTCGCGCTCGCCCGTTCCACCGGCCGCCCACGCGTGGTGTGCGAGGTGAACCTCGAGCCGCCCAACCCCGGCTCGGCCGCGTTCCACCGCGCGTTGGGCTTCACCCGGGTCGGCGAGGCGACGCTGCGCAACGGCAAGCGGGTGGAGTACCTGGCCGCGGCCGTGTGAGGCGCTGCCGACCGAGGCGCCGTGGGGCGGGCCTCGAGCCGACTCCCTCGGCGGGGGCCAGTCGCTCGAACCGTTCGGCCCGCTGGCCGCACTCTGGTGTGCGCCGGACCCGGTCACGCGCTAGGTGTGAAGGGCCGAATGCCCCTGCTCCCCGACGACTTCCACCCCGCGACCGGCCTGTCGAACGGCCATGCGCAGACCATCTTCGCGACGCTGTCGCGGCCGGCGTTGCGCGAGCTCCCGCTCTCGCGCCGCCGCTTCGAGACGCCCGACGGCGACTTCTTCGACGTCGACGTACTACAGGGCCAGGCGGGCGCACCCACCGTGCTCGTCTTGCACGGGCTCGAGGGCAGCTCGGCCTCGGGGTACGTGCGGCAGATGTTGGAGGGCTGTCGCGCGCGCGGGTGGCACGGCTGGGCGCTCAACGCACGCTCGTGCAGCGGCGAGCCCAACCGGCTGGCCGCGTCGTATTCGTCGGGCGACTTTCGCGACGCGCAGTGGTTGCTCGAGCACCAGCTCGAAGGCCGCATCGCCGTGGTGGGCTTCTCGCTGGGCGGCAGCGCGACCTTGAACCTGTTGGCGAAGGCCTCGCCCGGCAACGTGCGCGCGGCGGTGGCGGTGAGCGCGCCCTTCGAATTGGCGCGGGGCGCGAGCTACCTCGACTCGAAGGCCGCGCTGGCCCGGGCGTACCTGGCGAACTTCCTGGTACCCATGAAGCGCAAGGCGCTCGAGAAGGCGCGGCGGTTTCCGGGGCTGTTGAACGAAGCGGCCATTCGCGCGGCGCGCGGCATTCGCGACTTCGACCACGTGGTGACCGCCCCGCTCAACGGCTTCTCGTCGGCCGAGGACTATTACGCGCGCTGCAGCGCCGGGCCGCAGTTGACGCGCATCTCGGTGCCGACGCTCCTGTTGTCGGCAGAGGACGACCGGCTGGCACCGCCGCTCATTCCCCAGGTCGCGGTGGAGCGGCCTCCCCTCGACGTGCTCGTCACCAGAAGCGGAGGGCATGTGGGCTTCGTCGAAGGGTGTGCGCTGCGCCCCCGGTGGTGGGGAGAGCGGCGCGTGCTGCGCTGGCTCGACGACCGTCTGGGGTGAAACGTCTTCGTCACCGCGGTTGACGCGTCAGACGAATTCCTGTTTGCGCCCATTCATGCGTTCGACCCTGCTCCCGGTGCTGGCCCTGCTGTGCGGTTGCGCGAGCGTGCGCCCCCTGACCGACTCGCCTGCGAACGCGAAACGACTCGCCGATTCGGTCGACTGGAAGCAGACCGGTGACGAGGTCACCACGCTGCTCACCGACTACCTCCGCGTCGACACCACCAACCCGCCCGGCAACGAAGACCGGGGCGCGCATTTCCTCGAGGCCTTCCTGGCGAAGGAAGGCATTCCCTCGACGCTGTACGAATTCGCGCCGGGGCGCAGTTCCCTGGTCGCGCGGCTCTCGCCCACTGGACCCGCGAAGGACAAGCCGCTGTGTCTGCTCTCGCACCTCGACGTGGTGACCGCCGAGCCTTCGGAATGGTCGCACGCGCCGCTCTCGGGCGTGGTCGACGCGAGCGACGCGAACGGCCCGGTCATCTGGGGTCGCGGTGCGCTCGACATGAAGGGCATGGGCGCCATCGAGACCATGACGCTGGTGCTGCTCAAGCGCCTGAACGTGCCGTTGACCCGCGAGGTCATTCTCATCGCCGCGGGCGACGAAGAGGTGAACAGTCTGGGCATGAAGGACCTGGTCGAGCACCACTGGAAGGAGCTCGACTGCGGCGTGATGGTCAACGAAGGAGGCGTGGGCCTCAAGGACCTCTTCTCGAAGGGGCAGACCGTGTTCCCCATCACGGTGGCCGAGAAGGGCGCGCTGTGGCTCGAGCTGGTCGCCGATGGCGAAGCGGGGCACGGCAGCACGCCAATGGCCACCCGCGCGCCGACCCGACTGGCGCGCGCGCTCGAGGTGCTCGCCACCCGTCAGCCCACGCCGGTCATCAGCGAGGCGCTCTACGAATTGCTGCGCCGCGTGGGTGAGGCCAGCGGCGGGGTGCAGGGGTTCGTGCTGCAGCACCCCGCGTTGGTCGACGGCTTCGCGATGAAGAAATTGATGGCCGCACCGCCGGTGCGCGCCGCCATCACCAACACCTGCCAGGTGACGGGCTTCGACGGCAAGGGCAGCGCGCCCAACGTGATTCCCTCGCGCGTGTCGGCCATCGTCGACTGCCGCGTGCTGCCCGGCACCACCCCCGAGCAGCTGCTCAAGGAATTGAGGTTTCTGCTCTCGGGTGTCGACCACGTGACGCTCCAGGTGTTGCACCAGTCGACGGCCACCAGCTCGACCTGGGACGACCCGTTCTTCGACGCGCTCGAGCGGCAGCTGCGTCGGGGTCGGCCGGACATCGTGGTTGGCCCCGCCCTCTCGCCTGGCTTCACCGATTCGAACCTCGCCCGGCCGATGGGCGTGAAGGCGTACGGCCTGGTGCCCTTCGAAATCGACGGTGAATTGCTGGGCACCATGCACGGCAAGAACGAGCGGTTGCCCGTGGCGCAGTTGACCCACGGCCTCGAGGTGCTCTTCCGCGCGGTGCTCGACGTGTCGGCCGCCCCGTGAAGTGGTCGTCGCTTGCCCTGCTGCTCACCGCCTCCGTCGCCTTCGGAGACGAGCCGACGTGGCCGCGCGTCATCACCACCATCGAGACCGAGCACCTGAGCTGGACCCGCGCCGCCACCCTCGAGCGCGAGCTGCCGTGGAAGCAGGGCGAGCTGGTCTCGAAGGAGCAGTGGGACCTGGGGCTGACCCGCCTGTGGAACACCGACCTGTTCTCGCGCATCGACGCCCGCGTCGAGTCGCGCGACGGGAAGGACGTGGCCATCTTCGACGTCGAGGAGCGCTTCAGTCTGAACCCGCTCTTCTCGTTCGGTGTCGGCGGTGGCGCGTGGTGGTTTCGCGTGGGCGCCAACGACGTCAACTGGCTGGGCCGGTACCTCGAGTGGGGCGTGCGCTACGAGCGCTTCGACGTCTACAACGGCGGGCAGGGCTGGCTGCGAGACCCGCGGCTGTTCGACAAGCGGCTCTCGGGGCTCATTCAACTCGAATACCTGGTGCGGCCGCGGCCCGACTACGCGCGACGCCGAATGGCCGGCATTCTCGAGGTGCAGGGTGAAGTCGACGACCTCACCCGGCTTGGCGTACGGCTCGACGTCTTCCACGACGAGTACCTCGCCCCCCGCGAGGGGACCGCGGTGTTGCCCGACAACCTGTGGGCCGCGCAGCTGACGTTCTCGGTGAAGGTCGGGCGCGTCGACACCATTCGGCTGCGGCAGACTGGCTGGTCGTTGGAGCTCAAGCAGGTCGCCGGCGGAGCGTCACCCGCGCTGCCGTACCTGCAGACCATGCTCGAGCTGCTGTGGTTCAAGCCGCTGGGCGAGCGTTGGAACCTGGCAGTGCGCGGGCAGGGCGCCATTTCGAGTGCGGTGCCCACCGAGCTGGGCTTCTACATCGGCGGGCTCGACCTGGTGCGTGGCTACGCCGACTCCATCGTGCGCACCCAGGCCTATGCGTTGGTCAACGCCGAGGCGCGCGTCACCCTGTTCGATTCGATGTGGTTCGCCATCGTCGGCGCCGGCTTCGTCGATGGAGCGGTGGTGGGGCCCGACCTGCGGCCGCTGGTCTCGGCGGGTGGCGGCGTGCGACTGCTGGTGCCTCGCCTGGTGCGCACCGGCATTCGCGTCGACGGCGCGGTGACGCTCATCGGTCGACCGGCGTTCGGGTTGAGCCTGGGCGTGTTCCAGTTCTTCTGAAATCAGCGCGTGCACCACGCCGGTCCACGGCCGGTCCCACGAACGACACAGTTCCAGCGAACGCAGCAACGCGGCCACCGGTGCCTCGAGCAGCCGCTGCAGCACTTCGGCCAGCCGGCGGTCCACCGCTTCGCCCTCGACCCGCTCGCTGACGCGGGCGCCGTACAGGAACCCGCGAATACCGTTGACCGCGAGCGCCGTGACCGGCTTTCGTCCAGCCCTCGATGCGGTCGTGCCTCGTCGCCCTCTTCTGCTGCACCGCGTGCGCGACCGCCCCGAAGAGCGCCGACTCGCCTGCGGCCAGCACCATGACGCCCTCGAGTGCCACCTCGCAGGAAGAGCTGGCGCGGGCCTGGGCGCCGATGGAGGTCGCCCCGGGCGCACCGCCCACCATCACCGTCGAAGACTCGCCACTGCCCGTCGACCGGCGCGGGCCCCTGCGGGCGGCGCTGCAGTTGGCTGCCAGCTCGAAGCGCGTGGAAGATGCCCGGGCCGCTGCCGCCGACGCGGTGAAGGAAGCGGCCGACCTGCACGGAGAAGACCGCGAGCGCGCGGGGCAGGCGGCCTTCAAGGTCGAGCTCGGGGCTGGTGAGGGGGTGCGTGCCTCCACGGCCGCGCTGCAATGGCTGCGGGCCTGTGGTCCCGAAACGCTCGAGACCTGTCGCGCGCACGCACTCTCGGCGCTGGCCCAGGCCTCGAAGCTCAAGGGCGGCTCGAATGCGCAGGCCCTGCTCGAGGCCGAGACCTGTGTCACCGCGGCCCTCGGCTCGGCGAAGTCGGGCCCGCGCGCGGCGGCGGTGCGGGCGCCCTGCATGGCCCGGGTGGCGGCCGCGGCGCGTTCGGCACACGACGAGGTCCTCGAAGCCGAGGCGGTGCTGGCGCGTGCGCTGGTCGAGACGCCCGTCGCGAAGAAGGTCGCGCAGCTCGAGCGAATCGAGAAGAGCTGCTCGACGGCGCCCGGGTGCGTCGAGGTGAAGCGGCGAGCGTTGCAGGCGCTGGCCCAGGTGGCGCACGAGGCGGGCGAGCTCGAGCGCGCGGTGACCCTGACGGTGAAGGAAGGCCAGTTGGTCGCCACCACGCTCGAGCCCGAGCTGCGGTTGTGGGCGCGCCCGGCCGAGCTCGACGCGCTGTGCGCGCGGCTCGACTCGAAGACCGCCGGAAGCTGCCGCACGCTCGAGAAACAGGTCGCCGGCACGCTGACCTTCCGCGATTTCTCGAAGGACAAGGCGGGCACCGGGCTCTCGAGCGACCAGGTCAAGCAGGTCAACGAGCACTACGGCCCGCTGTTGCAGGACTGTCTGTCCGAACAGGCGCGGCGCATGGTGCCGCCCGACGCGCAGCGCTTCGAGGTGCGCTGGGTGGTGCACAACGACGGCCACGTGCGTGACGCGCACCTGCGCCGTGACCTCGACGCCACGCCGCTGGCCCGGTGCGTGCGCAAGCAGTTCTCGAGCTGGCGCTACCCCCGCTTCGAGGGCGAGTTCCAGAACGTCGAGCAGTCGTTCACGGTGATGGCCACCATGCGCCGATGACGGCGGCTGGAGTAGGCTCAGGCCCGTCCATGCGCACACTCCTGCTCGCCGCTGCCCTGTCGTTCGCCACCACCGCCCTCGCCGACATCACGCCCGAGCAGGCCGCCAGAATCGAGCGCGACA
>CAIWFK010000216.1 GCA_903911905.1 uncultured Myxococcales bacterium
CACCTGCACTTCCCCGACGGGGCGACCCCGAAGGACGGCCCGTCGGCCGGCGTGGCGATCGTCTCGGCGCTCACCAGCCTCTTCACCGAGATTCCCGTTCGCGCCGACACGGCGATGACCGGCGAAATCACGCTCCGCGGCAACGTGGGCGCGATCGGTGGCGTGCGCGAGAAGAGCCTGGGCGCGCACCGCGCAGGCATCAAGCGGGTGCTCCTGCCCGAGAAGAACCGCAAGGACCTGGTCGAAGTGCCCGAGGTGGTTCGCAAGGACCTCGAGTTCTTCTTCGTCAAGCACGCCGACGAAGCGCTCAACCTGGTGCTCGAGCGCTCGCCCTTCCTGCCCGTGGCGGCGACGCCGACTGCGGGTGTAGTCGAGACGCCAGTTCGCGCCTGACGGACGGCAGCCCCTGAAGTGAAGCCGGGAGCTCCCTCACAGGGGCTCCCGGTTTTCATTTTTGCCTCAGTCGAGAAGGTCGAGCAGATCGAGCCATTGCGCTCGGCGTTCTTTGAGCTCGGCGAGCGCCAGGGTGAAGAAGCCCAGGGTCGCCAGCAGGGGCAACGCGGGCCCTGCGGTGGCGCCCTCAGGTGTGACGGTCACCCGCGCCAATTCGTCGCCGTGGCCGTGCGCGAGCGACATCAGCTCGCGGCCGGCACCATCGACCCAGGTGCGCTCGAGCGACTCGAGCAGCACGAAGCGCTGCGGCGGGCTCTTGATGAAGAGGCGCCGGCGGGTCAGCCCCGAGGTCAACACCGCGCGGTTCCCGCTCGCGCCCGGCACCCGCACCGTGACGTGCCGTTGCAGGAACCCCACCCGCATGAAGGTCCACCGCGCCGAGGCGACGTCGGCCGTGGCGCGCTGGCCACTGACGCCCGCGGACTCGAACCGCAGTCCGCCGAGCAGCTCGTCCTCTGCGCGGAGGGAAAACGTGCCCTTCTGTCCGGCGACCGCCCGCCACGACCAGGGTTTGCTCGTCGGCGGCGGCGCCAACGACAGGTCCGGGTAGGTCACGCCCTGCTCCGGAAGTACTCGATTGTCTGCCGCAGCCCTTCCACCAGCGGCACGCGCGGCTCCCAGCCGAGCAACGTCCTTGCGCGGGTGATGTCGGGGCGGCGCTGCTTCGGGTCACCGGGAGGCAGCGGCAGGTGCACGATCTTCCCGCCCCCACCAGCCGCCGTGCGCACCGCCTCGGCGAACTCCAGCATGGTCTTCTCGTCGGGGTTGCCGATGTTCACCGGGTCCATTTCGTTCGAGCAGGCCAGGCGCACCAGGCCGTCGACCAGGTCGGCGACGAAGCAGAACGAGCGGGTCTGCAGGCCGTCGCCGTAGATGGTGAAGTCCTGCCCGCGCAGGGCCTGGGCCACGAACTGGGGCACCACCCGACCGTCGTCGAGCCGCATGCGCGGCCCGTAGGTGTTGAAGATGCGCACGATACGGGTCGACACCCCGCGCTTGCGCCGAAAGCCCTGCACGATGGCCTCGCCGTAGCGTTTGGCCTCGTCGTAGACCGCGCGGGGGCCGGTGGCGTCGACGTTGCCGAAGTAGCTCTCGACCTGCGGGTGCACGTGCGGGTCGCCGTAGATTTCGGAGGTCGAGGCCTGCAGCATCACCGCGTGCTTCGCTTCGGCCAGCTCCAACGCGTGCTGGGTGCCCAACGATCCGACGCGCAGGGTCTCGAGCCACAACCGGTCGTAATCACGCGGCGAGGCAGGCGAGGCCAGGTTGAAGACGAAGTCGACGCCGCCGGTGACCGGAATCGGACCGGTGACGTCGTGGTTCAGAAAGTCGAAGCGCGGGTCGGCGCGCAGCGACGCGAGGTTCTGCTCATGGCCGGTGCAGAGGTTGTCGACGGCCAGCACGAACTGGGCACCATCGGCCAGCAGGCGCTCACACAGCCAGGAACCGACGAAACCCGCTCCGCCCAGCACCACCGCGCGCTTTCCCCGAATGGGCGTCATTCGCGCGGGTATAGACTAGAGGTCGAGTCGTTGCTGTCCTGGAAGATCGTCTTTGTACTTCTCGAGCACCAGATCGATGCCCTGCCGAATGTACTCCGCCACCGGCACCTTGGTTTTCTGGTTGAGGAGCTTGAGCAGCTCGTTCTGCTCAGGCGTGATGTAGATCGTCGTGCTGACTTTCTTGCGCGCCATGACCATATATGACGCTATGTCGACCCCCACGGAGGGTCAAAAAATGACCAGTCGATTCAGCCTGCCGGGCCTCATCATCGCCGTGACTCTCGCGGGTTGCGCGACCACCGACGCCAACAAGAAGCCTGACGGCGCCGACACCACGGGCGACGGGCAGACCTTGTCCGAAGGCATTCGCACCAAGATGGCGGGCAACGAGCGGGTCACCGAGTACGACCTGAACGGCGACAAGAAGCCCGACGTGTGGACCTACACGGTCAGCGCGAAGAACGCCGAAGGGAAGGACGTCGAGCGCGTGGTGCGCAAGGAGCTCGACCTCAACGGCGACGGCAAGGTCGACATGTCGCGCGTGTACGACGAGAAGGAACAGGTCGTGAAGGAGTCGCTCGACCTCGACTTCGACGGCAAGGTCGATCAGGTCAATTACTACGAGAAGGGCGTGATCGTTCGCAAGGAGCGCGACCTCTCGAGCGCCGGCAAGCCGTCGATGTGGCTCTTCTACGAGAAGGGCAAGCTGGTGCGCAAAGAGCGCGACACCAACAACGACGGCAAGGTCGACTACTGGGAATACTGGGAAAACGATCAGGTCGACCGCATCGGCGAAGACATCGACGGCGACGGCAACGTCGATCGCTGGAAGAAGAATTCCAACAACGACTCGTGAGTCGCTTCAGTTCGCCGAGGTGACGATCGCGCTCATCGACGTCTCGCGCTTGAAGTCGTCGAGGTAGCGGCTGGCGGCGTCCTTCGAGGCGAAGCGGCCCATGCGCACGCGGAACCAGGTGCCCTTCCCCGCCACTTTCGCTTCGACGATGAACGGGGCATAGCCCTTGTCGCGCAGCCCGGCGGCGAAGCGGTCGGCCTCGGCGCGGTCCTGGTAGGCCGACAACTGCACGGTCCACGAGCCGTCGGCGGCGGTCTCGGATGGCGGGCGCTGCACCTTGCCGAACGCTTCCTTGAGGCCACCACCGTCGTGCGTGCGGGTGGCGACGGGCTCGCTCTTGCTGGGTGACTCGGGCAGCCTGGGCTCGTCGACCTTCTTCGGCTCCTCCTTCTTCGGCTCGACGGCCTGGGGCAGCGGCGGGTCGACGCGGGCCACTTCGACCGGCTTCTCGACCGGCTTCTCGACCGGCTTCGGTTCGGGCTTCTTTTCTTCCGGCTTCTTCTCTTCGACCTTCTTCTCGGCCGGCTTCTCGACGACGGCGACCGGCGAGCGGCGGGTCAATTCGTCCTGGAAGGTGAGCGCGGCATCGGGCGGAGGCGCGGCGTTGATCGAATCGAGCGCGCGGGTCTTCTGGTCCAACTGGCTGAGCAGGTCGGTCTGAGGCTTCTCGGCCGTCTCGCCCGAGAGCTTCTTGCCGACCACCACGCCGAGCGCGAACACGCCGCCCAGCACCACCAACGAGGCGACCGTCAGGGTGACGATCTGCGCATTGTCGAGGGACAGCTCGTACTTCTCTTTCAACTTGTGGGTGTCTCGCATGTCGAAGCTCTTTGGGAAGGCGCGCCCTTTTTCACCTCTGCAGCGCGTGCTTCAGGAAGGTAGCGCGACGCCGAGCGCCGTCAATTCATCGACCCTCGTGCGCGCGATCACGGCTCAGTTGTCGAGCGCTCCCTGCAGAATCCACCGGTCGAGGAGATCGATCTGCCCCGCCGACAGCGAGCCGGCCGGAGGCATGGCCCCGCCGCAGGCCTGGGTGCCGGTGACCTTCTGGTAGATCAGGCTCTGCGAGGGCATCGAAGGCACCACCAGCGGGGTGCCGCACGAGCCGGCCACCATGTTGACGACGTTGGCGTAGTTCCACGTGTGGCAACTGCCGCAGACGCCGCTGAAGATGGGCGCGATGTCGGCGGCGTAGCTGACCTGACCCGCGTCGGCGCCGGCGTCGGGTCGGCCAGCATCGGGGTGACCGGCATCGGCGGCCCCGGCATCATTCGGGCCCGCGTCGGGCCGGCCTGCGTCGGTCACGCCGGCGTCCGGGCGCCCGGCATCGGTGCCCGCGTCGGCACCGGCGTCGGGCCCCGCGTCGTACACCCCGGCCTCGGGGTCGAAGGCGGCGTCGGGCGCCATCAGGAAGCTGGCGTCGTAGTCGCCGCCGTCGATGAGCGAGCAGGTGCCCTGCTGACACGACTGGTTGGCCTGGCAGCGCGTGCAGCTCGCCCCTCCCGCGCCGCATTCGAAGAGCGCGGTGCCTGCCACGCATTCGCCAAGCTCGTCGCAGCACCCGTCGGCACAGGTCGACGGGCCGCAAGGCTTCGCGGTGGGGCCGCACGAGGCGACGAGGAAACCGACCACCAGGGCAGCGGCGAAAGCGACCAGCGCGCGAGACGTCATCGAGGGGAGCGATGCTAGCCGTCAGCGCAACCGCAGATCCATGGGCCCTTCGAGGTCGATGGTCTGCGAGCCGAGTTGGAGCTTGCCTTCGGCCCCCCTGGGAACGATCAGCCGCAAGGTACGACCCAGATCGTAGGTGTTGCCGTGCACCAGCGCCGCGGTGGCCAGATCGTCGCTCTCGGCGAAGATCACCTCGTCGGTCACCTTGAGCAGCGGCCCGCCCTCGCCCAGTTCGCCACCGTGTACCCGGCTGAACTTCGGGCGCTGGGTGGGCGGAGGCAGGTTCACCGGCCCTTCGGGGCGCGCCGTGTCGCCGCCCAGGTTGGCCAGGCCGTTGGGGGTGAAGAAGGCCTTCATGTAGTCCGCGGTGGTCGGCCCCTTGTCGTTGGCGAACGAGCTGGCCGGAGTGAAGCGGTTGTCGCTGTAGCGAACGATCACCGACGGCGCGAGCGCGGCGTTGGCCACCAGCGCTCCCTGCTTGAGCACCTTGCGCGGCATGGTGATGCCTTCGAGCGTGGCTTCCTGCAGCTCGCCGACCAGCACCGTGTCGCCGTCGAGCACCTTGAGCGAGCCGGTGAAGCACTCGAGCAGCGCCACGCCCTTTGCCTTGATCTTGTCGCCCGACATCACCTTGGCGCCAATGGCCAGTACCTGATCGTCCTTGCCGCCGAGCACCACCACCGGCGCGGTCGCCGAGTGCAGCCCGCAGACCGGAACGCTGGGGGGCCTGGAACACGCCGCCGAGAGCACCACCAGGGGAACCAGAGCGGCTCTCACGCGATCCACCCTCCGCCCAGTACGCGATCGCCGTCGTAGAGCACCGCGGCCTGCCCCGGCGTCACGGCCCGCTGGGGCTCGGTCAACCGCACCTGGTAGTGCCCGTGCACCTCGAGCCGAACCTGCGCGCTGGCCCCGGCGTGGCGATGGCGAATCTTCACCGTCACCTCGCGGCCGACCGGCGCTTCCCCGTCGACCCAATGCGGGCGCAGCAGGTGGAAGGCGGCGCGCTCGGCCTGGGCTGCGGGGCCGACCACGATCTGCCGCTTCTCGGCGTCGATCTTCTGCACGTACAACGGCTCGGGGCCCGACACGCCCACCCCCCGACGCTGCCCCACCGTGAACTGGTGAATGCCGTCGTGCTGGCCCAGCACCTTGCCGTCGGGGGTGACGATGTCTCCAGCCGGCTGCTGCCCCGCGACCTTCTCGACGAAGCGCGCGTAGTCGCCGTCGGGCACGAAGCAGATCTCCATGCTCTCGGGCTTGGCCGAGGTCGACAGCCCGTACCGCTCAGCGATGGCCCGCACCTCGGGCTTGGTCAGCCCACCGACGGGGAAGCTGAGGTCCTTGAGCTCTTCCTGCCCGAGGGTGAAGAGGAAGTACGACTGGTCCTTCGCCGGGTCCAGGCCGCGACGCAGGTGGAAGCGCCCGTCGACCTCGTCGACCCGCGCGTAGTGCCCGGTCGCCAGCTTGGCGCCGAGCTGCCGCGCGCGCTTGAGCAGGAAGCCGAACTTCACGTCTTCGTTGCACGAGACGCAGGGAATGGGCGTGCGGCCGTTGAGGTAGCTCTGCACGAAGGGCGTGACGACCCGTTCCTTGAACAGGTCCTCCACGTTGGCCACGTAGAAGGGAATGCCCAGCTTCTCGGCCACCGCGCGCGCGTCGTCGATGTCGTCGGGTGAGCAGCAACTGCCGCAGGTCGCCGAGCTCTCGTAGCTCCAGACCCGCAAGGTCATGCCGATGACCTCGTGGCCCTGCTCCTTGAGCAGCGCCGCGGCCGCCGAGGAATCGACGCCGCCTGACATGGCCACCACGATGCGCATGCCCTGCAGATGCCACAGCCGGCTGCTTCCTGAAAGGGCCGGGCCTTCCACATGCCCGCCAACCTTTTCCACAGGGCGTTTTCCCGTTTCCCCCTGGAAATCACGATTTGGTGACGCACGCAGCCACCGCCCGTGGCGCCATGCAAGCAACCAGAATCATTTAACTTTCCAGAGAAGTCCCCCAGAGCCTCCGAGGAGAAACGCGCTCCGAGGGGAAATGGCGCCGATGTGGGATGGCCGGGTGTGGGAAAAGCTGTGGGAAAGGCTGCGGAACGTCAAAAGACCATTCAGTTCAATGGCTTCCACGACTTCAGCAGGGCTGAAAGCGCATCTACCGAGTTTCTCGATGGTTCTTCGAGAACCTGGTCGACCAGAAACCGCGTCGCTTCGCCCACCGCCCGAGAGGGGCCGACGCCCAGCACGCGCATGATGGCTTGCCCGTCGAGGGCGAGGTCACGAGCGGCCAGCGGAGGCTGGGTGGCGGCGATCGCGCGCAGCCGCGCGGCCAGCGGCTCGACGGTGACCCCCAGGGCCTGGTTGACGGCGAGCAGGGCCTCGAGGCGCGACGGGTCGACCCGGGCCAGCCAGCGGCGCAGCTCGGCGTCGGTCGAGGTGGCGGCAGGCAGCGGGCGGAGCGTGACGAGCGCGCCGGTGGCCTCGGCGACCTTCCCGGGGAACTTGAGCCGAATCACGATGTCCTTCGCGCGGGGGACGCCGTCGAGCAGCAGGGCCAGCCGCATCGCTTCGTCGACTGGCAGGCTGGCGAGCGTGCGGGCGTTGGCCAGCACCGCTTCGGGGAAAAAGGCGGCCAGCAACGAGGTGCGGGCCAGCAGCTCGAGGCCGCGGGCGGCGTGGGGCGAGGCGAGGATCTTGGCGAACTCCTGGTTGACCCGCTCGCCGGCGACCTTGCGGAAGACGTGCACGGTCTGGCCGATGGCGGCTTCGGTGTCGGGGTCGAGCGTGAAGTCGAGCACGGTGGCGAAGCGGACCGCGCGCAGGGGGCGCAGCCCGTCTTCGAGGAAGCGCTCCATGGCCGAGCGCACGCACCGCACGGTGCGGTTGGCGAGATCGGTCTGACCGCCGAAGGGGTCGACCAGGCCGTTGGCCGCGTCCCACGCGATGGCGTTGATGGTGAAGTCGCGCCGCGCGAGATCGGCCGCCACGTCTTCGTGGAACTCGACCTTCGAGGGGCGCCGGCCGTCGACGTATTCGGCCTCGGCACGGAAGGTGGTGACTTCGACGTGGTGACCGCGCAGCACGACCGTCACGGTGCCATGCTCGATACCGGTGGGAATGACGCGCTTGAAGCGCTGCTGCACCTGGGCGGGCGTGGCCGCGGTTGCAACGTCGAAGTCCTTGGGGGTCTTGCCCAACAGCAGGTCGCGCACGCTGCCGCCGACCAGCACGGTGCGGTGACCGGCCGCCGAGAGCACCTCGATGACCTCGAGC
>CAIWFK010000217.1 GCA_903911905.1 uncultured Myxococcales bacterium
GAGCCGAAGAGGTGGTTCTTCTCGAACACGACCTCGTCACCCTCAGCGCGCATCACCCCACCGTCGAATAGGCGCTGCCGGAAACGCTGCTTGGTCTCGGTGAAACCCGCGCTGTTCTCGCGCTTGCCTCGTGAGCCCTTGAGGACGACGAAGCCCTCGGGGGTGTAGAGGCCGCGCCCGTCGACGCCACCGGCCGTGCAGTAGAAGACCTCGTCGTCGGCGGCCTCGGGCGTGACGCGACCGACGGGGTCGAATACGGGGTAACCGAGCGTGGAGAGCAACATGCGGCCGGTGTCGAAGATCTCGATGCAGTCCGCCTCCATCGGGGCGGGCGTGTGCGGTCGGGTGCCGGAGTTGCCGTTCTCGTCGGCGTACCGGCCCGCCTTTCGCGCGGACTGGAGGCAGTGCCACTCCAGGAAGAGCGCGTGAGTCTGGGTGAGGCTGTTGGTGCGGGAGATGAGGACCAGGGCCTTTTCCCAGAACTCCTTCTTCTGGTTGTGGCTGGCGAGGCGGGCGCGGACGTCGCCGGTCTGGCCGATGTAGACGCGCGGGTCGACCCCGTCCGCGGACTGGCTGACGAGGAAGTAGAGGGCGACCTGCTCGCTCTCGGGCATCTTGAGGAAGTCCTGGAGGAGGCTGCGCGGGACCTCGATGACCTGGACGATGCGAGTCGTCAGCTCGGCGATGCGGATGCCGTGTGGGTCGCCGCCGGGGAGGAAGATCTGGATGGTCTTCGGCGTGGCGCTCACGCGGCGGTCCTCATCGACTCAGGCCGGACGTCGATCTGGCCTGTGACCGCGGCCGAGATTAGAGCGGTACGGCGTTCTGCGAGGATACCGACCGCTCGCTGTGCTTCAGCCACGAGGTTGTCCATCTCTTCCAGCGCGCCAACCACGAAGGACGTGATTGCACGCTGCTCATCGAGGGGCGGCAGACACAGTCGGAGTTGCCCGACCTTGCTGCCCTTGATGCCGAGCGCGGTCGAGCCTGTTGCCAACTGCTCCATGTCCGCCTGAGCGAAGGACCCCATCAACCAAAGCTTGAGAAAGTAGTTGTCGACCTTGTCGGGCCCGCCTCGGAACTTGATGATTCGCTGCGCGAGGGCGATGTCGGTCCGGTCGATGTTCGCCACTTGGCCGAGAGGCGCCTCGGTCGTGAAGAGCACGTCCCCAATCTCAGGCTTCCCCCGACGCATGACCGCCTCGTACTCGTCCGCTGCGATGAACTCCTCCGATGCAGCGTAGTCAATGCTCCCGCTGCGGATATTCCGCGCTGTCACCAAGAACACGCCTTCGTCCACCTTGGTCGGAGTTCTGCCGCGGTAGTCGACGACCGACTGGAGGTACTTCGTGAGGCCGACAACTTCCCAATGAGCCGGGATCTGCCCCAGCCACTCGATTCCCGAGTCCTTCATGGGCGCGTCGGGGTTCAGACCCTTGGTGACGGCGAGGGAGATGACGGCCTGGCGCTTCTCCTTCAGCAGCTCGATGAGGCGCTCCTGCTCGGCCACGAGCGCGTCGATCTTGGCCGTCTCGCGGTCGAGGAAGGCGGCAATCGCTCTGCGCTCACTCGGGGCCGGAAGCGCAATCTCCAGGTTCTCGATGTCATGGGTTCCCAGCCCAACGCGGGTCAGGCCATTCGCTCGGACCTCGACCGCGGCCTGGGCGTGAGCCCCACCAAAGAGCCACTTGAAGAATGCTCCGGAGCCAGGCTCTATCGGTCGAAGCACGGCGAGGTGATAGCCACAGACGACACCCGGAAGGTCATCGGGCACAAATGCCGCCGCGGCGATGTCGTCAGCGGTCTCGGAGTCCTTCGTGATGATCGTATCGCCGGACTTGAGCGTGAACTTCTCGATCTGCTCGGGGGTGGCCGTGGCGGGCATGAACTCCATCCCGGCCACGATGCGGTCGTTGTAGTAGACGTCGGTGTAGTTGCAGAGCAGCACGGGTGTCTCTCCGTCGTGCGACTTCTTGTCCACGTTGCTCGGCATCACGCGACACAAGCGTTTCAGGCGATGGATGCGCCAGTGCTCCGGGACATCCCCCAGCCACTCCACGCCGCTGGGCTTGTACTTCGCGTACCTCGGCAAGCTCATCGCGACAGCTCCCCAATCATCGTCACGATGCGGTCGGTCACGCCCTTGAGTTCGGCGTCGATCTCCGCCAGCGGGCGCGGCGGCTTGAACACGTAGAAGTGGCGGTTGAAGGGAATCTCGTACCCGACCTTCGTCTTCTCCTCGTCGATCCATGCGTCGGGCGCGTGGGGCAGCACCTCGCGCTTGAAGTAGGCCTCGACCGCCTCCGAGAGCGGCACGTTTTCGGTGTCGCGCAGGTCGGCGTCTGCCACGGGCTTGCCCTTCCCCTTGCCCTTCTCCCCCACCACGACGTTGCCCTTCGCGTCCCGCTGCGGGCGCTCAACGGTGATGGTGCGGTAGCCGAACTCTTCGTTCTTGAAGATGCGGCTGATGGGCACGCCGTCGCGCGTCACCTTCTTGAAGTCGCCGAAGACGCGCGTGATGTCCTCGATGTGCTCGGGGCTCAGCTCCTTGCGCTTGCTGCCCAAGCTCTTCCGCATCTTCTGGAAGAAGCCGCTGGCGTCGATGAGCTGCACCTTGCCCTTGCGGTGCTCCGGCTTCCGGTTGCTCACTACCCAGACGTAGGTGCTGATGCCCGTGTTGTAGAACATGTCGGTAGGCAGCCCGATGATGGCCTCGACCAGGTCGTTCTCGAGCATGTACCGGCGAATCTCGCTCTCACCCGAGCCCGCGCCGCCGGTGAAGAGTGGCGACCCGTTGAGCACGATGCCGAACCGGCTCCCGCCGTCCTTCGCGGGCCGCATCTTCGACACCAGGTGCATCAGGAAGAGCAGCGAGCCGTCGCTGACTCGCGGGAGGCCTGGCCCGAAGCGGCCGTTGAAGCCCTGCTGCTCGTGCTCGCGCTCGACCTCCTTCTGAATCTTCTTCCACTCCACGCCGAAGGGCGGGTTCGACAGCATGTAGTCGAATTTCTCGCCGGGCAGGCCGTCGGCCGAGAGCGTGTTCCCGAAGATGATGTTTTTGATGTCCTGCCCCTTGATGAGCATGTCCGCCTTGCAGATGGCGTAGGACTCGGGGTTCAGCTCCTGCCCGTACATCACCAGGCGCGCCTTCGGGTTCAGCTCGGCTAGGTGCTCTCCCGCGATGCTCAACATGCCGCCGGTGCCCGCAGTGGGGTCGTAGAGCGCGCGCACCACGCCGGGCTTCGACAGCGCGTCGTCGTCCTCAATGAAGAGCAGGTTCACCATCAGCCGGATGACCTCGCGCGGCGTGAAGTGCTCTCCGGCCGTCTCGTTCGAGAGCTCAGCAAACTTCCGAATGAGCTCTTCGAAGACGACGCCCATCTGGGCGTTGCTGACCTTGTCAGGGTGAAGGTCGACGTTCGCGAACTTTTCAGTCACCAGGTACAGGAGGTTGGCCTTCGCC
>CAIWFK010000218.1 GCA_903911905.1 uncultured Myxococcales bacterium
CCGGCGGCGCGGCGTGCGTGCAGTGCATGCAGGGCCAGCAGTGCGTCAACGGCGGGTGCCTCACCGCGCCCTGCGGCCCGGGCACCTGCAGCGGTTGCTGCGTGGCTGGCGGCGGCGCGGGCGGCTTCTGCCTGACGCCCACCATGGAGACGCGGTTCACCTGCGGCACCGGTGGCGCGATGTGCTCGCAGTGCCCGATGGGGCAGTCGTGCGTGGCCGGCACCTGCCAGGTCAGCGCGTGCAGCGTGATGTCGTGCATGGGCTGCTGCCAGGGCGGTCAGTGCCAGGCGGGCAACCAGGCGTTCGCCTGCGGCGTCGGCGGCGGGGCGTGCACCAACTGCGGCCCCGGCGGTCAGTGCCAGGGCGGCGCGTGCCTGATGCCCGGCCAGGACGGTGGCGTGGCCACCGGTGCGGCGGTCGGCAGCGCGTGCAGCACGGGCCCGCAGTGCGCGAGCAACTTCTGCGTGCCCGAGAGCAGCCCGCTGGGCCCCACCGGCTTCACCGGCGGCTACTGCACCTCGAACTGCGGCAACGGCACGACCTGCCCCATGGGTTCGACCTGCGTGTCGAGCAACGCCATCGGCGTGCCGACCAACACCTGCTTCGCGACCTGCGACGTCGCGGCGGTGGGAACCCAGGGCTCGTGCCGCACCGGCTACGTCTGCACGGCCTCGCCGATGAGCTCGACGCCGACCGCGTACTGCGCGCCCAGGTGCAACAACGGCGGCCTCGCCGGGTGCCCGACGGGTCAGACGTGCGACATGACCACCGGCGTGTGCCACTGAGCTGAGGTGGTGGTGGTCCCGCTCCTGGGCTGCAGGAGCTGGTCGCCGGTCTTCGAGGGCCGGGGTGCACGTCGTCTCGTCTCACGCCCCAGGTGGTTGGCGTCACGCGCCGAGGAGCGGTGCGCGTGCGCACGGCCCGGGAGGCACGCTCGCCCACCCCCATGACGGCCGGTCAGCCGTACTTCCGCTTCACGAAGCTCGCCAGCGACGCGAACGCCTCGGACAAGATGTTCTCGGGCGGCAGGAACACCACGCGGAAGTGCTGGGTCCCCGGCTTCTGTCCGAACCCCGAGCCGTGCACGAAGAGCACGCCGGTCTCGTTGAGCACCTCGAGCACGAACTTCTCGTCGTCGACCACGCCGGGAATCTGAATGCGCGGCATGGCGTAGAACGCGCCCGCAGGCTCGACCACCGAGAGGCCGGGCACCGAGCGCAGGCCCTTCATCATCACGTCGCGGCGCGAGCGCATCTTGGCCATCATGGTGGGAATGTGGTCTTGCGGCCCGGTCAGCGCCGGCTCGATGGCGTGCTGGAACGGCGTGGGACCGCACAGGCGCGCGTCGGCCAGGCGCTGCACCGCGGCCTCGACGTCCCTGGTGAGGTGCGGGTTGTTGAACACCAGCCAGCCCACTCGCCAGCCACAGGCCAGGTACGCTTTCGAGAGCCCGTTGAAGGTGATGATGGGCACGTCGGTCGCCAGCGTCGCGGTCGGGGTGTGCGTGCCGCCGTAGAGCAGCTTGTCGTAGATCTCGTCGCTGAGCAGCGCCAGGTTGTGCCGCCGCGCCACGTCGATGACCCGCTTCAACGTCTCGGCGTTCATCAACGCGCCGGTGGGGTTGTTGGGGTTGCAGATGATGAGCGCCTTCGTCCGCTTCGTGACGTGCGACTCGAGCTCGTCGGGGTCGATGGCCCAGTCCTTCGACTCGTCGGGGTAGTAGTTGACGGCCGTGGCGCCCAGGCGCGCGGCGATGGCGTTGTAGAGCGGGTAGCCGGGCGCGGGCAGCAGCACCTCGTCGCCGGGCTCGAGCAACGCGGTCAGGGTCAGGTCGATGGCCTCGCTGGCGCCCGAGGTGACGAACACGTTCTCGGGCTTCACGGCCTTCATGCCGCGGGCGTTGAAGTCGGCGGCGATGGCCTCACGCGCCTTCTTCAGACCGGCCGAGGGGCCGTAGCCGTTGAGCCCGTCCTTCATCGCCTTCTCGACCGCGGCCACCAGGTGCGGCGGGGTCGGGAAGTCGTACTTGAGCGGGTCACCGATGTTGCAGAAGAGGATGCGGCGGCCAGTCGCTTCCAACCGCGCGCCTTCGGCGGCGATGTTGCGAATGGCGTACTTCACGTTGGCGATGTGCGGAGCTGAGGAGATCACGCGCCCGTTATGTCCAATCGCCCGGACGTCGTCGAGGGGGCTGGCGTGACGCTCCGAGTCAAAGCCTTCTGGTCAGGGTGAGGTCGGCGCACGAGGGCCGACTGACTGACGCGAATGATGGAGCCGGTGATGGCGTCGGACAACGCGCGCTCGGTGAGGGTGGCGGGGTGTTGCACGGTCGCGCAGCCGGTCAGCACGCCGAGGAGCGGGAGCAGCACGCGGAGGGTGGTTCGAGAACTCATCGTGAGGGCGGCGGAGCGCAGGGAACGCGGGTTCGACCACCCCATCCCGCTCGAGGCAGGCCCCACCGGGCGATGGCGAAGAGCAGGAGCGCGAGATTGACGGCGAAGAGCGCGTGGAGGTCGCTCACCGTCGTGAAGAAGCCGGTCCCGCACCGGCCGACCGGGTACACGCTGACGAAGAAGGGCATCCACGCCGCGGGGAGCAGTTGCGCGACGAGCGCGCCGCGAACGGGACCGTGCTCGGTGGACACGCGCCACGCCACGCCCGCCACGAGCGCGCCGATGAGCCAGGCCGGGCCCAGCGGGTTCGTGCGGTCGAGCAACACGTTCAGGCTCGCGGCCGAGGCCAGGGCGACTGCTTCGACGAGGAAGACCATTTCGGCCTGGGCGATGCAGGGGTCAGGCCAGGGGCGCTCGCAGGAAGGGCGTGCGCCGAGTGACGCGAATGGTCACCTGTCGGTGCCGGGGAACGTCAGGAGACCAGACTCGGCGTCTCGCGTGACGGCTCCCAGGTGCGCACCCGGGCCAGTGCCCAGGCCAGCCCACGCAGCGCCGCGAACTGCCGCAACCACGCAAACCCGAACGCTTCGAGCGTCACGCAGATCGCCAGCATGCCCAGCGAAGGCGTGGCGCGGGCACTCAGTTCGCGGTCACCCAGCCTCGGCGCCGTCGCCAGCGCCAGCACGCTGATGGTCGCTTCCCACAGCCAGCGCACCGCGAAGAGCGTCGACGAGAGCTTCGCGAACCCGTGCGTACCCTCATGCGCGAGGTCGACGACGCCGATGACGAAGAACAGCGGCAGCACCGCATCGACCAGCTTGAGCGGCAGGCGCACGAGCCCATACGCCCCCGCCGCGGGGTTGAAGATCAACGCGCGAAATCGCACCAGCGTCGAGACGAACCCCGCGAACCACCGCGTGCGCTGCCGCACGAAGCCCCGCACCGTCGACGGCCCGTCGGTGAAGACCTGCGCGCCGAGCACGGTGACCACCACCGGCGCCCCCCTGGTCATCAAGCGGAAGGTCAGCTCGTAGTCTTCGGTGAGCGAGTCGGTCGGAAAGCCGCCCACGTCGTCAAAGCGCTCGGCGCGAATGGCGGTGAGCGCCCCCGGAACCTGTTCGAGCACGCCCAGCGACGACCACGCGATGCGCGCCCACACGTTCTTCACGTATTCCACCGATTGATGCGCCAGCAGCCAGTTCGAGCGGCCGTTGCGAATCGACACCACGCCCGTGGCGCAATCGACCGCGCGGTCGTCGAAGGCCTCGGCCAGCCGCGCCAGCGCGTGGGGCGCCGGCGTGGTGTCGGCGTCGGTGGTGACCAACACCGGGTGGCGTGCGCGACGGGCCAGCGCGTTGAGCGTGGCGCCCTTGCCTCCATGCGCCAGGGGCACCAGCCGCACGTCGATGCCGTTGACCCGCCCGCGGAACTCGCCGTCGCGATCGGCCTTCAGGTTCGCCGCGGCGATGAGCGCCTGCGCCGTTCCATCGGTCGAGCCGTCGTCGCCGACCAGCACCTCGAAGTCGAGGCCGCGCTGGCAGGTCCAGCGCTCCACCGTGGCGTCGATGACCTTCGCTTCGTTCCACGCCGCGATGAGCACGCTGACCGCGGGCCTTTCGCCGCGCTGGCGGGAAGGCGTCTGGCGCGGCTGCTTCGTCAGCCGGTGGCGCAGCACCACCAGCAGCACCGCGGTGACGGCCAATTCCCAGCCGACGAAGACCAGCGACGGTTGGAGCGTCGGGGTGCCGCCGATGAGCAGTTCGAGCGCGGTGAACACCACCGCCCAGGCGACCACCAGACTGCCGACCAACTGGAGCGGTTTCACGTCGAGCCAGCTCTAACGAGCCGCGCGCGACGGCGCCAGGTGCCCGAATTTCAGGCGTCTGCATGGTTCCGTTCGGGTGTTGTCAGATCGACTGTGTAGAAGGGCCCATGAGCGAACCCGACATCATGGAGCCGACCTACTGGCGAAAGAACGGCTGGACCGCCCGGGTCATCAAGAACGAGGACGACGACGGTTGGGCCGTCGAAATCCACAAGGTCGGCACTGCCGAACCCGCGCTCATCAGCCCGTGGGTGATGGGCCGCGACAAGAAGAACCCCAAGCCCTTCGACGGGCCGGCCTTCGCCACCTTCGTGAAGACCGCCAGCGAGGTCATCGACCGCTCGGCCCGGCAGCGTGACGCCGCGCTCAACAAGCGCCTGTCCATCGCGTGGGAAGGGCGCTGGTACGAGGTGTGCCTCGCGCTGGTGGCCGACGAATACGAGCCGTACGGCGAGCTCTCGGCGAAGGACGACGCGGGCGTCGAGGTGGCTCGCAAGCGCGTGGCCGCCAACTTCCGCTTCACACGCGACTCGGCCAACGACTGGGTGCGCGGCGGCTTCGAGGGGCCCTGAACCATGACGGGCCCTTCCGCGTCAGCCGCCGGGTGGTTTCTGGGTGACGCACGCCTCGAGCAGCGCCCGCAGCCGCTCGAGGTCGAAGGGCTTGTCGATGACCGGCACGTGGGTTCGGGCGAGGAACTCGCGAATGCTGTCGGTGTACGTGCCGCCGGTCATGAACACGAACCGGTTGCGCAGTTGGGGGTGACGCTCGACGGTCGCCAGGTACAGCTCGGCTCCGGTGACCCGGGGCATCATCAGGTCGCAGAGCACCACGTCGTAGTCGGGGCAGGTGGTGAGGTGGCTGACCGCCGCTTCGGCGTCGGTCATGACTTCGACCGCGTAGTCGCGCTTGAGCATGCGGCGCACCGAGCTGGCGACCATCGCCTCGTCGTCGATGACGAAGACGGTGGGTCGGGTCGGGCGGGGGCCCACTGGCCCGGGGGCAACCGGAGTCACGGGCGCGACGGCGGTCGGTGCGGCGAGCTCGCCCGCGACCGGGAAGCCCACGCGCACGGTGCAGCCCTTGCCCGGGGTGCTGTCGAGCGCGAGCGTGCCGCCGAAGGCCTCGACCACCGCGCGGCAAATGGGCAGCCCCAGCCCCACGTGACCGGCCGCTCGGCGGGTGGTGAAGAAGGGCTCGAACACGTGCGGGCGCAGCTCGTCGCTGATGCCTGGGCCATTGTCTTCGAAGGTCAGCTCGACCTGGTCGCCGACGCGCCGCGAGGTCACGCGCAGCAGGTTGGTCGTCGGCTGGCCTTCGGGCAGCGCGAGCGCGGCATTGGTCAGCAGGTGCACGAAGGCCTGGGTCAACTGCGCCAGGTCGCCGAGCACCAGGCAGCGGGCCTCGAGGTTCGATTGGAGCCGGGCGCGAAACCGCCAGGCGTGCGCCGCCAGCTCGAGCGCGTCGGTCAGGGCCAGGTCGACGTTCACCAGCACCGCGCCATCGCGCCGACCTCGGCCGAGCAGGCGCATGCCCTGGGCCACTGCGGCGACCCGCTCGGAGGCCGCGCGCGCTTCGAGCAGCGGCGCTCTCGCGGTGGCGGTGGTCAAGGGCCCACGGTCCAGTTCGGCCAGCAGGAAGTCGAGGTTGGCGAGGTTGGCGGCCAGCGGGTTGTTCAATTCGTGGGACAAGCCGGCGGCCAGCGCCGACAGGGCGTCGAGCCGTTCGGCCGCCAGCCGTTCGAGCTTTCGCTCGGCGGCCTCGGCCCGGCGGGCGAAGGTGACGTCGGTGACCAGCACGAAGAAGCCCTGCACCCGGCCGTCGACCAGGTCGGGCACGTAGTTGGCGACGCTGAAGCGCGGCGGGCCACCTTGGGGGTCGGGAATCTCCCGCTCGAATTCCTGCTCGACCCCCGAGAGCGCGCCCTCGATGTAGGGCAGGTTCGGCTCGTACAGGGGCCCCAACAGGTCCTTGATGTGGTGGCCCAGCAGGGTCTCGGGCGAGCGGCCGAACCAGCGCAGGTAGGCCTGGTTCGCGTAGCGGCAGCGGCAGTCGCGGTCCCAGTACCCGAGCATCGCCGGGACGCGGTCGGCCAGCATCTCGAGCAGCGAGAGCGTGGGCCTGGTCGTCGCGCCTGCGTCTCCTCCACCCATGTGCTCGTCTGGCCCCGGACCCGGCAATGGCAGGGCGTCCAGGAGCCAACCCCCAACGTCAAGCGTAACACGAGGGCCACGCCGCCGCGCCGGGGCGAAGGTGGTTGAATTCATGGGGGCTCCCAGCTTCGCTCCGCGCTCAGCCATGCGCGCGCTCGTGACCTCAGACAAGTCCCAGGTTCGGTTGGCGCGCGCGCGTGAGGTGCTCGCCCAGTGCAGCACCACGCGGGCGGCGACCATCATCGCGCCCAGCGCCGACGCGGCCTCCGAGCTGGTGCGCTCGCTCGAGCGGCCGACCTTCGGCTGGCGACGGCTGACGCTCTTCCGTCTGGCTGCCGAGCTGGCCCGCCCGAAGTTGCTCGACGAGGGGCGCTCGGTGGCCACCCCGCTCGCGCTCGAGGCGGTCTGGGCCCGGGTGGTGTTCGCGCTCGCCCGCGACGGCAAGCTCGATCGCTTCGCGCCCCTGGTCGACCGGCCCGGGTTGTCCCGCGCGCTGGCCCAGACCATCGGCGAGGCGCGCGCGCTCTCGTTGCCACCTTCGGCCTTCGAGCCCGCCATCGCCGCGGCCATGCAGGTCTTCGAGCACGAGCTACGCCAGGCCCGCCTGGTCGATCGGGCCGGGGTCTTCGCGCTGGCGGCCACGGCAGCACTCGAGCCGCAGCCCGTGGTGTTGCTCGACGTCTGTCCGGCTGCCGGGGTCGAGACCGACTTCGTGGCCTCGCTGGGACGAGCTGCCACCCAGGTGGTGGCCGTCGCGCCGTCGGCCGACACCGAGGGCGTGGCCCGCCTGGCGCAAGCGCTGGGCGTCAGCGCGCAGGTGGTCGACGACGACACGCCCTCGGCCTTGACCGCGCTGCAGCAGAACCTCTTCGCCGCCACCCGCCGCTCCGTGCCGACCCACGCCTTCAGCGACGTGTTCAGCGCGCCGGGTGAAGCGCGGGAATGCGTCGAAATCGTCCGCCGGGTGCTCGACGCCAGCCGCCAGGGCACGCCGCTGGACCGCATCGCGGTGCTCCTGCGCAGCCCCGCCACCTACCGCGCCCCGCTGGAAGATGCGTTCCGCCGCTCCCGGGTGCCCGCGTATTTTTCCACGGGCATGAGCCGCCCCGACGCCTCGGGCCGAGCGCTGCTGGCGCTGCTGCGGTGCGCCGAAGAAGGGCTCTCGGCGCGGGGCTTTTCGGAATACCTCTCGCTGGGGCAGGTGCCGCAGGCGACGTTGACGGGCGAGCCCCCCAGCGAAGCGCCAGCGGCGAAGCGCTTCGAGCGCGCCGACGCCGACAGCCTGTTGCCTCGAGACGACAAGGTGCCGGTGGTGGTCGAGGCCACCGACGAGGCCGCCGAGCTCGACCCCGACGCGCCGGTCACGGCCGGTCGGCTGCGGTCGCCCCGTCGGTGGGAGCAGCTCATCATCGACGCGGCGGTCATCGGTGGCGTCGACCGCTGGCGGCGGCGCCTCGAAGGGCTCGAGCATTCGCGAAAGGTGGCGTTGGCGAACCCCACCAACAGCGAAGCCAACCAGCGGCGACTGGAGGGCGAGCTGGCCGAGCTGGGCGCGCTCAAGACCTTCGCCCTGCCGTTGCTCGACGTGCTGGCCGCCTTCCCCGCGCGCGCGACCTGGGGCGAGTGGTTGGGGGTGCTCAGCGGGCTCGCGTCGCGGGCGCTGCGCTTCCCCCGTCGGGTCGACGCGGTGCTGGCCGAGCTGGCGCCGATGCGGGAACTGGGCCCGGTGGAGCTGCGAGAGGTTCGCGCGGTGCTCGCCGAGCGCCTGAGCGAGGTGACGGTGGCGCCCGAGGGTCGCCGCTACGGGCAGGTCTTCGTGGCGCCGGTGGAGCAGGCGAAGGGGCTCTCGTTCGAGGTGGTCTTCGTGCCCGGGCTGGCCGAGCGCATCTTCCCTCAGAAGGTTCGAGAGGACCCGTTGCTGCCGGACGCCCGGCGCCGGGCCATCGACCCCCGCCTCGAGACCAACGAGCAGCGGGTGATGCGGGAGCGCCTGGCGCTCCAGTCGGCGGTGGGGGCCGCGTCGTCGCGGGCGGTGTTGTCGTGGCCGCGCATCGACGCCGAGCATGCCCGCCCCCGGGTTCCCTCGTTCTATGCGCTCGAAGCGGCGCGCGCGGTCGAGGGCCGGCTGCCCGCCTACGAAGACCTGCAGCGGGCGGCCGAGACCGCGGGGCAGGCGCGGCTGGCGTGGCCGGCTCCCCAGGTTCCTTCCACCGCCATCGACGACACGGAATACGACCTGGCGGTGCTGGGCGGCATTCTGTCCTCCTCGAGCGACGTGAAGGGGCGCGCGCGGTACCTGGTCGAGGTCAGCCCGCATCTGGGGCGAGCGCTGCGGGCCCGGTATGCCCGCTGGGCGCAGTCGGGGTGGACGTACGCCGACGGCCTGGTGAAGCCGGGTGCGGCGGGGCAGGCCGTGCTGGCCAAACACCACCTGGGCGCGAGGCCCTTCTCGCCCACCGCGCTCGAGCAGTACGCGGCGTGTCCGTACAAGTTCTACCTCTCGGCGGTGATGCGGCTGCGGCCGTTGGAGATTCCCGAGGCCATCGAAGAGCTGGGCCCGCTCGAGAAGGGGTCGATGACCCACTCGGTGCAGTACCACCTGCTCAGCCGGCTGCGCGACGAGGGCGTGGGGGTGAGCGAGACCACGCTCGACACCGTGGTCTTCCCGCGGCTCGACCAGGTCATCGCCGAGGTCACCGCCCGGTTCGCCGACGACTTCGTGCCGGCCATCGAGCGGGTGTGGAAGGACGGCGTCGAGGTGATGCGCGCCGACCTGCGGCAGTGGCTGCGGCTGGTGGCGGCCGACCCGGCCTGGAAACCGTGGAAGTTCGAGCTGAGCTTCGGGCTGGCCAACCGTGACGAGTCGGACCCGTCGAGTTCGCCCGAGCCGGTGACGCTGGACCATGGGCTCATCGTGCGCGGCTCCATCGACCTGGTGGAACAGGGGCCCCTGGGGGCGGTTCGGGCCACCGACTACAAGACGGGCAAGGCGCGCGCCGAGCCGGGGAACGTGGTGGGGGGCGGGCGGCACCTGCAGCCGGTGCTCTACGCGCTGGTGCTCGAGAAGCTCTTCGCCGGCCAACGGGTCGAGGGCGGTCAGTTGTTCTACGTGACCCAGGTGGGCGGCTTCACGGTGGTCGAATCGAAGTTGGACACGCTGGCTCGCGAGCAGTTCGGGCGGGTGGTGCGGGCCATTCGCGGCGCGCTCGAGCAGTCCTTCCTGCCGGCGATGCCCGACGAGGGGGAATGCCGCTGGTGCGACTACCGCACGGTGTGTGGGCCCGAAGAAGAACGTCGGCTCAAGCTGACCCGCAAGGCCCTGCGCGCCGAGACCAGGGAGCTGCGCGAGATTCGGGAGCTGCCATGACGAAGCTGCCTGGCGACCATGCCGCGCGTACCGCGCTGTTGAACGAGCTCGGCACCACCTTCGTGGTCGAGGCCGCTGCGGGCACCGGCAAGACCACGGTGTTGGTGGGGCGCATCGCGGCCGTGGTGCGCACTGGCCGGGCGCGGCTGTCGCAAATCATCGCGGTGACCTTCACCGAGAAGGCCGCGGGCGAAATGAAGCTGCGGCTGCGCGACCGGCTCGAGCGCGAGCGCAACCAGACCACCGATGCGGGCGAAATCGACCGGCTCACCACCGCGCTCGAGGAACTCGAGGTGGCGCGCATCGGCACCATTCACGGGCTGTGCGCCGACCTGCTGCGCGAATACCCGGTCGAGGCGCAGGTCGACCCGCTGTTCGAGGTGGCGGCCGAGGGCGAGGCCAGCGCGACGGTGCACGCGGCCTTCACCCGGCAGTTTCAGGAATTGCTGCGCTCGCCTCCCGAGGGCGTGCGGCGGGTGCTGCGGCGGCGCGGTCGCGGGCAGGACGATCAGCCGCGAGCGGTGCTCTTCGACGCGGTCGAGCGGCTCATCGAACACCGTGACTTTTCGGGCGCGTGGCGACGCGACCCCTTCGACCGCGACGCGACCATCGACGCGCTGGTGGGGCAGTTGGAGGGCCTGGCGGCGATGAACGCGCAACTGGCGCCAAGGAAGGCCGGCGGCGACGTGTGGTTCCTCGAGCCCTTCCAGCAGGCCGAGCGCTTCATGGCCGACCTGCACCACCGCGAAGAGGTGGCGGCGCGCGACCACGATGGGCTCGAGGCGCAGTTGCGCGACCTGGGCAGCAACAAGGGCAAGTGGACGGCGAGGCCCTTCAACCTGGCCTGCACCGGCGTGACCGAAGCCCAGGCGGTGGCCCTGCGCGATTCGGTGTGGGACTCGCTGCGGGAATTCATTCGGCGCTCCGAAGCCGACATCGCGGCCTGCGTGCATCGCGAACTGTTGCCAGTGGTCGAGGCCTACGAAGCCGAGAAGGCGCGCCGAGGGGTGCTCGACTTCGTCGACCTGCTCATCAAGACCCGCGACGTCATTCGCAGCAACGGGCACGTGCGCACCGAATTGCAGCGCCGCTTCACCCGGCTCTTCGTCGACGAGTTCCAGGACACCGACCCGCTGCAGGCCGAAATCGTGCTGCTGCTGGCCAGCGACGACCCCAACGAGACCGAGGCGTTTCGCACCCGCGCGGTGCCGGGGAAGTTGTTCGTGGTCGGCGACCCCAAGCAGTCGATCTACCGGTTTCGCCGCGCTGACGTGGCGCTCTACCAGCGGGTGAAGGCGCACCTGGTCTCGCATGGCGCGAGGCTCGAATACCTGTCGACCAGCTTCCGCAGCACGCCCGGCATTCAGGCTGCGGTGAACGCCTCGTTCGAGGGCCCGATGAGCGGCGGAGGGCAGGCGGGGTACGTGCCGCTGGGAGAGTGGCGGGCTCCGTACGAGCAGCAGCCCTCGCTCATCGCGCTGCCCTCGCCTTCACCCTTCAACGACAAGGGTCGGGTGACCAAGGGCGCGGTCGAGGCCTCGCTGCCCGGGGTGGTGGCGGGCTTCATCGACTGGCTGGTGCGGCGCAGCGGGTGGACGGTGGAGGAGGGCGGCACGCGCCTTCCGGTCGAAGCGCGGCACGTGTGCATTCTCTTCAAGCGGCTGCGTTCGTTCGGCAACGACATTCCCCGGCCGTACGCCCAGGCGTTGGACGCGCGGCGGGTGCCGCACGTGCTGGTGGGCGGGCGCAGCTTTCACCTGCGAGAAGAGGTGACGGCGCTGCGCACCGCGTTGCTGGCCATCGAGCGGCCCGACGACGAGCTGAGCGTGTTCTCGACGCTGCGCGGGCCCTTCTTCGCCTTCACCGACGAGCAGTTGTTGGTCTTCCGCGACGAGTGCCGCAGCTTTTCTCCGCTGCGCAAGCACGAGCTCGAGAAGTTGAGCGCCGATTCGCGGCTGGTCGCCGAAGCGCTCGAGGTGTTGCGGCGCCTGCACTTCAACCGCAACCGGCAGCCGGCGGCCTCGACCCTGGCCGAGTTCCTCGAGGTGACCCGCGCGCACGCGGGGCTGGCGTTCTGGGCGGCGGGGCAGCAGGCCCTGGCCAACGTGCTGCAGTTGGCCGAAGTGGCGCGGCGGTACGAAGAGCGGTCGATTTCGTTCCGTGACGTGGTCGAGGCGCTGCAGGACGAGGCCGACTCGGGAGAAGTGCCCGACGCGCCCATCGTGGAAGAAGGCACCGAGGGCGTGCGCATGATGACCGTGCACGCTGCGAAGGGGCTGGAGTTTCCGGTGGTGATTCTGGCCGACGCGTTGGCCTCGGCCTCGTCGCCGTACCCGTCGCACTGGGTCGACGTCGACGCGAACCTGTGGGTGCATTCCATCGCCCGGTGCATTCCAAGCGAGCTGCGGGAGCACGAGGCCGAGGTGCTCGAGCGCGATCGCGAAGAGTCGATTCGCGTGACCTACGTGGCGGCGACCCGTGCGAAGGACCTGCTGGTGGTACCCATCTGCAGCGACAAGCGCTTCGACGAGACGTGGACCAGCGTGCTGGGCCCATCGCTGTGGCCTGCGGGAGGGACGGGGCATTCGCCGAGGGTGGCTCCGGGGTGTCCGGCGTTCGGGCGCGACGTGGTGCTCGACCGACAGGCTGGCGTGCCCGACGAGGTGCCCTTGCCCGGTCGACACGTCGCGGAGTCGAGGAGGAACGGCGTGGTGTGGTGGGACCCGCGCACGCTCGACCTGGCGAAGGAAGAGCGCACCGGCCTCGAGGCCTCTGACGCGCTGGTCGACGAGCCGACCGTGTCGGCCGAGGTGAGGGCGGGGTACGAGGCGTGGCGAGCGGGGCGGGCGGCGACCATCGATGCGGGTGCGGTGCCGAAGTGGAAGGTGCGCGCGGCCCGGGACTTGAAGTTCGCCGACCGGCCTGACGACATCGGGCTCGAGCAGACCGACGTGCGGCGCGACGGGCGCCCCCATGGGCGGCGGTTCGGTGAATTGGTGCACGCGGGGCTGGCGCACGTGCCGTTGGATGCGGGGCGCGAGTTCATTTCGCGGGTGGTGGCGGTGCACGCGCATGCGCTGCAGGCGCCTGACGAGGAGCGGGCCGCGGCGGCCGACGCCATCGAGAGCGCGCTGAGGCACCCGCTGCTCCAGTCGGCGCGTGGGGCGCTCGAGGTTCGTCGCGAGGCGCCGGTGGTCGACGTGCTGGGGGTGGGCGAGATGCTCGAGGGGACCATCGACCTGGCTTTCCGCGACGCCAGCGGGTGGACGGTGGTGGAGTTCAAGACCGACGACGATCTCGAGGCACACCTGGCCGAGTACCAGGCGCAGACCGAGGCGTACGTGAAGGCGATTGGCGGCGCGACGAAGGAACGGACGCGCGGCGTGCTGCTGCGAGTATGAGGCCGACGCAGCGACCGGCGATTCGCGCGCTCATTCCGGTGGCGGTGGGGTTCACCGGTGCGGGGGTGGGCCTGGGGCTCTTCGTGGCGTTCCTCTCGGTCGCGCCCCAGACCGTGGTGCAGGCGTTGGAGGCGACCAGCTCCTCGGCCGACGAGGGCGAGGTGCCGTTGATGGTCATCGCCTGGCTTGGAGCGGCGGCGGTGGGGGCGGGCGGCGCGTTGGTGGCGCTGTGGGCGTTGTCGCGACGACGCTGACCTTCGAAGCGCTACGGAATGAAGTTCCAGTCCGTGACGCCGCGCCCGTGGTCCGGCTTCCAAGCGACCGACGAGGTGGCGTTGACATGAAGAGAACCTGCTCTCCGGGCGCGCTCAGGTTGATGCCCCACTGTTCGCCGATGACGTCACACCCGCCCGCATCAGGTTCGTTCGTCGCGAGGCGACACGAACTCCAGGCGAGGACCGCTGCGACCGTGACGGCTCGAAGCCTCATGCCGCCGCGTTCGGCGGGCGCGGCGCGAGCAGGGGCCAGGGCGCAGCGGCCTCGAGCGCGAGGCCGAGCTCGAGCAGGGTTCGCTCCTGGCCCTTCGCGGCTGCGAACTGCACGCCAATGGGCAAGCCCGTGGCGCTGCGGCCGAGCGGCAGGGACAGCGCCGGCGCCTCGGCGGCGTTGACCAGCGCGCAGAACGGCGTGAAGGCGAACATCTTCGCGATCAGCTCGTCGAAGGGCTGGTCGGGCGAGAGGTGGCCGAGCTTGGGCGGCGGCTGGGCGAGGGTGGGCGTGAGCAGCACGTCCCACGACTCCATCACCGTGGCGTACTGGCCGGCGAAGCGGCGCAGGCGCCTGATGCCGGCGAGCGCCCCGAGCACGTCGCGGCTGAAGTCGCGGGCGATCTCCTGGCTCCAGCGCTCGAGCTTCGAGGGGTCGAACCCGCGGTGGGTGACCAGCGGCGCCGCCTTCACCTGGGCGAAGGCGAGGTACGCCCACAGCTTCATGAAGTCGTTGGCCTGCGCGACGGTGAAGGGGCAGGCGACGGCTTGCACCTCGTGGCCCAGCTCGCGACACAGCGTCGCGGCGCGTTCGGCTGCGGCGATCTGCTCGGGGTCGACCTTCGAGCCGGTCGGTGAGTCGACCGAGATCGCGATGCGCAGGCGACGCTTCGAGCCTGGCGTCACCGGCCCAATCGGCGGCAGCTTCGGGCTCTTGCGACGGCGCTCGAGCGCGTCCCAGAAGAGGACCGTGTCACGCACCGAGCGGGTGACCACCCCCTCGACGGCCACCTGCACGGGCAGCAACGCGGTGTTGGGCATGTTGAAGCGGCCAGCCGACGGCTTGAGCCCGACCAGCCCGCAGCACGCCGCGGGAATGCGAATCGAGCCGCCGCCATCGCTGCCGTGAGCCAGGGGCACCACGCCGGCCGAGACCAGCGCCGCCGCGCCGCCCGAGGAACCACCTGGCGTGCGCGAGAGGTCCCACGGGTTGTGGCAGGGCCCGGTGGCGAACGATTCGGTGGTGGGCATCAGCCCGAACTCGGGCGCGGCGCTCTTGCCCAGGCTCACCAGCCCGGTGGCCTCGAGCTGCAGCACGGTCGGGTCGCTGGTGCGGGAAACGTAGTCGCCCATCGCCAGCGAACCCCAGCGGGTGCGCACGCCGGCGACCTGGTTCAGGTCCTTGATGAAGGTCGGCACGCCGTTCAAGGGTCCGTCGACCGGCGACTGGGCGAGCGCCCGTTCGAAGGTCGGGGTGACGATGGCGTTGAGGGCCGAGACGTCCTTCGCGCGGCGCACGGCGGCGGTCAGCATCTCGAGGCGGGAAATGTCCTTCCTGGCGATGCGCTCGAGGGTCTCGGTTGCATCCCACGGGGCCAGGGCCCACGCGGCGTCGGCTTCGGTCGTCACGGCGGCGCACTGTACGCTGATCGGTCAGCGTCGTGGGCGCAGACGCTCGCGAACCGCGCGGAGCTCAGCCTCGACCAGGCGGTCCGTTGGGCGACCGACGAAGTGTTTCACGGTGATCAGGTCGTCGAGCGCAATGACCCGACAGGTCTTGCCGAACAGCTCGAGCTCCACAGCGCTTCTTGCGACGTCATCGAACCGGCCGAGCGGCGGCACCTCACCGAGGCAGTCCACGTTCGGGGCCGTCATCGGCACCGCGAGGTCGAGGTCTCGCGTGAATTGTTGCGAGCCCCACGCGATCGCTGCGACGCCGCCGATGACGACGAACTCGACCTGGGCGTCGGCCAGCCGGGTGAGGAGCTCAGGCGTGTTCTGCAAGCGCGACTCCGTGGAGGCGTTCGAACGTGCGCGCCATCTCATGGTGTTGCAGCAGCCGCTCGGTCGGGGTCAGCGAGAGGTTGTATTCGAGCTGGACCACGTCGATGCCCAGCTCGGTGGCGGCGTCCCAATCGGGCCCGTAGCTCGGCATGGCTCGCCATACGGCGCTCAGGTCGAGGCCATCACAGTCTTTGGGGTTTCGTCGGGTCCACGGGCTGACGTTAGCAGGACGGGCGAGCCCGAACATCGTACAAGGCGTCTGGCACTTCACCGAACTCGGCAGCGCTACCCGACCCGCTGGCCGATGCGCTGCCGCCGGCTCTTCTCGAGCACATGCTTCAAGTACCGCCCGGTGTGGCTGCGCTTGTTCTCGGCCACCTCTTCCGGGGTGCCGACCGCGAGCAACTCGCCACCCGCGAACCCACCCTCGGGCCCCAGGTCGATGACCCAGTCGCTGGCCTTGATGACGTCGAGGTTGTGCTCGATGACCAGCACGGTGTTGCCCGCCTCGACCAGCCGGTTGAGCACCACCAGCAGCTTGCGAATGTCCTCGAAGTGCAGGCCGGTCGTCGGCTCGTCGAGAATGTAGAGCGTGCGGCCGGTCGCAACCTTGGCCAGCTCGCGCGAGAGCTTGATGCGCTGCGCTTCACCACCCGACAACGTGGGCGAGGGCTGCCCCAGCTTCACGTACGACAGCCCCACGTCGTCGAGCGTCTTGAGCACCCGCGTGATGTCGCGATGCAATTCGAACAGGTTCATCGCCTCGCGAATCGACAGGTCGAGAATCTCGGCGACGTTCTTGCCCTTGTACCGCACCCGCAACGTGGCCTCGTTGAAGCGCTTGCCGCCGCACACCTCGCACGGCACGTACACGTCGGCCAGGAAGTGCATCTCGACCTTCTTCACGCCGTCGCCCTCGCACGCCTCGCAGCGCCCGCCCTTCACGTTGAAGCTGAAGCGGCCCGGCGTGTACCCGTACGCGCGCGCCTCGGGCGTCTGCGCCAGCACCTCACGAATGGCGTCGAAGACCTTGGTGTAGGTCGAGGGGTTCGAGCGCGGCGTGCGGCCGATGGGCCGCTGGTCGATGTCGATGACCTTGTCGAGGTGCTCGAGCCCCAGCACCGAGTGGTGTTTCCCGGGCACGTTGCGCGTCTGGTAGATGTGCCGCGCCAGCGCCGGGTACAGAATCTCGTTGATCAGCGTCGACTTGCCCGCGCCCGAGACGCCGGTGACCGAGACGAAGACCCCCAGGGGAATGTCGACGTCCAGGTTCTTGAGGTTGTTTTCCTTCGCGCCCTTGATGGTCAGCTTCGACTTGCCGGGCGCTCGGCGCTTCTCGGGCACCACGATTTCTTCTCGCCCCGAGAGGAAGGCACCGGTCAGGCTCTGCTTGTTCGCCATCACCTGCCGGGGCGTGCCCTGGGCCACCACCGCGCCACCCAGCTCACCCGCGCCGGGGCCGAAGTCGACCAACCAGTCCGATTCCTCCATCGTCTCTTCGTCGTGCTCGACCACCAGCACCGAGTTGCCCAGGTCGCGCAGCTTCTTGAGCGTGGCGATGAGCCGGCCGTTGTCGCGCTGGTGCAGG
>CAIWFK010000219.1 GCA_903911905.1 uncultured Myxococcales bacterium
AGCGGCAGCGCCGCGCCGGGCCCCTCGCATGGCAGCGCCACCGTCGGAGGCAGCTATGGCTACGTGGCGCCGGTGCCCACCCGCTCGCAGCTGCCGCTGACCCAGGGCTTCAGCTCGCCCGGGCCGCGCGAGAATCGCGGTCAACCCCAGGGCGGCGTGGTGGCTCCCGCGGGCGCGTCGCACCGCCAGCCTGAGTCGCCGTCGTCTGCGCAGCCCTCGTACGCGCAGCCGTCGTACCGCCCGGCTCCGGCACCGCCGCAGCATTTCTCGCCGCCGCCCGCGCAGCACTTCTCGCCCCCGGCGCAGCACTTCTCGGCACCGGCGCCGCGCATGTCGAGCCCCGCGCCCTCGCGCTCGTTCTCGGGCGGCGGGTTCTCGCACGGCGGCGGTGGCGGCGGTCGTCACCGCTGAACCGAGCGAGCACGGCCGTCGACTGGCGTGAGGTGTGAGAAGCTCCCGCGCCATGAACCGATTCCTCGCTTCGTGTCTGGTGGCTCTGACCTCGTGCGCGACCGCTCCGGTCGCGGGCTTCTCGTCGTACCCGCTCGACGAATTGCAGGCGCTCGATTCCCAGGAAGCGTGGGCCGAGCTGCTCGCCCATGTGCTCGAGGTCGCCCCCAGCAAGCGCGACGGGCGCTGGCAGACGCTGCTCGACCACGCGGCCATCGCGAAGCTGGCGGCGCTCGAGGTGGTCGACCAGGCCAGCGCCAACGCTGCGCTGCGCACTGCCGACGAGCTGATGGTCACCTACCCCTCGCTGCGCAAGTCGCGCCCGTACCTCGACGAGCGCGTCGAGGTGAACCTGGTCGCCTTGCCGATGGTGCTCGAGAGCCGGCAGACCCCCGAATGGCTGCAGCGCATCATCAAGCTGGCCGAGCGCGACGCCGTGACGCCGAAGCTGGCGCAGCGCCTGGCTACCGAGGTGGTCGGCAAGCGGCTGATTCCGTCGACCTCGTTGCCCTTGTGGTTCCTCGCACTCAAGCGCGACGGCGCGGCCCAGGTGTGCGGCGAGCCCATGCTCGGCAAGGCGGTGATGGAGGGAGTGACCGAGGGCGCCGGCCCCGAGGTGAAGGAGCTGGTGACGAAGACCTGTCAGGCGCAACTGCGCGGTCCGGTGATGGAATTGGTGAAGACCACCGACAGCCGCACCGTGCTGCTCAAGGTCTGCCCGTTGCTCGAGGGCCAGCCCGAGGCCGCCGAGCTGGTGAAGGCGAAGTGCCCGGGGCCGGTGTTCCCGACCGCGAAGTGAGCCGTCACTTCCCGTCGAGCAGCCCCATGCGGTCCTTGAGCCGCAGCACCCGTCGGCACGCGTCGTCGAGCTTCTGCTTCGCGGCCGGGTTCGTCTCGGCCAGCCGCGCCAGAATGCCCACGTAGTCGAGCCCCTTGTCCCAGTCGGGCGGGGCGGTGGTGAGCAACAGGTCGTTGCCTGCCAGGAAGGCCTGCACCAGCACGTCCTCAGACGAGCCGCCCACCGCGTCGGCGAGCAGCGCGATGGCCACGTCGTCGGTCACCGCCAGCCAGTCGTGCTGGTGCACCATCGCCACCAGCTCGGGCGAGAGAATGGCCGGCTTGTCGCTCACCGACGCGTAGACCACGTTGGCCAGCATCACCCCGCCCAGCGAGGCCCCCGCGCGGGCGAAGACCTCCGCCTCGGCGAGCACCCGTTCCTTCGGCCAGTCGGCGGTCACCAGCGCATGGTCGCTGTCGCCCTCGAGGTCGCCGTACCCGGGAAAGTGCTTGCCGATGGGCACCACCCCCGCTTCGAGCAGCCCCTTCGCGAACGCGCCGGCCTTGGCCACCACCACCTCGGGGTTGCCCGAGAACGAGCGGCCGTTGCGCTGCATGTGCCCGCTCTTCGCGGTGTCGAACACCGGGGCCAGGTTCAGGTTCAGCCCCAGCCCGCGCATCGCTTCGCCCACGGTGCGGCCCCACTGGCGCACCTCGGCGTCGGGCAGCGCGGCGAACTCCTGCGCCGACGGCAGGGCCCGCAACGCCTTGACGCTCTTCATGCGATTCGAGGGCCCCCCTTCCATGTCCACCGCGAAGAAGGGCGCGAGGGGCGCGCGCGCTCGAGCCGAATCGATGCGCTCCTTCGCCTTGCCGGGGTTGCGCAGCAGCGTGCCGACGAAGAGCACCCCGCCCACCTCGACCGGCCCCGGCTTCACCTGGGGGTAGGCCAGCAGCAGTTGCGCGGCGCGGCCCCGGGTGTCGAGCGAGGTCAGCACCCGTTCGACGCGCGCCTCGTCGACCGGGCGAGTCAACGGCTGGAGCGCCAGCGACGGCGCACCGGCGTCGGCGGCCCCCGCCAGCAGCAGCGCCAACACGAACGCGCTCACCGCGAGGTCACGGCCCCGCGTCCGCGCCGCCGTCGAGCGTGTCGCCCTTCTTGCAGACGCCGTCGACGCAGTGGAAACCCGTCAGGCACTGCTGCGCCGCCGGGGCAGCGAGGTCGCACGGCTGCGATTCGGGGTCGAACTGGGTCGCCAGGCTGCAGGCCGAGGCTGCGAGCGCGAGAAGGGTGAGCCAACGCATGCGTGCCTTCCACCGTATCAGGTCTGGCGGGCCGGTCCCACGACTGCGAGCGCCGAGCGCTGGAAGTCGATGACCCGCCGCGCGACCTCGCGCACCTGCTCGCGGGTCACGGCGGCGACGTCGCGGCCGTAGGTCAGGTACGCGTCGGGCGCGCGGCCGTAGCAGACGTCGAGCGCCATCACCCCGGCGCGGGCCCCGTTGCGCTGCAGGCCGATGTCGTGGGTGCCGATGAGGTGCTCCTGGGCGCCGCGCAGCTCGGCCTCGGTCACCAGTTCCTGGGTCAGCCGGGTCAATTCGTGCCGCATTCCCGCCAGCGCGTCGGTGACCTTTTCGGGGCTGGTGGCGAGGTAGACGCCGAAGTACCCCGGGTCGAGCCCTTCCATCATCACCGCCGACACCGAGTACGCCATCGAGCGCTTGTCGCGCAGCTCGAGGAAGAGCCGGCCGCTCTGGCCGCTCAGAATGGTCTGCAGCACCTCGAGCTCGCGGCGCCAGGGGTCGCTCACCTTCGCCCCGGGGAAGCCCAGCAACAGGTGGGTCTGCGCCTTCTGCAGGGGGCGGTGCGCTTCGCGCGCGAAGGGCCCGACCGGTTCCTGCGGTACCACCACCACCGGGCGGGGCGATTGGGGCGCGCGGCCGAACTTCGCGTCGGCGCGGGCCAGCACCTCGTCGGTGTCGACGTCGCCCACCACCACCAGGGTCAGTTGGTCGCTGCGCATCGCCGACTGGTGGTAGTGGCGCAGCGAGGCCGGGTTCAGCCGTTCGACGCTGGCCCGCTCTCCCAGGGGGCTCAAGCGGTAGGGGTGCGCCTGGAAGAGCGTCTTGCCGAACAGCTCGAAGGCCAGCGAGCTGGGCCGGTCGTCGCGCGAGGCGAGGTCCTGCAGCAGTTGCGCGCGCTCGCGTTCGACCTCGGCCTCGGGAAAGGTGGGCTGGGTCAGCACGTCGCTGAAGAGCTCGAAGCCCCGGTCGAAGTGCCGCGAGAGGAATTCGCCGCGCAGCGACATCGAGCTGCGCCCGGCGATGGCGCCCACCGAGCCGGCCAGCGAGTCGATGAGGTGGCTGACCTGTTCGGCGTCGAGCGACCCCGCGCCGCGGGTGATGGTGCGCGAGAGCAGGGTGGTGACGCCGTTGGTCTCGGGCGTCTCGTAGCGCACGCCGCCCTCGAAGGTGGCGCGCACCGCGAAGAGCGGCACCGCGCGTTCTTCCCGCACGATGACGGTGGCGCCGCTGGCCAGCGTCGTGACCGTCTGACCGGCGCGGGCCTTCGACACCCCACCGGCGAAGAGCGTGACGCCGCTGGCGTAGGCCACCTTGCGCGGCGGCAGCGTCTGCGGCGGCTCGTGCCGGGCCTGCTCGAAGGTCTGCCGCACCTGGGCTTCGGTCAGGCACGCCTCGTCGGGCAACAGCCCGGTGACCACCGCTCGGTCGAAGCGGAAGTATCGCTGCGCCACCTGGCGAATCATCTGCGGCGTGACCTGCGAGATGGCCTCGTAATACCGCGCCTCGCGCTCGAGGCCGCCGGCCACCGCTTCGTAGTAGCCCAGCTTGCGCGCCAGCCCCTGCACCACCTCGCGCTGGTACACCGCTTCGGCCTCGATGAGCGCCTTGACCGTCTCGAGCTCGCCCGGGTCGACCTCGCCCACCGTGTACGAGGCCAGCACCTTCACCGTCTCGCGCAGCGCCTCGGCCACCGACTCGGGCGCGGCGACCAGCGAGGCGCCGAAGAGCCCCGGTTCCTTCGGGGTCCACGCCCAGGCGTTGACGTCCTTGGCGAGCGCGCGCTTGCGGCGCACCTCGAGCGCCAGGCGCGACGAGTCGCCCTGACCGGCGAGCATGGCCAGCACGTCGAGCGGCGCGGTGTCGTCGTGGTCGACCCCGGGAATGGGGAAGGCCAGGTGCACGTGCGCTTCCTTCACCGCGTCCTGGCTGAGCGCGACCCGCAGGCCCTCGAGCGGCGGTTCGACCGGGCGCGGCGTGGGGGTGACGGTGGCGCGGCCCCAGTCTCCACCGAAGGCCTGTTCGACCCAGGTGCGCAGCGAGGCCTCGTCGAGGTCGCCCACCGCCGAGAGCACCATGTTCGAGGGCTGGTAGTGCGCGTGGAAGAAGGCCAGCACGCCCTCGCGGGTGTGGGCGCGCACCTCGGGCTCGAAGCCGATGACCGGGCGGCCATAGGGGTGGGTGCGGAAGGCGGTCTGGAAGAGCGCCTTGCTCGCGCGTCGCGACGGCATGTCGAGGCTGCGCTTGATTTCCTCGCAGACCACTTCGATTTCGCGGGAAAGCTCGCCCGCGTCGAAGGCCGAGTTCCGCACCGCGTCGGCCAGCACGTCGAGCCCGGCGCGCGCGTGCCGGCTGGCCATGACCACGTGGTAGACGGTCTGATCGAAGCTGGTCCACGCGTTGATTTCGCCGCCGTGGGCCTCGACCGTGCGCGCGATCTCGCCCAGCCCGCGCGTGGCCGTGCCCTTGAAGAGCATGTGCTCGTGCAGGTGCGCCAGGCCCACCTCGCGGTTGGTTTCGTCGGCGCTGCCGACCTTGACCCAGACCTGAAAGGCCACCACGGGCGCGGTGTGCTGGGGGTGGAACACCACCGTGAGGCCATTGGGCAGGCGGAACCGTGTGGTCATGTTGGGGCGACCGTACAGCAACCGAGAGGAAACTCGCTCTTTCGGCGTGACCGGCGCTAGGCTCGTTTCGTCTTGTCCACCAACGAGTCGGATCAGCTCCTCGAGCTTCGCGACGAGCTCAACGACGAGGACGAGCCCCTGTTCGCGCCCCCCGCCGCCAAGGCGACCGGTGCGTTTCCGGCGGCCTCGAACCCGCCTGGGCCGGCGACGGGTGCGTTCGGTGCGGCCACCGGTGCCCCCGCTGGCAAGCCCGGCACGGCGCCTCCGCCGCTGCCGCCACGTCGGACCGGTGCGCTGCCTGCGGCCCCGGTTGCCGTTCCGCCCACGCCGGCGTCGGGCGCCATCGTCGACCCCCTGCGGGCCCGCCCCGTCACCCGCACCATTCCGCCGCCCGGCGCCTCTCCGCAGCGCACCAAGACCGCCACCTCACCGGGCGTGGCGCAACTGCCGCCGACGGTGGCGCGGCCTCCGCCGGGCACCGACCCCTTCCAGGAGCCGCCCGAGCCGCGGCTGCCCGCTGGTGCCGATGCCGAAGAGCGGCTCAAGACCTTCCGCACCATCATCAAGGCCAAGGACGAGGCGCTGGCCCGGGCGCGCGCCCTCTATGGCGCGGTCGACAACGAAGCCCAGTTGCTGCGGGTCTCGGCCACGGCGATGAAGCTGCAGCTCGAGCAGGCGGCAGGTGAGCTGGCCCGCGCCGCCGAATTTCCCCAGCAGATCCAGCTGCTCAAGGACATGCTGGAAAAGGACACGGTCCGTGCCGACGTGGCCGAGAAGAAGATGGACGACCTCGTCGCGCGGCTGGCCGAAGCCGACGCCGAGCGGAAGGACCTGACCAACGCCCTGGCCGAAGTCGAGCAGGCGCTGCGCGACGCCAACCTGCGGCTCGAAGACGAGCGCAGCACCCGCGAGCAACTGGCCGACGAGCTCATCGGTGCCAAGGAAGCGCTCTCGCACGCGCAGGACCGCATCGCCGAACTGGCCGCCCACACCGCAGAGGTCGAGGGCAACCGCGGCGCGTTCGAAGAGCAGGCCGAGCAGCTCTCGCAGGAATGCCTGACGCTCTCGCAGAAGGTCAGCGAGCTCGAGGCCGAACTCTCGGCCGCCGTCACCGCGCGCGAGCTGCTCAAGGGCGAGAGCGACGCCACCCTGCTCGAGCTCGAGGCGCTGCGGCAGCGCTCGGGCACCTCCGAGCAGCAACTGGGTGAACTGACCCAGAAGCTGGCGGCGCTCGAGAGCGAGCACGAGTGGGGCAAGAGCACGCTCGAGCAGTCGACCGCGCGCATCGCCGAGCTCGAGGCCGCCGCCGCCGAAGCGAAGCAGGAGCGCGACCTCTCGCAGCAGCAGCTCTCGACCCGGCTGCAGCAGGTCTCGGCGCTCGAAGGGCAACTGACCCAGGCGCAACTGACCGCCACCCGGCTCAAGGGCGAGCTCGACGACGCCACCCGCGGCGCCCAGGCCCGCGTCGAGGCGCTCGAGGCCCAACTGCGCGAGACGCAGACCGTGGCCCGCAACCAACTGGGCTCGTTGCAGCAGCAACTGCAGACCCTGCAGGCCCGCTCGGCGCACCTCGAATCGCAACTGGGCGAGGCCAACGCCCGCGAACGGGCGCTCACCGAAGAGCACCAGGTGGCGGCGGCGGCGACCGGCCAGGCCCACGAAGCCGAGCTGGCCGCGCTGCGCGACCAGGTCGCTACCCTGCAGACCAGCTTCGCCGAGGCCAGCGGCAACGCCGAGGCCACCCAGTCGGCGCTGCAGTCGAGTGACACCCGCAACAACGAGCTCGAAGCCGAAGCGGTGCAACTGCGCGCGAAGAACGAGCAGTTGACCCACCGCCAGGGGCAGCTCGAGGCGCGACTGAAGGCCGCCGAAGAGAAGGCCACCAAGCTGGCCACCACCTCGCAGAGCGAGTCGGCCGAGCTCGACGAAATGCGGCAGGCCGCCGAGCTGCGGGCCATCAACGCCGAGAACCGGCTGAAGGAAACGCTGGAACGGGTGAAGGCTGCCGAGACCCGCGCCGCCCAGCAGGAAGCCCGCGCCTCGCAGGCCGAATCGCGCGCGAAGGACCTGGCCTCGAAGGCCGGTGCGAGCACCGCGTCGGACGGCAAGCTGAAGGCCGCCGAGGCCCGCGTCGCCGAGCTCGAGATGAAGGTCAGCGGGCTCAAGGTCGCCGAGCAGGAACTGGGGCACCTGCAGGCCCAGGAAATTCAGTTGAAGCTGCAGGTCAGCCAGTTGACCGCCGAATTGGCCGCCGCCCGCGACGTCGACCCCGACGTCACCAACCCGGGCCTGGGTGGCGCCGATGCCGCCGAGCTCGAGAAAGTGAAGGCCGAGAACGCGGCGATGAAGAAGAAGCTGATGTCGGCCGAGACCGCCATCGAAGCGGCCGCGTCGCTCAAGTCGCGCGTGGCCAAGCTCGAAGCGCAGCTCAAGGCCGCCGCCGCTCCCCCCAGGAAGTGATGGCCGGGCCCGTCGACCCCCGCACCGGCTTGTCGGCCGCGCGCTTCGGCGTGTACGTGCACTTTCCCTTCTGTCTGTCGAAGTGCCCGTACTGCGACTTCGCTTCCATCGCGGCGAAGACGGTGCCCGAGGTTCGCTACACCGACGCGGTCTTGCGTGAGCTCGAGCTCCGGCTGGCGGTGTGGCCTTCGGTCCCTCCACCGGTCGACTCCATCTTCATCGGCGGCGGCACGCCCTCGCTGTGGAGCCCGCCGCTGGTGGCGCGGCTGCTCGAGCGCCTGGCGAGCCGGTTGTCACTGGCCCAGGGCGTGGAAGTCACCCTCGAGGCCAACCCCGGGGCGGCCGACCTCGAGCGCTTCGCGGCCTACCGCGCGGCCGGCGTCACCCGCCTATCGATGGGCGTGCAGAGCTTCACCCCCTCGACGCTGGCGGCGCTGGGGCGCGCGCACGATGGCCCCACCGCCCTGCGGGCCTTCGCCGCGGCGCGCGCCGCCGGGTTCGACAACGTGTCGATGGACTTCATCTACGGCGTGCACGGGCAGACCGTGGCCCAGGTCGAGGCCGACGCCACGCAGGCCGCTGCGCTGGGCGCCGAGCACCTCTCGGCCTACGCGCTGACGCTCGATCGCGAGTCGCTCGCCGAAGAGGTGCCGCTGGCCAGACAGTTGCGCCGCGGCGAGGTCAGCCTGCCGGTGGACGACGAGGTGGTGCGCATGCAGCGCGTGGTGCGCGAGGTGTACGCCGCCAGCGGGCTCGAGCGGTACGAGGTGTCGAACTACGCGCGGCCGGGCCGTCATTCGCGGCACAACTCGCTCTATTGGACCGGCGGCGATTACCTGGCCCTGGGCGTGGGCGCGACCGGGACCCTGCCGCTGGCCGAAGGCCGGGTACGCTGGTCGAATCACCGCAGCGCCGAGCAGTACCTGGCCCAGGTCGAAGCGGGCGCTCTGCCACAGGCGACCCACGAGGTGCTCACCCCGCTCGAGCAATTCGAAGAGCGGGTGGCGATGGGGCTGCGCCTGGTGTCGGGGGTCGACCTGTGGGCGCTCTGTCGCGACTTCGCGCAGCCCACCGCCGAGCGCGAGAAGACGGTGGCCATGCTGGTCGAACACGGGCTGGCCCGCGAGCTCGACGGGCGCCTGGCGCTGACCGAGGCCGGGTTCGACGTGCACTCGGCGGTGAGCGCGCGGTTGATGTAGAAGCCTTGCACTCGGGGCTCCTGCTGGGGGTCACGCTCGAGAGCGCGCGATGAACACCTACCTGCAGTGGATCATCTTGAGTGCGCTCACCGGCAGCCCGCTGGGGTCGGCCGTCTTCCTGCTCGGGTTCTGGGTGGTGGCCGACCGCTTCACGCTGGGGTTGCTGCCCGACCCGCTGCGCTGGGTGAAGCGGTGGCAGCGCGCGGGCGCGCTCGAGCGGGCCATTCGCGCCAACGCCCACGACGGGCCGGCGCGGCTCGAGCTGGCGGGCCTGCTCATCGAGCGGCGGCAGTTCGCGAAGGCGGTCGAGGTGCTCAAGCCCAACCTCGAGCGCGGCGATGACGACGTGCAGACCGTGTTCGTGATGGGCGCGGCGTGCCTCGGTGCCGGCTTCGTCGAGCAGGGCGAGAAGCTGCTGGCCCACGCGCAAGAACTCGACCACGACTTCCGCGTCGGCGAAATCGACCTCGTGCTGGGCCGCAGCCGGCTGGCGCGTGGAGACTTCGCGAAGGCGCGCGCAGCGCTCGAGGCCCTGGTGACGCTTCGCCGGGGCACGGTCGAAGGGCGGGTGCTCCTGGCGCGGGCGCTCGATGGCCTGGGCGACGACGGCGCCGGCCAGTTGATGCGCGACCAGGCGTGGCACGAATACGAATCGGCTCCGCGCTTCCAGCGTCGGCAGGAACGGCTGTGGGCCTGGCGCGCCAAGCCCTCGCGACCGCTGCTCTACGGCGTGGTGGTGGCGGTGGCCCTGGCCAGTTGCACCGTGGTGCTCCGCCCCGCGCTGGCGCAGTACCGCAACCACCCGAGCGACGTCGACGACGAGTGAGTATGCTGGGTCACGCCACGGCCGGTGCGCGTACCCCATGAAGCGTCTGACCGTCGTCGCCCTGGTGCTTTCGATGTCTGCCGCGTGCCGCTGTGGCACCGTCGTCAACCCCATCGAATTGGGCTTCATGGTCGACCCCCATTCGCTGGAGTTCGGGCGCGTGCTCGAGGGCGGCCGCAAGAGCCTGCCGGTGACGCTCTCACCGACCAGCGTGGGCGCCATCACCGTGCAGGCCACCGCCGACGCGCCCTTCGCGCTCGATGCCTCGGTCGAGATTCCCGGCGGCGGTACGGTCGAGCTGCCGGTGACCTTCGTGGCGAGCAACGTCGAGGCCACCGGCACGCTGACGCTTTCTGCGGGGGGCAAGTCGACCACCGTGGCGCTGCACGGCGTGGGCGTTCGCCCGCCGCCCTGCACGCCGTCGGGCCCCTGCGTGAGGTCGGTCTACGACCTGGGGCTCGACGCCTGCGTCGAATCACCGCTGCCCGACGATTCGCCCTGTGACCCGGGCAACATCTGCCTCGAGCAGGGGCGCTGCAAGGCCACCCAGTGTCTGGGGGTCGCGCGAACCTGTGACGACGCCAACGCCTGCACCGTCGACGGGTGCTCGATGATGGGGGGCTGCGTGCACGTCGACCGCAGGTGCCCCGCGCCCACCGACCCCTGCAAGGTGGCGGCGTGCGACCCGGTCAGCGGCTGCGGCCAGGCCGACGCGCCCGACGACACCCTGTGTGGGCCCGCAGACTGCGCGACCGCCAGCATCTGCCGCAGCGGGCACTGCATGAGCATCGCCACGCCCGACGGTACGCCGTGCGGCAATGGCCTGGCCTGCGAGCCCGAAGGGGCGTGTCGGAATCACGTGTGCGAGCGCCCCGACGCGGGCGACTGGCAGCCGACCTGGTCGGCGCGGTTGCCGGGCACCTTCGAAGGGAGCGCGCCGCTGCTGGCCAGTGACGTCGCGGTCTACCTGCCGTTGTGTGGGCTGCCGGTCGACGCGGGCGCCGATGCCGGAGCCGACGGCGGGTTCGATGCGGGCACCACCTGCGCGCTGGTCTCTTACACCACCACCGGCTTCGAGCGCTTCGCGGCGCCCTTCGACGACGGGCTGGCCCACGAGGTCTGGCACGTGGGCGGGCGTGGCGTGCTGGTGCGCTTCGACGGGGGCTTCGAATACCGCTCCCAGGTCACCGGCGAAGTGCTCGAACGGCTGGCGTTCGAGGCGCCCCGCGAGGGCGTGGTGCTCTCGCCCGATGGCTCGGTCGACCTGCTGGTGGCTGGGGGCCTTCGCTCGTGGACGCAGGGCGGGCTGATCTCTCGCGGTACCATCAACCAGGCCGACGTGCTGGTGAGCGATTCGACCGGCGTGCTGTACGCGTACGACGTCGACGGCGGTCGGGTGGCGCAGGTGACGCTGCTCGACGACGGTGGCCTGTCGGTCGTCAGTGCCGCGGGCGCGTTCGGGGCGCGTACCTTGACGGTGGCCGGTCACGACGATGGCTTCCAGGCGG
>CAIWFK010000220.1 GCA_903911905.1 uncultured Myxococcales bacterium
CCGTCGAGGTGGGCGAAGGTCGTCGCCGGCGCCGGGTCGGTGAGGTCGTCGGCGGGCACGTACACGGCCTGCACCGAGGTGACCGAGCCCTTGGTGGTGGTGGTGATGCGCTCCTGCAGCGCGCCCATCTCGGTCGACAGCGTGGGCTGGTAACCGACGGCCGACGGAATGCGGCCAAGGAGCGCCGACACTTCCGAACCGGCCTGGGTGAAACGGAAGATGTTGTCGACGAAGAGCAGCCCGTCCTTGCCTTCTTCGTCACGGAAGTATTCGGCGATGCTGAGGGCCGAGAGCGCGACGCGGGCGCGGGCTCCGGGCGGCTCGTTCATCTGGCCGTACACCAGCACGCACTGCGACTTGCCGGGAATGAGCGTCGGCAGGCCCTTGTCGTCGTACTTGATGTGCTTGCCGTCCTTCTCGCACGAGATCACGTCGGCCTCCTGGAATTCCTTCCAGAGGTCGTTGCCCTCGCGGGTGCGCTCGCCGACGCCGGCGAACACCGAGAAGCCGCCCTTGACGATGGCGGCGTTGCGAATGAGTTCCTGCAGCAGCACCGTCTTGCCGACGCCGGCGCCGCCGAAGAGGCCGATCTTGCCGCCGCGGGTGAACGGGCAGAGCAGGTCGATGACCTTGATGCCGGTCTCGAACATCTCGACCTTGGTGCTCTGCTCGGTGAAGGCGGGCACCTTGCGGTGAATGGGGTAGGTCTTGGTCGCGGCGACCTTGCCGAGTTCGTCGACGGGCTCGCCGATGACGTTCAGAATGCGGCCGAGCGTGGTGGGGCCGACCGGCACCTGAATCGGAGCGCCCGTGCTCTTGACCACCGCGCCACGCGCCAGACCGTCGGTGGTGTCCATCGCGATGCAGCGCACGGTGTTCTCACCGAGGTGCTGCGCGACCTCGACCGTGAGGTTGTCGGGCTGGTTCGAGATGCCCGGGTTGGTCACCTTGAGGGCGTCGTAGACCTGCGGCAGGCCGCCCGGCGGGAACTCCACGTCGACGACAGGGCCAAGGATCTGGGTGATGCGTCCGGTGGTCGAGACAGAAGCGCTCATGGCCGGCGGCAGGTAGCACCGGGTTTTGTGGGTGGCAAGGTCGATCAGCACCGACCATCAGCGCCGTTTCTGGTGGGGTTTCAATGTGCTGCGCGCGGCGCGTAGACCGCTTCGAGCCCGTCGGGCACGCCGGGCAACCGCTCGAGCGTCGGCCAGCGCAGGCCGTCCTTGTAGACCACGGTGTACGAGGCGAAGGTATCGGCGTTCTCGACCAGGAACACCAGCGCGCCGCCCTTCTTCGTCTGCTCGATGGCCGCGGTCAGCCGCTCCGGAGTCACCTTTCGGCCGTTGACCGCCACCAGCTTCATGGCCGGCGCCAGCCCCGCCTTGTCGGCCGGCGAGCCAGGCATCACGTCGATGAGCGCGAAGTGCTCGGCGTCGACCATCACCCCCACCGACGCGGTGAGGTCGATTTCCTTGGTTTCCTTCTCGAACGCCTTGAGCAGCTCGGGCTGTCTGGTGCTCAAGCCCAGCTTCCAGCCGGCCTTCGTCAGCCCGTCCATCGGCGGGTCGGCGGTGAACGACTGCACGCGGGTCAGCAACAGCGTCTTCCAGTCGAAGGGCACGATGGCCTCGAGCGTGGTGACCACCTCGTCGAGCGTGTAGGGCTTGACCTGCGGGCTGGTGCTGGGGCCGCCATGGAACGCGCGCACGAAGTCGTCGAGGCTCTTCGCGCCGCCCGACTTCTCGCGCAGGGTGAGGTCGACCTCGAGCCACAGCAGCTCGCCCTCTTCGTAGAAGTCGACCTCGCGGCGCAGGCCAGCCCAGTCCTTGCGGGCGAAATAGAGGAAGGGCGCCGAGGTGGCGGTGTCTTCGAGCGAGCGCCACGCGCGGCCGCGGTGGTCGCGCAGCCGCTGGGTCACCAGCGCCAGGTTGTCGCGCTGGGTCGCGACGTCCCACGCGCGGGAACGGGTGGTCAACAGGTGCCCCAGGTACTGGGTGAGGCCTTCGTAGACCCAGAGCAGCTCGGTGTGCATCGCGGCCTGGTAATCGGGCGTGGCCAGACCCACCGGGCGCCGGAACTTGCCGTTCCACGAATGGGTCGACTCGTGCGCCAGCAGCCGCACCAGCTCGGCGTGACCGATCTCCTCGTCGACCAGGGTCTGGCCGGGCAGCCGGTTGTCGCTCGACTGGTGGTGCTCGATGCCCGTCGAAGGCACTTCGTCGCTGGCGGTCAGCAGGAAGGTGTAGTGGTCGAAGTGGCGGGCGCCGTAGAGCGCGCCTTCCTCATCGACCAGGCGCTTGAGCGCCGCGAGGTCCTCGGCGCGCAGCTTCGACTCGCCCGCCGTCTCGGCCGCCACGGCGAACGACACCGGCGCGCCGTCGAGCGTGCCCAGCGGCGTGACCTCGAGGTTCGCGCCGGTGAGCACTGGAGAATCGACCAGCGTCTCGAGCGAGACCGGGGTGAAGCTGACGCTGCCCTGCCCCGTGCCCGTCATCGCCGAGGCCCACTTCCAGCCCGTCGGCAGCTTGAGCGCGGGCTTGTACTGAAGGGCCGCGGCGGCGGCGCCCTTCGGCGCCAGCACCACTTCGTTCCAGTTCAGCATCGCCAGGTTCGCGCTGGTCGCGGCGCTGGAAAGGAAGGTGGTGACGCCGGGCGGCGGAGAAATCACCACCAGCTTCGCCTTGAGCTCGGTGACGCCCGCGGGCACCTCGAGCGAGAAGGCGTAGAGATCTTCGGCGTCGCGGTGCCAGGGCAGTTGCTTGCCGCCGGCGAAGAAGGTGACCGTGAGGTCGGTCACCGGCCCCGAGGGCGAATGCTCACCGGGCAGCCACTTGGGGTACACCAGCGTCACCGGGCCTGGCGCGACCGGGAAGGTCAACTCGCTGGCCAACAGCCGGCGCGGCGCCTGCGTGAGATCGACCGACACCTGAATCGGCGCGGCTGCGAGGACCTGCAGGGAAGCGCACACCGCGAGCAGTTGGAGCATGCCGGGCGAGTTAACCGTCGGCTGCAGTGCGCACAAGTCGGTCGCCAGAAAGGTGTGTCGCGGCGCGGGACGTCGACGGTGGCGTTTTCGAGAAGACGGTGATGGTTCGGTCCCCAGCCGTCGGCCCGAGAGGCTGGTCGGCGAAGCCATCGATGAGCGAGGCTTTCGTGACGGCCGAGACGACGAGCGGACTCGCCGAGGGGAAAGAGCGGCTGCGTCCAGGGCCCGAGCCCGCTATCTGCACCTTCATGAAGGTCGTGGAGTACCAGCGCTTCGGAGACGAGTCGGTGCTGTCGGTCGTCGAACGCCCCACGCCGACGCCAGGCCGTGGGCAGGTGCTGGTCGACGTGTTCGCCGCCGCGCTCAACCCCAAGGACGTGCTGACGCGAGCGGGAAAGCTGCGCTTCTTCTCGGGCCAGCGCTTCCCGATGCGGGTCGGCTACGACTGGTCGGGGGTGGTGCGCGCGATTGGCTCAGGCGTCGAAGGCCTCGCGGCGGGCGACGAGGTGTTCGGCATGATTCAGGCGTGGGCTGGCGGAGCGGTCGCCGAACAGGTGGTGGTCGAGGCCGACCAGTTGGCGAAGAAGCCGGCGGCGCTGGCGCACCCACAAGCCGCGGCCATTCCGCTGGCGGCGCTCACGGCGCTCCAGGCGTTGCGAGACGAGGGGCGGCTCGAGCCAGGGCAGCGCGTGTTGATCAACGGTGCCTCGGGCGGCGTGGGGACCTTCGCGGTGCAACTGGCACGGCTGCTCGGCGCTCACGTCGTCGCGGTGACCAGCGCGCGAAATGCGGAGCTGGTGCGCTCGCTCGGTGCGCACGAGGTCATCGACTACGCAACCAGCCGCGCCACGTCGGTGTCGGCCCCCGTGGACGTGGTCTTCGACGTCTTCGGCAACCAGCGCTTCGCGGCCTGCCGTGCCGTGCTGACGCCCTCGGGGACCTGGGTCTCGACCGTGCCCAAACTCCACGTGCTGGCCTCCCAACTGGGCAGCCGCTTCTCGTCGCAGCGGGCGAGGCTGGTGCTGGTGCGCTCGCGCCGAGCCGACCTCGAGCAGCTCGCGGCGTGGGCGAGCGCGGGTTCCATCGCCCCCGTCATCGACCGGGTGGTGCCGATGGCCGACATCGCCGCCGCACAGCGACACCTCGGTACCCGACGCGCGCGCGGGAAGGTGGTGCTCACCACGCGGTGAGCAGCGCCGACGGTTGGAGTTCGGTGCGGCTGACTCCAAATCACGGCCGACCTTCCGTGGGCGGCTCCCGCACACCGTCGGTGCGGCCTACCTGCGAGCCACGCCTCCCAGACCCCTCTGCGCTCGCCGATCGCCCGGCCCAGTGCGACGGCGACGCCCATCCTTCACTTCCCGCACGCAGCGACGACCCGCAGCGCACCGCCGCTTTCGTGCGCCCGACGCCCACCCGGGCATACTCCCCCTGGCCGATGCTCCTCGCCTGGTCGCTCACGCTGGTCCTCACGCAGACGCCCGGCCACGTCACGCTGGTCTTCGGGGGCGACGTCATTCCCCACGACCCGGTGAAGTTCGTCGCGCAGATGCACGATCGCCGCGACGAGCGCGGTGCGACGCTGAACAACGCCGGGTGGGACCACGTGTTCGGCCCCTTGGCTCCAGTCTTCAAGCGCCACGACTTCGCGGTGGTGAACCTCGAGACGCCGGTGGTGACCCTCGCCCACCCCGAGGTCGGCGAGAAGGTCTTCAGCGCACCGCCGACCCTGCTCGACGGGCTCAAGCGCGCGGGGGTCACCACCGCCACGTTCGCCAACAACCACTGCCTCGACCAACACCTCGAGGGCATCGGTTCGACGCGTGAGTTCCTGCGCCAGGTCGGGCTGGGCTCGGCCGGCGCCGACCTGAACGAAGACGCCGCGTGGACCCCGCTGGTCTTCGAGCGCCACGGCGTGCGCCTGGGACTGCTGGCCTTCACCCGCTGGCTCAACGGTGGCAACAACCAGAAGGACCCCGCCCGCCCCCACGTGCCGGTGGTCGCCTACCCGGCCGTGCCCATCGTCGGCAGCCATTCGGTCGAGCAGGTCAGCGCCCAGGTGCGCGAGCTGGCCCAGACCGTCGACGCGGTGCTGGTGCTGGTGCACTGGGGCAACGAGTACCAGCTCACCCCCTCGCCCGACGACCGCGCGCTGGCCCAGGCGCTGGTCGACGCTGGCGCGTTGGCGGTCATCGGCACACACCCCCACGTGCTGCAGGCGGTGGAATGGCTGACCCGCCCCGACGGCACGCGCGGGCTGGTGGCCTTCTCGCTGGGCAACCTGGTCTCGAACCAGGACTTCGACGACGCCGCCGGCCGCAAGCGTGACAGCGTGCTGCTCGAACTCTCGCTCGAAAAGGTCGGTCGCTCGAGCGCCCGCATCAGCGCGGTGCACGGCGTGCCGGTGGCCACCGAAAACCGCCTGGGCCAGGGGCGCGCGCGCAACGTGCAACCGGTGCTGCTCGAAGACGAGCTGACCGCCATCGACGAGCGCCTCGAAGCGCTGGTCGGTCACGACGAAGCGCCCGCGCGCGCCGAATACGAGGCGCTCACCCGCAAGCGCGCGCTGGGCGTGCAGCGGCTCGAGCGCATTCGCTCGGTGCTCGGCCCCGCGGCCACCGACGGCGGGTCACCCTGACGTCGCAGCACCGCCCACACACCCGTGGGTCACGCCCGACACGAACAGTACTTGCAACGCCTTGCGTCGGGTTCGCGCCTTGCAGTCGAGCGCGGCCATGCCCCGGCTTGATCAGATCGTCGAGCACCTCTTCGCGCACCCCAGCGCCGAGCTCCACCTCGAGAGCAACACCACCGGCCACTACCGTGAGCCCGGCACCCCCGACATCGGCGTCTTCCGCCAACCCCTGAGGACCGGGCAGATTCTGCTGCTCTTCGCCGACCTGGTGCCGCCCGACCATTCGCAACGCCTGCTGGCGGGCGAGCCCATCACCTTCAGCTACGAGTGCCCCAGGGGCGCGGTACGGGTGTCGATGGACCTCAAGGGCCCCGAGCTGCGCGTGGTGGTGCGGGCCATCGACCCGCCGGTGCACTCGAGTGCCAGCGCCATCGAAACGCCTCCGCCCGTGCTGCGTGACCTGCCCACCGGCTCGCTGGTGCAGGTCATTGCCGAGCTGCCTGCCCGCCGCGCGACGCACCTCCACCTGGCGCCGGGGCAGCCCGCCTTCGTGCGTGTGGGCAGCGCCCTCATTCCCCTGGCCGAAGTGGGCCCCTTCACGGTCGCGCAGATTCGCGAAGCGCTGACCAGCCTGGCCCCGGCCCCGGCGCGCGAGCTGGTGCTCAAACACCCGCGGTTCGACTTCTCGTGCGTCTCCAAAGACTCTGTCTTCCACGTGCACGCGCAGGAGAGCCGTGGCGGGCTGACCGTGGTCGTGCGCGCCTTGCCCCGCCAGGTCGGCTCGCTCGAGTCGCTGGGGCTGCCTCCCGCGCTGGCCACGGGGCTCGAAGGCCACGGGCTGTGGGTGATTTGCGGCGCGGCCGGCCACGGCACCACCACCTCGCTCGCCGCGCTCGCCCAGGCGGTGCTCGACACGCGCGCCGCCTCGGTCTGCCTCGTCGAATCGCCCATCGAGTACGTGCTCTCGCCCGGCCGAGGCCTGGCCCAGCAGCTCGAGGTCGGCACCCACGTCGAGTCGTTCACCGCGGGCCTGGCGCAGGCCCGCACCCTCGACCACGACCTGCTCGGCGTGGGCAGCCTCGACGACCCCGAGACGCTCGCCGAAGCGGTGGCGCTCGCCGACCGAGGCCGCCTGGTGCTCGGTACCCTGCACGCCCACACCTCGGTCGAAGCGGTCTCGAAGCTGGTGAGCCTGACCGCGGGGCACGCCCCGCTGCAGTACCAACTGGCCTCGGTGCTGCGCGGGGTGTTCGCCCAGCAACTGGTCGCCAACGTCACCGGCGGCCGCACGCTCGCGTGGGAAGTGCTGCGCGCCACCGACGCGCTGCGCGAAGCGGTACGCACCGGTTCGACGAGCCAACTGGCGGCCGCGCGGGCCCACGGCTTCGAGCAGAGCCTCTACGACTTGGTCCTTCGCGGCGAGGTCGAGGCCGACACGGCGCTCGGTGCCTGCGTCGACCGCCAGGCCCTCGAAGTGCTGCTCAGCCGGGCGTCGCGCGTGCGTGCCGCCTGAAAAGCCCGGGTGGCGGGAAACGCCGGGCGCTCGTAGTAACCGTGGCCATGTCCCGCACCCGCCGAGAGTTCCTGACCCAGACTGCGCTCGCCCTCACCGCCGCCCGCGCCGCCAGCGCCGCGCCCGCCATCGACGCCGGTGTGGTCTCGAGCGCGGCCCCGCCGGCCTTCGGCACCGGCTCGGGCGTGGGCCCCCAGGTGACCAGCGCCACCTTCGCCGAAGCCGAGAAGCTGCTCCAACTGACCATGACCGAGGCCGAGCGCGCCCAGGCGGCCTCGAACTGGCGGAATTCGATGGCCGGCTACCTCGAGCGCCGCACCGGGCCGCGCACCCTCACGCTCGAGCCCGGGCTGGCCCCCGCCACACAGTGGAACCCGGCCAGCGCCGCCCGCATCACCATGCCCGCGAAGGACCGCTTCGTGCGCTCGACCGGGCCCGTGCCCCCGCTGCCGAAGAGCGACACCGACCTCGCCTTCGCGCCGGTGACCGACCTCTCGCGCTGGCTCGACGCGAAGCTGGTGACCAGCGAGCGGCTCACCCGGCTGTACCTCGAGCGGCTCGAGCGCTTCCAACCGCAACTGCGCTGCACCATCACCGCCACCCCCGAGCTCGCGCTGCGCCGGGCGAAGCAGGCCGACGCCGAGCGCGCGAAGGGCCACGTGCGCGGGCCGCTGCACGGCATTCCGTACGGCGTGAAGGACCTGCTCGACACCGCTGGCATCGCCACCACCTGGGGCGCCGAATTCCACCAGCACCGCGTGCCGACCGAAGACGCCGAGGTGGTCAAGCGACTCGACGCGGCCGGCGCGGTGCTGGTCGCCAAGCTCAGCCTGGGCGCGCTGGCGCTCAACGACGTGTGGTTCGGCGGGCAGACCATGAACCCGTGGCTGCTCGACGAGGGCTCGTCGGGCTCGAGCGCCGGGCCGGGCGCCGCCACCGCCGCGGGCCTGGTGGGCTTTTCCATCGGCAGCGAGACCGGGGGCAGCATCGTCTCGCCCAGCGTGCGCTGCGGGGTGACCGGGCTGCGGCCCACCTTCGGCCGCGTGCCGCGCACCGGCGCGATGACGCTGTGCTGGTCGCTCGACAAGCTGGGGCCCATGTGCCGCACCGTCGAAGACACCATGTTGGTGCTCGCCGCCATCTCGGGGCCCGACGGCCATGACGTGGCGTGCGTGCCGAGCCACCTCGACTTCGACGCGACCGCGAAGGTGGCGGGTCTGAAGGTCGGCGTGTTCCCGAAGTGGCTGGGCGAGGCGCCCTCGACGCCGGTCGAGCGGCAGGCGGTCGAGACCTTGCGCTCCCTGGGGCTCGAGGTGGTCGACGTGGCGCTGCCCGACTGGCCGTACGCCTCGCTCTACACGACGCTCTTCGCCGAAGCGGCCGCGGCGTTCGAGACCGAGGCGCTCTCGCACGCGCTCGACGCGCTGAAGATGCAGGTGCCCGACGCCTGGCCCAACTCGTTGCGCCAGGCACGCTTCCTCTCGGCGGTCGACTTCGTGCAGGCCGACCGCCTGCGCCGCAAGGTCGCGCTGGAAGTGGCGAAGCTCTTCGAGCAGGTCGACGTGCTGTTGGTGCCCTCGCTGCGTGAAGAGCCGCTGGTCATCACCAACGCCACCGGCCACCCGTCGCTCACCCTGCGCACCGGCTTCATCGAGGTGGCGCAGGCCCGCAGCGACTGGGCGCCCGACCCGAAGCGGCCGCCGCCCACCTTCTCGCCGCCGCGGCGCGTGCCGCACGGGCCGACGCTCATCGGCAGACTCTTCGACGAAGGCACGCTGGCCCGGGTGGGGCTGGCGCTCGAGCGCGCGTCGAAGGTGGTGCAGGAACGACCCACCGGCTTCTGACACGCTTCACCTCGCGACTCCCCTTTCGCGCCCGAAGGCGCAAAGGTGTGCCCCGGCCATGTCGCTCACCAGCGTCTTCGAGCAGCTCACCAACGTGCACCGGCTGCGCTTCGAAGGCGAAGACGAGCAGGCGCGCGCGCGGGTCCTGGTCTGGCTCTTTCCCGCCGGGTTGCTGCTGTGCGTGACCTCGGCGCTGGTCAACGGCGTGTTCGGCCACTGGGCCGAGGTGGGCACCTCGAGCGCAGGCCTGGCGTTGATGGTCGGCACGCTGGTGGCCTGGCGACGCACCGGGTCGTTCGCGGTCACCGCCAACATTCTGTGTACCTGCCACACGATTCTGTGGACGTGGATCGGCTACGAGACGCACGACTTCTCGGCCATCGCCTGGCTCTCGTTCGGCCCGTTGCTGGCCTTCTTCCTGGCCGGCAGCCGGGTGGGGCGCTGGTGGCTGGTGCTCTCGTGCACGCTCGCCGCGGGCCTGTTGGCGCTGACCATCGCCCAGCCCGTGCAGCCCGCGACGCCGCTGGTGCCGCAGGTCACGCGCGCAGCGGTCTTCATTCCAGCCATCGCCCTGCTGGGGCTGATGACCCAGCTTTCCCGAGAGCGCGCCATGCGGGCGCTCACCCAGGCCGGGCATCGCGCCGAGACCGCCAACCGGGCCAAGTCGCGGTTCCTGGCCAGCATCAGCCACGAGATTCGCACGCCGCTCAACGGCATTCTGGGCACCTGCGAGCTGGCCCTGAACGAGCCCCTGCCGCCGCGTACCCGCGAACACCTCGAGGTCATTCAGAGCAGCGGGGCCACCCTGCTCGCGCTCATCAACGACCTGCTCGACCTCTCGAAGGCCGAGGCCGGTCGGCTCGAGATGGCGCCACACGCGTTCCGCGTCGAGGCCCTGGTGACCGAAGTGGTCGCGTTGCACCAGGCGCGCGCGCGCTCGCTGGGCTCGACGCTGACCAGTTCGCTCGAGCTGCCAGCGGGGCTCTCGCTGCATGCCGATTCGGTGCGGGTGCGGCAGGTGCTGCACAACCTCATCGGCAACGCGCTCAAGTTCGGCGAGGGCCGGCCGGTCGAGGTGAAGACCATGGCCACGGCCAGGGGTGAACGCTGGCTGTTGGCGCTCTCGGTGAAGGACCACGGTCGGGGCATGCGCGAAGACGAGGTCGCCGAGCTCTTCAAGCCCTTCAGCCAACTGCGCCCGTCGGACGCGGTGCTGGGCTCGGGGCTGGGGCTGGCCATTTCGTCGACGCTCACCGCGCAGATGGGCGGCACCCTGTCGGTGCGCAGCGCGCCGGGCCAGGGCAGCACCTTCACGCTCGAGGTCGAGCTGCCCATCGCCGACGCGCCGTCGCCCGCGCCCTCGACGCCGCTGACCGGGCACGGGCTCGCCACGGGCCGGGTGCTGGTGGTCGACGACAACCTCATCAACCTGCGGGTCGCCGCGGGGCTGCTCGAGCGGCTGGGGCAGACGGTGGTGACCGCCTCGTCGGGTCAGGAAGCGCTCGACGTGCTGGCCAGAGAACCCTTCGACCTGGTGTTGATGGACCTGCAGATGCCCGAGCCCGACGGGCTCGAGGTCACCCGTCGCCTGCGCGCGCTCGAGCGCACGCGCACCCTGCCCATCGTCGCGCTCACGGCCTCGGCGCTGGCCTCGGAGCTGGCCGAGTGCCTGACCGCCGGCATGAACGAGACGCTCACCAAGCCGGTGCAGTTGGCCAGCTTGAGAGACGTGCTCGGCCGCTTCCTGCCGCGACGCGGGTGAACGTCAGGGAAGGAAGTCGGGCACGCTCAGGTAGCGCTCGCCGGTGTCGTAGCAGAAGGTCAGCACGCGACTGCCTGCGGGCAGTGAGGGCAGCTTCTGGCTGACCGCGGCCAGCGACGCGCCCGACGAGACGCCGATGAAGAGGCCCTCTTCCCGCGCCGCGCGCCGGGCGAACTCGTACGCGTCGGGCGCTTCGACCAGAATCACGCCGTCGAGCACCGCGGTGTGCAGGTTCTTGGGAATGAAGCCGGCACCGATGCCCTGAATGGGGTGCGGGCTGCTCTGGCCACCCGAGATGACCGGGCTCTTGGCAGGCTCGACGGCGAAGACCTTGAGGCCGGGCCACTTCGCCTTGAGCACTTCGGCCACGCCGGTGATGTGACCGCCGGTGCCCACGCCGGTGATGATGGCGTCGAGCCCTTCGGGGAAGTCGTTCAGAATTTCCTGCGCGGTGGTGCGCTTGTGCACCTCGATGTTGGCCTCGTTCTCGAACTGCTGCGGCATCCACGCGTGGGGGGTCGAGGCCAGCAGTTCCTGGGCGCGGGCGATGGCGCCCTTCATGCCCTTCTCGCGGGGCGTCAGTTCCAGCTTCGCGCCGTAGGCCGCCATGATGCGGCGACGCTCGACGGTCATCGACTCGGGCATCACCAGAATCACCTGGTAGCCCTTCACCGCCGAGACCATGGCGAGGCCGATGCCGGTGTTGCCGCTGGTGGGCTCGATGATGGTCGAGCCCTTGGTGAGCAGGCCCTTCTTTTCGGCGTCTTCGATCATCGCCAGGGCGATGCGGTCCTTGATGCTGGCGCCGGGGTTGGCGCGTTCGAGCTTCATCCACACCTCGGCGGTGGGGCCGAACAACCGCTGCAACCGCACGTGGGGAGTGTTGCCGATGGTCTCGAGAATGGTCTGGGCGCGCATGGGGCTCTCTTCTGGTATTCCGTGGAAATGGACGGGTGTCCGTTTTAATGGAAGGGCCGAGGCCTCGCAACCACTTCGCCAGCCGGGCAGAATCACAGGAGTCGTCGACCCCGTGAGCTGATCCACCGAACCCAGGGCTCTTCCACCGATGCCGTCTCCTGCCCGGGCCACCGTGACCAGACTGCCCGAGGGCGTGCCGACCGCTTCGTTGGTGTTGCGCGCGCGGGCCCGCGAGAGCGCGGCCGAGAGCCTGCTCTACCGCCGCTACGCCGACGACCTCATCAGCGTCACCAGCCGGCTGTTGCGCAGCACCGCCGCCGCCGAAGACGTGGTGCACGACACCTTCCTGGTGGCCTTCGAGCGCCTGGGCCAACTGCGCGACCCCGCCCAGTTCCGCGCCTGGGCCCTGAGCATCGCGGTCAGCCTGGTGCGCAAGCGCCTGCGCCGCGCCCGCCTGCTGCAGTGGGTGGGGCTCGACACGCTGCACACCGAGCCGCTCGAGCTGCAGTCGCGCGACGGGCTGTCGGTCGAAGCGCGCGGCGAACTGGCGGTACTCGACGCGGTCTTGAAGAAGCTGCCCACCGAGCAGCGGTTGGCCTGGTCGCTGCGCCACGTCGAAGGCGAGAAGCTGGAAGAGGTGGCCGCCTCGCTGGGCAAGAGCCTGGCCACCACCAAGCGTTACATCGCCGCCGCCGAGCGCCTCATCTCGGCGCACGTCAACCTTTCCCCGGAGCTGCCATGACGCTTCCCCGCCCGGTCAAGACCCTGCTGTCCGACACGCCCCGCGACGCGGCGGTGATGCGCACCTGGGCCCGCCTTCAGCGCTCGCGGCGCGTGGCTCCCGCGCGCGGTTCGGGCTTCGGCCTGGCGGTGGCTGGCCTGTGCAGCGTGGCCGCCGGCGCGCTGCTGGTCGTCGGCTGGCAGCGCACCCAGGGCCCGACGCTTGACACCACCCGGGCGCTGGCGGTGATGGCGCTGCCCGACTCGGCCGCCCGCCCGTCGCTCAACACCCTGCTGGCCCAGGGCCGCACCGCCCCCGCCCCCCACGCGCACCTGGTGCCGCCCATGCCCCGCCCAGCGACGCCTGCGCCCGTGGCCGAGCCCGCGCCGCCGCCCGACCCGGTGCACGCGCTGCTCGAGAGCGCCGCCGAAGCGGTGCGCGAGGCCGATTACCCGCGCGCGGCGACCCTGCTGGCCGAGGTGGCCGAACACCACCCCGAAGACCCGCGCACCCCCACCGCCCTCTTCGCCCTGGGCCGCCTGCAGGCCGAAAACCTGCACCGACGCGCCGACGCCGCCCGCAGCTTCACCCGCGCGCTCGAGCTGGGGCCCGAGGAACGGCTGGTGGTGCCGCTGTGGCGGGCGCTCGAGGAAGTTCGCCCCGCCCGCGCCGACGACGGTCGTTGAGTTTGATGCGCGCCGCGCCTCGTGCTTTTAAGACAGGCCATGCGTACGACCCTCGTCCTCCTCTCGCTGTCGGTTCTCGCGTTGACCTCGTGCGGTTCGGCCACCCCGGCCACCCGCGCGCAGACCATCGCCGCCCTCACCGGCGTCGCCGCCACCGGGCAGACGCTGTACATGCAGCAGTGCGTCAGTTGCCACGGCCCGGCCGGCGATGCGACCACCGCCAGCACCGACAACAAGTCGATGGTGGCCTACGTGAAGGCCAACAACGCCGAGACGGTCATCGGCATTCTGGTCGACGGCGTGCCCAGCACCTCGATGGTCAGCTTCGCCGCGCTGAGCAACCAGAACCTGGCCGACCTCTACGCCTACGTGAAGAACACCCTGGCGAAGTGAGTCGTCGCCATGCGCGTCGACCTGCGCTCCGACACCGTCACGCGCCCGGGCCCGGCGATGCGCGAGGCCATGGCGCGCGCCGAGGTCGGCGACGACGTCTTCGGTGACGACCCCACGGTGAACCGGCTGCAGGCCTCGGCGGCCGAGCGGCTGGGCTTCGAGGGGTCGCTGTTCTTCCCCAGCGGTACGCAGTGCAACCTCGCGGCGCTGATGTCGTGGTGTCAGCGCGGCGACGAGTACCTGGTCAGCCAGGACGCGCACACCTATTCCCACGAAGGCGGCGGGGCGGCGGTGCTGGGCTCGATTCAGCCCCAGCCGCTCGAGCTCGAGCCTGACGGCACCATCGCGCTCTCGCGGCTCGAGGCGGCCATCAAGCCACGCGACGACCACTTCGCGCGCACCCGCTTGCTGGCGCTCGAGAACACCTTCGGCGGCCGTGCGCTGCCCCTGACCTTCATGCGTGAGGCCACCGCGCTCGCCAGGCGCCGGGGCCTGGCCACCCACCTCGATGGCGCCCGCTTCTTCAACGCCACCGTGAAGCTGGGCGTGGAACCGAAGACCCTGGCCACGCTCTTCGACTCGGTCTCGATTTGCCTGTCGAAGGGGCTGGGCGCGCCGGCAGGCTCGCTGCTGCTGGGCACCCGCGACTTCCTCAAGGACGCGCGGCGCTGGCGCAAGGTGCTGGGCGGCGGCATGCGCCAGGTCGGGGTGCTGGCGGCGGCGGGGCAGTACGCGCTCGACCACCACGTCGAGCGGCTGGCGGTCGACCACCAGCACGCCCGAGACCTGGCCAGTGCGTTGGCCGGTCTCGAGGGCGTCCAGGTCGACGAGCCGTCGACCAACATGGTGTGGCTGCGGGTCTCGAGCCAGCTCGAAGGCCTGGGCGCGGCGCTCGAGGCGCGCGGGGTGCTGACCACCGGCACCTCGCTGTTGCGGCTGGTGCTGCACCTCGACGTGTCGGCCGAGCAGGTTCAGTTCGTGGCCCGCGTGATTCGCGAAGAAGCCACCCGCCTCGCCCGCACCTGAAGGCGCTGATCAGCCGCCGTCTTCTTCCTCGGTCTCGCGCACCGCTTCGCGCAGGTCGAGCAACAGGAACTGCCGGGTGGAAATGGCGCGGCGCTCCTGGTCGAGCAGGTGCAGGAAGTCGTCGACCCCTTTGGGCTCGTTGCCGTTGCCGTGCACCAGCACGATGCTGCCGTTCTTCGCGCGCTGGCCCTTGGCGAGCCACGCGTCGCTGCCCACCGGAATGAGCCCCAGCGCGACCACGAAGGTCACCAGCGTCGGCTCGCTGACCAGGCCCGGGAAGCGGAAGAACACCGAGGGCGTCAGGCCGCGGGTCAGCATCGCCACCTCGGCGTCGAGCACCTCGTTGGCCAGGTTGGTGCCCGACTCGAGCAGGAAGTTGCGCTGCAGGGGCAGATTCGGGTCGTACCGGTGGTGCATCGAATGGTTGACCCAGGTGATGTCGAGGTCGCGCCCGTCGAGCGCCAGCAGCCGGGCCAGGTCCGAGGGGTGCTCCTCGAGCCACACGCCCGAGACCGCGAAGGCCAGGGGCACCGGCTTTTCCTTCGGCTCGACCACCTCGAGCAGCCGCTGCACCAGACGCAGGTCGAAGTGCCTGGTCGACGGGCAGAGGTCGACGGTCAGCACCAGCCCGCTCTGCTTCGGCAGCAGGTGGGTCAGCCCGCTGTCCTGCAGCGAGGCCGCGTGCTGTTCGGCCGCCAGGCGCGCTTCGATCCACGGGCTGGGGGTGGCCTCGAGCGCGGTCCAGTCGCGCTCGAGCACCGGCTCACCCTGGTCGGGTTCGACGCGGGTCACCAGCCGCTCGGGGTCGAGCAGCAGCAGCCACCGCGCCCCGCCCTGCTCGAAGGCGCGCAGCGCCACGTCGTGCCCACGGGTGCCCAACTGCACGTGGTAGTCGGTGATGGGCCCCACCCGACCGGGCGTGTAGCTGGCCATGGGGCGCGGCGGCGGCGGTACCGCCGCGTCGACCGGGCTCGGCGCCGACGACGAGGTGCGACAGCCCACGGCCGCGAGGGCCAGCAGCAGCGACAGCAGCTCGCGCATCAGGCCAGCTCGGCCACGGCCACGAGGTCGATGTCGGCCAGCGCCACCCGGCGCGACGAGCTGAAGACCGCGATGGCCTCGGCTTCACCGCCCACCACTTCGACCACCTCGTCGATGAAGCTCATGCCGCTGACCAGCTCGACCTGGACCCTGACCCGCCGCGCGTCGCGCGCGCGGTCCAGCAACGCCTTGAGCGTGGGGAAACAGGCCTCTCGACTGTCCTTGCGACACCAACGCATGCCCGGCTCCTTTGAGGAACGAACGCCACAGTATGCCACGGCCCCTGACGAGCGCTCGACCAGCGACGTGAAGAACCGTATGGCCGGGAAAAGAGCAGGTCACAAAGGCGCGCCAAACGCCCCAAACCGTGGCATCTGGAGCCCGCCCGTGGGAATGGTCGGGCGACACGCCTCGTTCGAGGGGCGCGAAGGAGAGATGTCATGAAACTCAAGCTGCTGACCCTGCTGCTGCTCTCGGTGAGCCTGTCGTGCGCGACCCTGCCCCGCCCGGGCAAGCCCAACATGCCCGACGTGCAGTTCCGCATGCGCGACTTCCGCCTCGCCAACGGCATGCGCATCATCGTCGAAGAAGATCACGCCAGCCCGCTGGTCGGCATCTTCACCGCCGTCGGCGTCGGCAGCTCGGGTGACCCGGCCGGCAAGGAAGGTCTGGCCCACCTCATCGAGCACCTGGCCTTCCGCTCGAAGCCCACCGGCGGCATGAATTCGTGGAACCAGCTCGAGTTCGCGGGCGTGGGCGCGCTCAACGCGTACACCTCGTTCGACAACACGATGTATTACGAAATCGGCAGCAAGGACCTGCTGCAGAAGCTGCTGTCCATCGAATCGGCCCGGCTGCTCAACCCCATGGCCGGCGTCGACGTGCAGGCCTTCGACGTCGAGCGCGAGGTGGTGCGCAACGAGCTGCGCCAGCGCGGTGAGAACGCGGTCGGCCCGGCGATGACCTACCTGCAGGAAGCCGTCTTCCCTCCCACCCACCACTACTTCCGCCCGGTCGGCGGCAGCCACGAGAGCCTCACCGCCATCACGCTCGACGACGCGAAGAAGTTCGTGAAGGACTTCTACAAGCCCTCGAACATGACGATGCTGATTCTGGGCGACGTGGACCTGGCCACCATTCAGGACCAACTGGTGCGCGCACTGCCGATGTCGGTCTTCCAGCCGCTGCCCCCCACGAAGGACCCGTACCCCAGCCGCCTGCGTGGCGCCGCGCCGCCGCTGCCCGCGCTGCCCGAAGCGCGCCTCATCAAGCGTCACTCGACCGTCGCCACTCCCGAGCTGTACGTGGTGTGGTCGCTGCCCCGCAGCATGGACAGCGAGTCGGTGCTGATGGACTTCGTGCGCGCCGCCGCGTCGCGCGAATTGAGCGAGGCCTTCCGCAGCGACCCCGACATCGTCAACGTCAGCGTCTTCCCCATTCCGGGGCTCGAGGCGTCGATGCTGGTGGCCCAGGCCACCCTGCGCAAGGGCGACCACGTCGAGAAGTCGTACGAGCGCATCAAGGACCAGTTGGTCAAGCTGTGGGCCTCGGGTGAAGCCGGCCGCGAGTACTCGATGGGCGACGAAGCGCGCGCCGCGGTCGAGGCCGAGCAGGAATTCAGCCGCATGCGCAACAACACGGTCATGGAAATGACCCTGGCCGCCGAGAACCTGCAGGAGCGCGGCAGCCAGCGCGTGGTCGCCACCCACTTCACCGGTGACCCGCTGGTCTTCACCCGCAACCTGAAGGCGCTGGCCGACGTGACACCGGGCCAGGTCAGCCACTTCTCGGAGCAGTACCTGACGCGTGACCGCGCCCGCGCGGTGCTGGTCGAGCCCTACGAAGCCAACACCAAGGACGCCACCCCCGGCACCGCGGGTCTGGCTCCGGCTGCGGCCGACACGGTCAGCGTCATCGGGCCCGACGCGGTTCGCGAGCTGGGCAAGGCCGCGCTGGCCCGAAACAACGAGACCGTGGTGCGCGCCGGTCGCGACCACATCGTCGAGACCCTGCCCACCGGCCTGAAGGTCGTCATTCACCGCCGTCGCAATTCGCTGCCCGTGGCGGTGGTCGAGCTGACCTTCACCGCCGGTGGCGCGACCTCGACGGGCGGCGCGGCCGAGCTGGGCATGCAACTGGCCCGCCCCAAGGGCCACGCCTACGGCCGCGGTGACGACTTCGGCATCGGCTGGAACATGAACGTGCGCAGCGACCGCTCGAGCATCACGGGCGAAGGCGCCAGCGGCAACCTGCCCAACATGCTCGCCCAGTTGTCCGAGCGGCTGAACACCATGTCGGTCGACCCGATGATGATGGACTTCTGGAAGCGGGAGTACGCCGACTACCTCGAGCGCACCGAGCAGTTGCCCATTTCGCGCGGCGAGCGCTCGCTGCGCGAGAAACTCTTCGAAGGCCACCCCTTCGGCAAGTCGGCGCTGGTGTCCGAAGAGAAGAACCTGAGCGGCGGCGACATCGAGAAGTGGTTCGACAAGGCCTGGTCGGCGAAGAACGCGGTGCTGACCGTCACCGGCGACTTCGACAGCGAGAAGACGCTCGAGCAGGTCAAGCAGTGGCTGGGCACCTGGAAGGGCGCCGAGGCCCCGCTGACCACGCCGCCCTTCAAGCCGACGCCGCACGAGAAGGCGACGGTAGTCATCACCAACCAGCCCGGCGCCACTCAGGCCCAGTTGCACATGGCGTGTCTGGCCGACGGCGCCAGGCCGGTCGACGAGCTCTCGAGCCGCACCCTCGCCAACCTGCTGGGCACCGCGCTGTTCCAGAAGATTCGCGTCGAGCTCGGGGCGTCGTACGGCATTCACGGCTCGGCGCAGACGATTCTGGGCGGCACCTCGCGCATCGACTGGCAGGGGTCGATCGAGAACTCGCGCCTGCCCCAGGCCCTCACCGTCATCTTCGGCATGATGAAGGGCTTCGAGAAGGACACCCTGACCGACGTGGCGCTGGGCCGCGCGCGGTGGGAAGTGGCTCGCGAGGCGACCATGGCCGGTGCGACCGCCGGCACCGTAGCGCAGGTGATGACCAACGAGGTGCTCATGGGCCGTACGCCCGAAGAGACCGCGACCATGTTCGAGGCGCTCGCCAACGTCGGCCGCCCGCAGCTCGAGTCGACGTGGAAGTCGTGCCGCGGTACCACCGTGGTGTCGCTGGTCGGCGACGAGACCCGCATTCACGAGTCGCTCAAGGCCGCCGGAATGGAATGACGGTCGGCGCCCCGGCGCCCGAATGAGGTTCGAGCCCCTGCTTCCACACCATGGAAGCGGGGGCTTCGTCCTGGTGGGGCAGCGCGGCTCGCGTCAGGGCCGACGCGACGCGGCGTTCGACAAGCTGGTCATCACCGACGCGATGTGGTGCCGGGCCAGCGACAACGACAGGCGGGTGAAGTCGATGGGCTTGGTCAGGAAGTCGGTCGCGCCCACCGCGTGCGCATCGGCTTCGCTGTAGCGACCGATGTGCGCGGTGAGAATGACGATGGGTACGGTCGACGTCGGCACCGCGAGGGAATAGTCGGGGCGCGGCCTGGTCAACGGCAACCCGCGCACCAGCCGCACCAGGTCGAGCCCGTCGAGCTGCGAGCCCTGCAGCTCGATGTCCATCAGCAGGCCCTGCAGGGTGGGCGCGAGCTCGATGAGCCGCTCACACGCCTCGCGATCGTTCTGTGCGTGCACCACACGGTAGCGCGAGCGCAGACGCAGCTCGGCCAACTTGAAGGTGTCGACGTCGTCCTCGACATAGAGGAGCACCGGGCGCGGGTCCGTCACGACCCGGCGTCCTACTCGGTCTGCTCGAAGCGCGCGCCGTCGACCACAGGCACTGGAACTTTCAAGCAGGCTCGTAGTGCGCCGGGCCGGTGATTTTTCGCGCCGCGAACCACCGTCGTGCGGCCTCGAGGTGCAGGTCGAAGGCGAAGTGCGGCGCGAGGTCGTCGGGCCCGAAGATGACGCCGCGCTCGGCCGTCTCGTCGGTGGGCTGGAAGGCGGGCACCGATTCGAGCGTCACGCTCGAGGCGCCGAAGAGCAGCACGCGGTTGGGGCGCGGCGCGGTCGAGGTGAACCAGAAGGGCTGCAGCGCGTCGGCGGCCAAGGTGAGCCCGGTCTCTTCACGCAGCTCACGCACGCCGCCCTGCTGCCAGGTCTCGTGGTCTTCGAGGAAGCCTCCGGGCAACGCCAGCCGCCCCTTGCCCGGCTCGATGCCGCGGCGAATGACCAGCAGGCCCTCGCGCGACCCGCGGCGGACGGGCAGCAGCACAACGCTCACCGGAATGGGGTTTGACCAGATGGTGGTGTGGCAGTTCGCGCAGGTTCGGGGGTAGCCGGTGACGCCCTCGAAGCGGGCCCCGCAGAACGAGCAGGAGGTGTCCTTGATCATCGCGCGGCGAGTGTACTGTGTCGGCATGGCGCTGCCTCCCTGCGGTCTGTACCGCACCACGATGCCCCTCGAGACCGTGGCCGCGAAGCGGCTGGTCTACTTCCACAACCACGGCGAGCCCGGGCCGGGCGTCTACCTGCCGGCGTCGTGGAGCCAGAACCGCGCCACCTTCCACGAGCGCGGCACCACGCTGAGCGACCTGTCGTACGCCTCGACGCTGGTCGCGCTGCTGCCCGAAGGGCTGTACTCTGTGCGCGAAGGCTTTCACTGCTGCGACCAGCAGTGCGTTCGGTACGAGCCGGGCGCGCTGGTGCAGTTGGGGTACGACGCGCAGGCCACCGCGATTCTCTTCACGCCCGAGTGGTCGACCCGCGGCCTCACCTTTCCCGACCGCGGCACCCGGTTGGACGAGACGCGCATGGCGTTCCTCACCGCGCTCAAGGTGAAGCAGGCGGCCGACTCGCCGAAGGACCCGTTTCTGCACTGAGCGGGGGCGTCGTCGAGACGCGAGCGCACCCCTTCACCGCCCTGGCCGCACGGGCACCAGGTCGACCGGCTGCCACGGCACCCCGGGCTCGATGGCCAGCAGCACCTCGAGGTTCGCCAGCACCCACACGTCACTGCGGTCGCGCACCAGATGCACTGGCTGCTGGCACGCCTGACAGGTGCGGCGCAGCGGCTCGGCCCCCGGTGGCAATGCGCACCACCGCTGCCCGCACTCGCGAGCGCAGTTCACCACCGGCGCCAGACTCACCCGCTCCCTCCACGGCCCGGGCATGGCCTGCAGCGCCTCGAGCGTGATGACCGCTCCTCGAAGCTCATCGCGAAGGAACGCGGCGCGTGCGAGGTCACCTTCTGCTTCGAGCACGTCGGCGTAGACCTGTCGGGTCGTCACCTCGAGCGGAGCCACCAGCACTCGCGCGAGCGCCTCGGCTTCAGCCGAACTCGGCATGCGCCGCTCGTCGTCGAGCACCCACAGCTCGTAGTCGGCGAAGGTCACGCTCGAGCCCACCTCGAGGAACGCCGCCTGCAAGCGCTCGTCGCCCACGAAGGCGCCGGTGCTGCCGCCGAGGTCGGTCACCTGCACGCCCCGCGAGGTCGCTTCGAGTCTCAGGTGGCGTCGCGCCACCCGCCCATCGTCGACGGTCAGCGACACGCCGGTGAGCGCCTGCGCGCGCCCCATCACCACCACCGAGGGCAGCTCGAGTTCCCTTCCGCGGCCTTCACGCCGGTCGACCAGTCGCAGCCGCATCGGTGGGCGCCGCTAGAAGTAGAAACCCATCGCCAGGTCGATGAAGCCGAAGGCCTGCCACGTGCCCTGGAAATTGTAGAGCATGGGCCCGCCGCCGAATTCGAAGGCCACGCCGCCATGCGAAATCCACTGCACGCCCACGTCGAGGTGGCCCATGGTGCCCCAGATGTCGTCGTAGCTGAGGTTCACCGGCTGGCCGTTGACCAGCACCCCGCCGCTCTTGCGGAACAGGCTGAACCCGTAGTGACCGCCCACGCCGACGTACGGGCTCCACTGCCAACTGACCGGAATCCACCGCACCGACAGGTCGACGCCCGGGCCGATGAGGTCGACGGCGGTGCTGAGGCTCAACCACGAGAACGGCGTCCAGAACCCTTCGAGCACCAGAATGCCCTTGGTGCTGAGCAGCTCGAAGCCCAGCCCCCACCGCTTGCGCAACCGCGGGTTGCGCGCGAGCTCGTCTTCGGTCGACTTGCGAATGATGGCCGCGCGCTGGGCGTCTTCCCGCAACTGCGCGGCGCGGCGCTCGAAGCGGCTGAACGACGGGTCGTCGGCCAGCCCCGGGTCCAACGCCAGCGCCTGCTCGATGTCGTGCAGCTCTTCTCCACTCTTCGCGCGCCCGGTCGACCGCAGCAACAGCGCCCGCGCCTTGCCGCGACGAGCGACCACGTTGTTCGCAGACTCGTACAGTGCCCGGTCGAACATGATGAGCGCCGCCTCGGTGTCACCCCGCGCGAGCGAGCCCTGCGCGGCGAAGTCGGAGAACGGCGAGCCGCCCTTCACCAGCCCCAACTCCGCCGGTTGCAGTTGGTACGCCAGTCGCGACGCGTCGACCACCGTGCCCTCGGCGAGCGTCACCGACGCCACCTCGATGCCGCCGGCCACCGGGCGCTTGAGCTTGTACGAGCCCGCCTGCACGTGCAGCCGCTGGGGCTGCCCACTCGAGATGGTCTCGGCCACCAGCCGGCGCTCGCTCTCGTCGACCAGCACGTAGCGCTGCCCCGAGCCCACGCTGAAGTCGACCGCTGCCTTCTCACGCGAGAGCGAGGTGAGCACCACGTCGCCCTGCCCCTTCAAGTCGAAGCGAAAGCCCGGGCGCTGGGACAACGAGGTGCTGCCGGTGTCGGCGCGGGTACGTTCCCAGGCATACGAATAGGCCTCGCTCAGGCTGACCACGTCGTCGCCGTTGACGTCGGCCGCGCCGCGCAGCGCCGAGACCCAATGGTGGGTGAAGACCGAGCCCGCCAGCGCCCGCGACTCCTGGGAAAGCTCGTCGGCGTCGCTCGAGCTCAACAGCGCCAGACCCCGCACCGGTTCCTCGACGCGAATGCGGAAGGGCACCACCGTGCGCGCGCCCTTGGCGGTCAGCACCGCGCCTGACATGCACGAGTCGAACACGGCCACCGTGAGCGTCGCCGCGGTCCCCGACAACCGCTCGACCAGCGCCGGCAACCCCATGGGTGGCCCGCGCAGGTGCAGCGCCTGAGCGTCGGAGTGACCCGAGTAATAGAAGAAGAGCACCGTCGGCTCAGCGCTCGCGCGCAACGCGCCCTCGACCGAGTGAAGCCCCGCGTCGAGCTGTGCGACCGTCGGCTCGAGCAGCAGGGTCACGTCACCGCGAGCCACCCCGCCCAGCTCGACCAGCACGTCGGCCACGCGGCGCGCGTCTTCTTCGGCGTAGCGCAGCGGGCGATCGCTCGACCACCCGGCGTTGGCGCCCACCACCAGCGCCAACCGTCGCTCGGCGAACGCACAGGGTGCCGTCAGCACGGTCAGCAAGACCGCACCACGCACCAGCAGCCGAATCAGTAGAGTCTGGACTCCCATGGCAGGCCCCGCTCAGGAGGACCTCGAGGCACTGTACCGTCGCGCGGGCCCGATGGTGTACCGGCGTTGCGTGCGCCTGCTGGGCAGCGAAGCCGAAGCGCAAGACTGTCTGCAGGACACCTTCCTCGGGTACCTGAAGCTGGCCAACCGGCAGGAAGCCCAGCCGTTGACCATCTTGCTGCGCATCGCCACCTTCCAGGCGCTCGACCGGGTGCGCCGGCGCTCGCGCTGGTTCGGTCGGGTCAGCCGCTGCGCGGTGCGCGAAGAGGAACCCGACGACACGCTCGAGGCCCAGGCCACCGCGTGGGCCCAGGCGCAGGGCCGGGTGAGCGAGCTCGAGCGCTCCGAGCTGTTGCAGGACCTGGCCATGCTCACCCGCGGCGAAGACGACGAGACGCTCACCGCCGCAACCCTGCATTTCGTCGAGGGTCACACCCTGGAAGAGATTGCGCAGACACTTGGAATTACCCGCAAGACCGTGGCCGCACGACTGAACCGGTTGATGGAGCGGGTTCGCAGCCGTGCAGGAGCTTCCCCATGACCAGGCGTCTGACCGACCTCCAGCTCGAGCGCTACCTGGCGCAGGCCCTGCCCGGAGCCGACGCCGAGGCCGTTCGGCGCACCCTCGCCGAGTCCCCCGATGACCAGGCGGCGCTCCGCGCGCTCGAGGCGAGCACCGCGGCCCTGATGACGTCGCTGCCCCCCGCCGCATTCATCGTGAAGGTGTCGCCCGAACCGAAGCCCCGCTTCCGCTGGTGGTACGGGCTGCTGGGCGTAGCCGTGGCGGCAGGCCTGGGCGCGGTGGTGCTCAACCGACCGTCGGTCGAAGACGAGGTGCTCACCAAGGGTGGACACGCCTGGCGCATCACGGTGGTGCACGGCAACAAGGGCCTGACCGCCAACCCCGAGCGCCCCTTGCACCCCGACGACCAACTGGTCTTCGAGCTCACCTCCTCCCGCCAGGCCTTCGCCGCCGTCATCTCGCACGCGCCCGACGGCTTCCAGGTGTACTCGCCGCGCGACCAGTCGGTGGCCGAGCAGGTCAGCAGCGGGCTCTCGGTGCTGCACGACGGCGCCGAGCTCGACGAGAAGCTCGGCCAGGAAGTGCTGTACCTGCTCTATTCGACGCAGCGCTTCGACCTCGAGGCCGCCCGCCGCGCCATCGAAGCCGACCCCACGCTGTCCCGCTGGAACGACGTGGAAATCGAGCGCCGGGACTTCGTGAAGAAAAAATGAGGCACGGGGTTACCCACTTTTCCCGACTCCGACGACCAACGGTCCAGCTCGGCCATGACGGCCGACCCCAAAGGACTCCTGGTCATGAAGAAGACGCTTCTGTGGTGCATCGCGGTGGTCGTGTCGTCGTCGAGCTGCGTCTCGGTGTTGCAGGTGAAGAAGGACAAGCTGAGCGCGGTGAAGAAGGTGGCCATCGTCGGCTACACCGGCGTGGTGGCGCTCGAGGGCGACAAGCCGAAGACGGGCCTGGCGGCCACCATCGGCGCCATCAAGGGCAACGCTGACCTGATGAGCGGCAAGCTCGACGCGCGCCGGGTCGAGCAGGCGCAAGCGGGCTACGCCGAGCTCTCGAAGCGCCTGGCCACCGGCCTCGGCGTCGCGGTCGCCGACCCCACCGAGCTGGGCCGCAGCCAGACCGTCAGCGGCCTGCTGGCCAGGTCGCCCAACTCGGGCCTGATGATGGCTGGCCTGCAGCGCCTGCCCAACGTGCTGCGCCCCGAGCTGGTCAAGAGCGCCAAGCCCGGCGTGCGTCAGGCCATCGCCGCCGACCTGGGCGTCGACGCCATCGCCGCGGTGAACATTCGCTACGAGGTCGGCAGCACGGGCGGCTTCGCGGTGGCGGGCATGGGCAAGACCACCACCTACCCGCGCGCGGTCATCGACTTCACGGTGTACGACGCGACCGGCGCCGAGGTCTGGCACGACCAGTACGCGCGCGGTGAGACGGCGAAGGAAGGGCTGGCCACCACCATGGGCGCGGAGATCGTCGCCAACGAGAGCCAGGTGCTCGGCGAGGCGCTCTCGAGCGGCTACGACGCGCTGATGACCCGCTACGAGACGGCGAAGTAGCGACCGGCTGCAGACATGACCCGGCCCGTCGGCTCGAGACCTTCGAGCACGACGGGCCGAGGTGCTTCGTCAAACTCGTTACTGCGCGCAGCCGCCGGCGGGCGTGCCGTTGGTGGTCGCCGAGAGGGTCTTGTCGCAGCCCTTCAGGGTCGGGTTGTGCGCGCAGACGTTCTTGCGAATGGTCTCGGCATCGATGCCCGAAAACTTGAACTTGCCGTTCGCCAGCCACGTGGGGCTCGCGCCGATGCCCAGCGCGGTGGCGTGGCCCAGGTTTTCCTCGAGCAGCTTCTTGCCCTCTTCGCCCTCGGCGCAGGCCTTGATGGCCTTGGCGTCGATGCCGTTGGTGGCGCACTTTTCCCACTCACCCGAGCGGATCTCCTTGTTGCGGCACAGCACGTAGTCCATGAACTTCTGGTCCTTCGCGTACTTCTTGATGACGCACAGCTCGCGCAGGTCTTCGGCCACTTCGCCTTCACCGTGCATCGACTGGAAGCCCGCCTTCGCGGTGCCGCTGGCGATGTAGTTGACGTTGAAGGTCAACCCCGAGCCCTTGAAGTTGGTGAGCACTTCCTGCATCGCGTTGAGCGCCTGCACGCCGTACGGGCACTGCGACATCACGAACACGTCGAGCGTCTTGGGCGTCTCGGTCTTGCAGCCCAGGGTGTTCTTGCAGGCGTCGAGCTGGCAGCCATTCTCGTTCATGCAGGCCGGCTGCCACGAGGCGCCGATGGCCAGGGTCTGCTTGTCGCCCAGGGGCTTCAAGTAGCGCGCGAAGGCGCCCATGGCCGAGGTGTCGGCCTTGATGGTCTCGTCGAAGAGCACGATGGGCAGCAGCAGGGTCTGGAAGTTCGGCAGCGCCTCGAACGCCGCGCGGCCCTCGACCGACGCGTAGTCGAGCTGGGTCATGACGGGGTTGCCAATCTGCATGCCGAGCATGCCGACCAACTGCTGGGTGTTGCACTCGGTGCAGCGCGAGTCGCTGATGACGGTGACGTTGACCTTGGGCTGCGGAGGCAGCGCCGCGCACGCGGCGGGCTTCGTGTCCTTGTACTCGTTGCAGATGGCGCGCAGGAAGTCGTTGCTCGAGCGGCCCTTGTTGTACGGCTTGCCGGCCAGGAACATGGTCGGGCTGCCACGGGCGCCACGCGCCGCCGAGCGGGCGAACGATTCGGAGAGCAGGGTCTTGCCTTCGGCGCCTTCGAGGCACGCCTTGACCTTGGCGGTGTCGATGTTCGCTTCCTTCGCGCAGCCTTCCCAGTTGCGCGCCACTTCCTTGGGGTTCTTGTTCTGGCAGGCGATCAGGTTCATGGTCGCGGCCGGCGCGTACTTGTGCGCGCACAGTTGAACGATGTCACCGGTCACCTCGTCCGCGCCGTGCATCGAGGTCAGGGTGCCGGCGTTGTCGCTGCCGATGAAGTCGAAGCTGAAGTCGAGGTCTGGGCCCAGCTTGTCGACCGCGTCCTTCACGCCGTTCATCACCTGCACGCCGTACGGGCACTGCGACATCACGAAGAATTCCATCTTCACCGCGTTCGCGCTCTTGGCGACGGTGGTGGCGGCAGTGGCAGAGGCGGTCGACGTGCCTCCGTTGTTGTTGCAGCCGGCGAGCAGGACCAGACAGCCAATCAACGTTCGGGACGGGTTCAAGACGGCTCCAGGAAAGGCGGGTTCGAAAGAGGCGAAGGGGTACGACGAGCAAATGACCCCGTCGGCCCATTGGTTTCAGTGTCCTGTAGCCCAACGGACGGCTCAGCGCGATCACCGGCCCGCACCGACGGTGGGGCCGTCTGGAACGCGCCCACCAACAGTGCGGCTGATGAAGCGATGGGCCTCGAGCAGCGCGTCTGATGAACTCAGCGAGCGGGCAGGCGCGCGCGGGGGGTGGCGATGAAGCGCAGCTTCTCGTCGCGGGTCAGCCGCTTGAGCCGCGCTTCGAACGACAGGGCGGCCGACTTGTCGACCGCACGGCGCTTCCACACCAGTTCGACCGGCCCGCGAGCGCGGGTGTAACGCGCCCCGGTGCCCGCGTTGTGAGCCGCGACCCGGCGCGGCACGTCGTTGGTGGCGCCGGTGTACAGCGAGCCGTCGCGGCAGCGCACGACGTACACGAACCAGCGGCGCGGAGCGGCCTTCACGCGGCGCAGTCTACCGGCCGCGGTGCCATGACACATCGTTGACGAACGACCCCCGCGCGGTCGCTACGGTCGGCCCTCATGAGCACGATTCACGACGAACCGCTGGCGTACCTGAAAGGCCTGCAGGAACGCATCATCACCACCCTCGGCGCGCTCGACGGCAAGCCCTTCGCCCGCGACGCGTGGACGCGCGACGGTGACGCTTCGTCGCACCTGACCGGCGCGGGGCTGACCACCATTCTCGAAGACGGCAAGGTCTTCGAGCGCGGCGGCGTGGCCTTTTCCGACGTGAAGGGCACCAAGCTGCCCCCCGCCGCGACGCAGCGCAACCCGCACCTCGCCGGCCGCCCCTACCGCGCGATGGGCGTCTCGCTGGTCATGCACCCGCGCAACCCGCACGCCCCGACCGCGCACCTCAACGTGCGCGCCTTCGCCACCGACGACGGCGAGGCCTGGTGGTTCGGCGGCGGCTACGACCTGACCCCCAGCTACCTCTACGACGACGACAGCGCGCACTGGCACGGCGCCGCGAAGGCCGCGCTCTCGATGCTGCCCGCGGGGGGCTACGACAAGCTCAAGGCCGACTGCGACACGTACTTCACCAACGGCCACCGCAACGAGCGGCGCGGCATCGGCGGCGTGTTCTTCGACGACCTGAACGAGCACCACCAGGTGGGTGGCACCTACGCACACTGCTTCAGCGTGATGCGCGCCGTCGGCGATTCGTTCCTCGAGGCGTACGCGCCCATCGTCACGCGCCGCAAGGATACGCCGTTCACCGAGCAGCAGAAGCGCTGGCAGGAATGGCGCCGCAGCCGCTACGTCGAGTTCAATCTGGTGTGGGACCGCGGCACGCTCTTCGGCCTGCAGTCGAAGGGCCGCGCCGAGTCGATTCTGCTCTCGATGCCCCCGGTGGCGCGGTGGACCTACGGCGAGCCCGATGGCGTGGGCCCCGAAGAGCGTCGGCTGCTCGACGCGCTCAAGGCCTGAGCCCGGAACGCGCTCACCAGCCCAGGTTGACCCCGGGCGGCTCCTCGCACTTCCCCTTCGCGTCTTCCCACAGCTCGGCGCTCACCTCGGGCACGCCGCTCGAGGTGCCGCCCACCACCAGCACCCGCCCG
>CAIWFK010000221.1 GCA_903911905.1 uncultured Myxococcales bacterium
CAGCAGGCACCCGCGAATCGCCGCTCGCAGCTCGGTCAGAATGGTCGCTCGCACCGCGGCCGAAATCGGCGCGTCGAGCTCGGTCACGGCGGTGGTCGCCACCTGGCGCGCCGGCTGGGTCGCCGCCACCAGGGGCCTGGGCGCGCGCGCCGCAGGAGTGGTCGCCACGACGGCACGGGCTGGCCCCGGCAGGGCCTGGGGCCGCTGCGCGAAGGGAATGGGCTCGAGCGAGGCGATGCGGCGAACTTCGCGACGGCGGTGGGCGTCGTCGAGCCCGACCAGCGGCGTGACGTCGTGCCCCAGCAGCCTCGAGAGCGCCTGGCTGGCGCTGCGCCGCACGCGCAGGTCGGCGTCGCGCATGGCCTCGAGCAGCAGGGTGCGCGCCTGGTCGACCTGGCTGGCACCGAGCACCAGCGCCGCCAGCGAGCGCACGTCGGGGTCCTGGTCGCGAATGGCGACGGTGCCCAGCTCGACCGCGGCGCTGCCCGAGAGCCCCAGCGCGAGCAGTGACGCTCGGCGACGCACGGCCTTGTCGGGGTCGCGGGTGGCGGCAGCGAGGTGGGGTCCGGCCTGGCGCGGGTCGATGGTGAGCAACGCCTTCAAGGCCGCGATGCGCACGTCGGCCACCGGCGCGGTCAACAGCGGCGTCACCAGCGGCAGGGCTTCGGTCTTCGCCAGCGTGGCCAGCGCGGTCAACAGCGCGACCTGGGCCTTCGGGTCACGCTCGCCGTGCAGCGCGGTCGCGATGGCGGGCGCTGCGGCGGGGTGGGCGAGCGCGGTGAGCCGCTCGGCGGCGCGAATGCGGGCGGGCGCGTCGGGCGCCGAGAGTTCGCGCACCGAGAAGCCGAAGAGCGTCTCTTCGGAGCGCCCCGGGAAGGCGCTGCCGTTGGTCAGGGTGTTCACGTCGGCCTCGCTGACCGAGAGTCGGCCCTGGGCCTTGAGTTCGGTGGCGAAGCGCGTGGCGTGGGTCTCGTGGGGCTGCAGTGGGCCCTGGTTCCTCTCGACCTTCGGTTCGCCACCCACCAGCAGGGGCGCGGGGGTCGGGCCGTCGCGGGTGACCAGCACCTCGCTGCGCAGCTGGGCGATGAACTGCGCTAGGTCGAAGCCGTCGACCACTTCGGTGCCGTGCACCCGCGAGGCGTCGAGCATGCGGGTGATGAGTTCGGTGCGTTCGCGGCGCAGCGCATCGGTCAGCCGCGCGCTCTCTTCACGCTCGGCATGGGCGCGGGTGGCGCGAACCTCGAGCTCGGCGACCATGCGACGCAGCTCGATTTCCCGCTGTGACGCTGCCGACAGTTCGCGCTTGAGGTGCTCGACCTCGCCCTGCGCCTGCGCCACGTCGTTCGAAAGCTGGGCGGCGCGAGCCTCGAAATAGACGATTTTCTCGAGGGCGCCCTTGAGCAGCGTGTCGGGTGTCTCGTTCATCGTGGGGGTCGCCCTTCGGTTCAAGAATCGAACGTACAGCCCTGTAGCGGCGTGTCGCGTTTTCGACCTGCGGGCGGACCCTATGCTGACTGTGTGTAATTGTAAACCACTGGAAAGACTGGAATTTATCCAGTGTCGGGAAAACGCCGCCAGGGCCGATTTACCGCCTCCAGATGCGATCGGCCCCTGACTGAACAGGCGTTCTACGGCCCGACCTACCGCGCAGGCCGCGGGGCCGAGACCTCGAGCGTGGGCTTCTCGGCGTTGCGATTGCCGGCAGAATCGACCAGCTCGAAGGTCAGCTTGTAGGCGCGCCCGTCTTCGAAACCGAAGGTGCCGCTGCAGGCGTCGTGGCCGATGACGGTGGTCGCGCCGGTGATGGGCACCGGGTACTGTTGCTTGACCGACGAGCCGCGCAGGCGCTGCATCGAGATGAGCAGGTAGGCCGGGCCGCTCTCGTCGACGTTGGTGCGCAGGGTGAGCTGACGCTGCACCGCTCCGTCTTTCTCGCTCTTCGCGTAATTGCCCTCGGTGACTGCGGGCTTTTCCCGGTAGCGGGGCAGGTCGCGATCGGGCCCGCTCGCCGTCGTCCACCGAATGGTGCCGTTGCCCAGCGGGTCGCCCAGCAGGGTGGCGCTCGCGAGCGGCTTGCCGAAGTGCAGGGTGTAGGTCGTCTCGGGGCTCAGGGGTCGGGGCGACCTGAGCCTGACCGCGACGCGCTTCATCTGCGAGACCCAGCCCTTTTCGACCTTGAGCGTGATGGGGGTGGTGTCCTTTCCCGAGGGCACCAGGGTCACCACGTCGTTGCCGACCAGGTCGGCGACGTTGGTCTGTTGCGAGCCCACCCCCTCGAGAATCCACTGCACGTTGGTGGGCACCACCGACCCCGGCTGGGGAAAGATGAGCACGCCATCGGTGCGACAGGCCGAAGGCTCGGCCGCCCAGGCCGACGAGAGCCACAGCACGGTGAGCCAGGCGGCGCGTCGCATGTTCAATGCACCGGGGTGCCGGGGTCGTTCGAGTCGATGGGCCCGAACTTGGCCTCGAACTTGGCGATGTTGTCCTGCATCGCGGCCAGCAGTCGCTTCACGTGCTTGGGGTTGGTGATGATGCGCGAGAGCACCTTGGCGCGTGGCTGCTGTGGCTGCACGTAGATGAAGTCGAGGGTGAACTCGGTCTCGGAATGGTTCACCAGCGCCATGTTCACGTAGCGCCCGTTGGCCACGTCGTCGTCGAGCTGAATCTGCAGCTGGATTTCCGGAGGCTTGTTTGCGTCGCTCATGACCGCCTGCGTACCAGATTTGCCGCGCGTGCTGTCGTCACTTCGCGGGCACGGGGGTGGCCTTCGGCGGCTGACACGAGAGCAGTTCGGTCGGCACGGCGTGCTCGCAGGTACCGGTCACCTTCACCTGGTCGCGCAGGTACGAGCACGCCGCGCCCTGTTCGGCGTCGAGGCAGGCCTTCGTCGCTTCCTTCGGCGGGCCGAAGTGCGCCTTGCGCTTGGGTTCGGCCGCGCTGGTCAACGACAGGCACAGCAGGAACAGGGTGGCGGTTCGAAGGAGCATGGTCAGCAGACCTCACGAGGCGGGGAAAGATTCACGGCTCGGGCGCGGGCGTCGGGGCCGGGGCGGGCGGCGGCGTCAGTGAAGGGGCGGCGGCCTTGATGGCGGCGCACCCGGGCTGGTCGTCCTTCGCGGCGGCGGTCGCCGGTTGGTTGCACAGCTCGACGTACTTGCCGACCAACTGCGCGCACTCGTTGCCGCCGGTGAGCGAGAGCTCGTCGCGGCAGGCCTCGATGAGCAGCGAGGCCAGGTGGGTGTTGGCTTCGACCATGGTGGGCTTGCCGGTCATGCCGCCGATTTCGGGGAACTTCATCAGCGTCTCGACCAGCGGGCGGCGAACCTGGTCGAGGTCCTTCATGGTGCGGCAGACCATGGCCGCGCGGCCCACCAGCCGGCGCACGTAGATCGAGAAGATTTCGGTGGTCTCGGCGGTGTCGGCCGCGGTGGCGTGGCGCCGCGCGACGCGGTCGATGCTCCGGCTGGCGCGCTCGAGCGCGTGGCAGTCGGTACTCTCGGACAGCGCGCTGACGATGGCGAGCACCGCGTTGCGGTGGGCTTCGTCGAGCCCGTTGCGCGCGTCGCCCCGCAGTTCCTGGGCCAGCGACTCTTCGAGCATCAGGGTGGCCTTCGAATTGTAATCGTCGTCGACCACGAATTCCTGCAGCAGCGCATAGCCCACCAGCCGCTTGTCGGGGTTGCCCGGGTCGGTGGCCAGCACGCTGGTCTCGAAGAAGGCGCGGTACTTGTCGGCCCGCATCGCGCGCTGGAATTCCTTGTTCCACCGGTCGTTGTCGGCCTGGCGTTGCACCGCTTGCTGGGCGCGGGCCGAGGCGCCCTGGTACGCGTTGATCAACATGCCCGCCACCGCGAGCACGCTGACCAGCGCCTGGGAAATCAGTGCCCAGCGCGAGGTGTTGCGCTTGCGGTCGCGGGCCAGCGAAAGCACTTCTTCGGCCAGCTTGAGCCGCTCGAGTTCGTCGGCCGTGGCAGAAGTGGCGAGCGCCGAAGCGTCGCTCTTGTCGAGGTCGTTCTGGGTCGGAGCAGTCACGGCGCCATCAATTGCACATCACGGGGTCCAACGCGAAGCACGAACCGGTCGAACCGCCGTCGGTCACGCAGCGCAGCGGCCGCTGGCACAGGGGGCCCAGGTCGAGGTCACAGGCGGCTCCCAGGGCCACGGGGCTCACGCACACCCCGCCCAGACACGAGGCGCCCAGCGTGCAGATGCCACGCGCCACCCCGCCGTCGAACGCGCCGCACGCCTCGCCCGCGGCGACCGGGGTATCGGCCTCACAGGTCAGCGACGCGCTGCTGCAGAACAGCCCCACCTGCGAGACGCACCCGGGCGCCGTGCGGCTGCGCGGGTCGCAGGCCACGCCGGCATCGGCGCCAGCGCTCAGGCAGGTTCCCTCGGCGCGCACGCCGGCGTCGGCGAAGAGCAGCGAGCCCACACACGAGAGCCCTTCACCGCAGGGCGTGTAGTGGTCGCACGTGCCGCCGACTGCGGTGACGATGGCCTGGCAGCGCAGCGCCACGCCGCCGTCTTCGATGCGCGAGAGGCACTGCAGCCCCTGGCCACAGGCCTGGTTCGAGCAGTCGGTGCCCGGCACGGGCAGTGGCGCGCAGGTGCCGCAGGCGTCGTGCCCGAGCGCGCACCAGGTGCTCGCACACTGCGAGTTGAAGACACACGGAGCGCCCATGGCCCGGGTTCCGGCCGGGGGCGTGCAGGCGGCGGGCGGAATGTTGTCGAACACGTCGGTGCACGACTCGCTGGCGCGCGCGGCGCTGCAGGCGGCGAGCTGGGTGAGGGTGCGCTGCACGCCGGGAGCGGAGAAGGCCGTCACGCACTGGGCCTTCAGGGCTTCGACGCACGCGGCGAGCGAGCCGTACAGCGTCGCCGCGCCTCCGCGCTCACAGCGCTCGAAGGTCTCGCACGCGGCGGTCGCGTCGACCGCACAGGCCGCTTCGATGGCCGAGCCACCGCCGTCGGTACCGCCGTCGGAAGAAGAGGGTGTCGAACAGGCCGCACAGACCACGAGGAGCAGCACCGCACCACGCGAAGTCGTCATTCGCGCATCGTGACAACAGTTCGCCACGGTGGTGGTGGGAAAAGCGACGGGGGGCGGAATGCCTCGACGGCGCACCGTGGCGAAACACCACCGCGCGCAGCGCTCACCACGTCACCACGTCGAGCGGAATCGGTATGAAGCACGACACGGTCAGTACCCAGACCAGCACACTGGCGGCGACGCGCCCGCGCGAGAGCGGCGTCTGGTCGTCGACCGGGGGCGGGTGACCGAAGCCGACGACCCTGAGCAGCATCGCGAACCAGATGAGCCAACTGACCGAGGCGAGCAGCGCCAGCACCAGCACCACGCTGGCGACGTGGGGGCCCAGGCGCTCGGCCTTCGGCCCGAACACGGCGCGCACCACGTGGCCACCATCGAGCTGGCCTGAGGGCAGCAGATTGAACATGGTGACCAGCAGCCCGAACCAGGCGGCGATGAAGACCGGGTGCCCGGCGAGGTCGACGCCGGGCGGCAGGCGGCCCCACACCGCCCGCGAGACCACCAGCGTGAGCAGGTTGTCGCCGAAGAGCTCGGCCTGTCGGCTGATGGTCTCGGGCGACGTGGTTCCGTCGACCCAGTGGCGCGCGGCCTGACCGGCTTCTGCCGCGAGGCCCACCAGCGACGCCGAGCCGGGGAAGTTGGCGGCCGGGCACGGACCGGGAGGCGACGCCATCACGCCCACCACCAGCAGCGGCAGGGCGATGGCGAGGCCGGCGAGGGGACCTCCGGCACCGATGTCGAAGAGCGCATTGCGTGAAGGAATCGCGCCCTTGAGTCGAATGACGGCGCCCATGGTGCCGAAGCCGAAGGGCACGGGAATGAAGTACGGCAGGCTGCTCTCGACGCCCCACTGCCGGGCCATGAGGTAGTGCCCCATTTCGTGCGACAACAAGATCAGGAGCGCCGAGCCCGCGAAGAGCGCCGCGTCCTGCAGCGCGTACACGTCGCCGCCGTTCGGGTTCTGTGACCGGTAGAAGACCGCCGTCATCGACACGAAGGTCGCGAGGAACAACGAGACATGGCCGAGGGCGCGTCGCATGGGTGGACCGACGTTGACTCCAGGAAGGTGGCTCGTATGGTGCGAGCCGGTTCACGCGGCACCGTCACACACACAAGGAGCACTCAGCAATGAGGAAGGCCATTCTGTCGGGGTCGCTGTCGCTGGCGGTCGCACTGAGCGGGTGCGTGAGCGTCGAGTCGGCGTCGGTCGCGTCGAACGAGGTGGTGGCGACGGGCGGCGAAGCGGTGCAGGTCATTCAGGCGACCTCCATCGGCTTCACCTTCCTCTTCCACCTGGTGGACATCGTGAGCAGCGACCTCGACCAGGTGGTCAACAAGCTGCTGGTGGGCGAGGCCAAGGGCATGGGCGCCTCGAAGGTCGACGTGAAGTCCTTTAGTATTACGCCGCGTCACGGCATCTTCGCGCTCGGCGGGTTCATCTTCGGCTTCCCCGTGTCCTCGGCCACTGGCGTCGTCGTCAAGTAGTGCGCGGCCCGCTGGTGGTCGCGCTGCTGGTGGTCGGCTGCGCGCGCGAGCCGGTCGGGCCCGCCCAGTTGCTCTCGCAGGCCCGGCAGGCGCTGGCCGAGCGGGAGCGGCGGCTCTCGTCGTTCCACCTGGTGGTCGCCACCACCGAGAGCGGCCAGCAGGCTTCGCACGAGGTCTGGTTCCGGTCGCCGAACCGTTCGCGTGGCGAGGTTCGCACCGAGCCCAGGCGCACCGTGGCTTTCGATGGCGAGCGGTTGGTGACCATCGACCACCAGGGGCAGAAGCTCTCGACCTTCACGCTGTCGTTGCCTGCCGAGAAGGCGGCGTACGTGCTGGCGTCGACCTTCCAGCCCTTCGTACCCGAGGGCTTTCGGGCGCCGCTGTTGCCGTCGAGGGGCGTCACGGCGAGTGCAACCAGTCGGCGCGGAGCGGCGAATGCCGTCGAGCTCACGGTCGAACCCGCTGCGGGCGTGACGGTGGTGCAGGTGCTGCGGCTGCCCGGGGGAGACTTTCTCGAGAAGCGCACGGCGAGCAACGGGTCGCTCGAGGTGCTTCGGGTGGAAGACGAGACGTGTGATCGGGTGCTGGGCCTGTGCGTGCCCCGGCGGCTGGTGCTCGAGCGAGACGGGGCGCGGCTGGGCGAGACGGTGCTCGAGCGCATCGAGCTCAACCCGGCGTTGCCGGCGAGCACCTTCAGCCCCGAGCTCCCGAAGGGTTACACGGCCGAGCAGCACGAGCTGGCCGAACCCTAGCAGGTTGGTGAAGAACCCTAGTGGCGCGTCAGAACTCTGGCGCGCTGGGGCGGGGCCCGCCTCGTTAGCTTCTTGATCATGGCGCAGGAGCAGCGGCTGGTCGACGCCGCCCAACAAGCCGTGCAGGTCCACGCCGGGCGTTCGTTTGCCCGGGTGGCGACCGTTCGGGTGGTGACGGTGCTGGGCTTCCTGCTGCTCAGCCTCATCTTCTCGCTGCTGGGTACCCCGGGCTGGGCCGAGTACCTGGCGCCGCTGAGCGTGGGAGCCGCGCTCTCGGGGCTGCTGGCCGTCTTCCAGAACAGCCGACTGGCGAAGGAAGCGGGCGCCTATTCCTTCACGCTCGACGTGCTGCTGGTCTTCGAGCTGCAGCGTCGGTCGCTGCCCACCAGCCCCTTTCCCGCGGGCGTCGCCGGGTTCTCGTTGGCGCTCTTCGCGCTGCTGGTGACCCTGTGCGCGCAGACCATGCGGCGCGGGCCCAGCGTGCTGGTGACGGTGGTCGCCGCGGTGTGCGAGCTGTGCCTGATGGAACTGGCGGGGGTCGGCAGTGGGCCCATGGTGGGGGCGGTGTTGCTGCTGGCGATTCTGGCCTGGTCGCAGACCAGCTTCGCGCGCAACCTGCAGACGCTGGTGGCGTCGCTCGCGTCGTCGGAAATCGCGGTGCACGTCAAACAGCAGCGGCTGGCCGAGCTCGAGACCGCGCGCGCCACCATCGAGCGCATGCTGGCCGAGGCCCAGGCTCGCCACGATCAGCTTTCCTGCCTGCAGCGAGACAAGGACCTGCTGACCGCCCTCATCGTGCACGACCTGCGCGCGCCGCTGGGGGCCATTCGCGCCAACGCCGACTTCATTCGAAGTGAACTGCAGGGCCACGCCGACCCCGAGCTGAAGGACGCGGCGACCGACGTGCTGGGCGTGACCGACCGCATGGCGGGAATGATCAACGACCTGCTCAACATTTCCCGGCTCGAGAGCAACGCGCTGCCGCTCAACCTCGAGCCGGTGTCGGTGGCCGAGGTGGTGGTCGCGCTCAAGCGGCAGCTCTCGGCGCAGGCACGCAGCCGGAACATCGAGGTGCTCACCCGCACCGACTGCGACGTGGTGCTCGACGTCGACCGCGTGCTCATCACCCGCACGCTCGAGAACCTGGCCTCGAACGCCCTGCGCTACACGCCGTCGGGTGGCCGCATCAGCCTCGAGGTGGCGCTGGTGGGCACCGAGGTCGAATTGGCCGTGCGGAACGACGGCGCTCCCATTCCGATGGCGGCTCGAGGCTCGTTGTTCGACAAGTTCGTGCAGGCCGGCAACGCCAGTGAAAACCGACGTGCCGGGTGGGGCCTGGGGCTGTACTTCTGCAAGCTGTGCGTCGACGCCCACCACGGCCGGATTCGGGTCGAAGACGTGCCGGACTGGCCAACCTCGTTCGTGGTGCGGCTGCCGGCGGGGTCCAGCATCAGCGGCATCAGGCGCGCGGCCTGAGGCCCGGTGGAAAGTGACCGGGAAATCACCCCGGAAATGACGGCCAGACTGTCAGGAGCCTGAACACCGCACCGCCAGTTCGCTCATTTCGCGAGGTCGATAATTCCCCATGACCTCGTGGTGGCGAACCCTTCTGGTCGAACTCGATGCGCGGTGGCGCTCGGTACCGGACGGTGAGCGGCTGGCGCTGGCCATCGACGACGCGCTTCGAACCCGGGCGCCCGCCCTTGCGCTCGACGACACGCGTCGGCTGTTGGTCGAGCGGGTGGTGCGGCGCGCGAAGGCCAACTTCGAGCCCAACCCGCTGGCGCTCTTCATCGTCGACCTGCGTGACGGGCTGGTGCTGACGACCCGCGAGGCAGCGCAGCGGCTCGCCAGCTCGACGGCCCCCGGAGCGGCGCAGGCGTCGCGTCGGCTGACCGTGTTGGCGGGCGAACTGGCAGGCGAGACCTTCGTGCAGCACCTCATCAACCTCTGTCTCGAGGTGACCGGCGTGTACACCGAGTCGATGCCGGTTCAGCAAGTCGACGCCGCGGCGTTGATCGACCCGCTGGTGACGTTGTTGGGCCGCGTGCCGTCGTGGACCCGGGAGTGGTCCGACCCGCGCGTGTCGGCGCTGCCTGACCCGGAGCGCCCGTTGCGGCCTGCTGCGATTTGAAGGTGGTGCCGTTGCGTCGGTGCGACGTCGCAAGGCCCATCGGGTGTGCGACCCTCGGTCGCTGCGCGCGACCGTCGGGTCATTGAACCAGACGCTCGGGGAACAACTTCCGACTCCCGGGCAACTGCCTCGGACGCGCGGGGAACAGCTCCCGACTCCCGGGCCACTGCCCCGGACGCTCGGGTGACCGCTTCCAACTCCCGGGCTCCTGCCCCGCGCTCCCGCGCAGCTCGCATTTTCCGCCAGGCCACGCTGCGCCTCACCTCTGCAACAGCCTCTGGTGACTCGCCCGCTCTGCTGCGCCCAACGCGTCACTTCGAGCCGCCGCCGCGACTCGCAGCGAAAGCCGCTAGAGTCCGCGCATGTGCACGCGCTGGTGGCTGGTGTTGCTCCTGGGCTGCGCCTGCCCGCGTGGCCCCGAACCCGAGCGCGGCGTCCTGCTGGAATACGCGTCGGCCGCTCCGGTACGCGAGGTCGTCGAGCGGCGCCTGGCGCGCGCCCAGTTCTCGGCGCGAGTCAGCGAGGCCGACGGTACCCTCACCATTCTCTTGCCCGAGTCGACCGAGCCCGCCCGCGTCGAGCGACTCCTGTCCCGTCGTGGGCGCTTCGTGATGTGCGGTGAGCAGGTCGAAGACCAGCGCCGCTGGTGCGCGCTGGTCGGCAACGACGCCTTCCGGGTCCGTCCGCTCGAGGCCGATGCCGGCTGTGTGCTCGAGGCCGATGACGCCGCCCGCGCCGAGGCCGCGCTCGCCGACCAGCCATCGCCCGTGGGCCGGGTGCTCCACTCGACCGCGAAGGGCGTGACGACCCTCCACGCCGGAGCCGACTGCGTGACGCCCCACCTCGTCACCGGCGCGGTGCGTGCGGGAGGCACGTCGCTGACGTGGGACGCGGCCAGCGCCCGTCAGGTGGCGCAGTTGACCTCCTCGCTGGTCGCCTCGAAGACGAGGCTGCTGCTGGTTTTCGACGACCAGGTGACGACCCTCGACCTCACCGAGCCTTTCTCGGGCACCCGCTGCGAAGTACCCGCGCCCGAGGTCGACGACGATGCCGCCGAGCGCCTGGCCGCGGTGCTGGGTGGTGAGCTCGACGGACTGACGCTTCGGCGTCGAGGCACCTGGGGTCCGCCGCGCTTGAGGTGACGGTCGACACCGCCGACACTCGCCCGCATGCACGTCGACACGTTGAACGATGGCGGCCTCGAGACCTGGGTCGCCTCAGATGGTCGCACCCGGCTCGACCTCATTCCCTCACGCGGAGGGTTGGTCAGCCGCTGGCGGGTGGACGGCGACGAGGTGCTCTTCCTCGACCGGGCCACTCTGTTGGACCGCAGCAAGAACGTGCGCGGCGGCATTCCCCAGCTCTTTCCCTGGCCCGGGCGCGCGCCGGTCGAAGGTCAGCCGCAGCACGGCTTCGCGCGCACCCTGGCGTGGACGATGGTGGGCACGGCGGCGGCCGAGTCGTCGGCGCGGCTGGAATGCGAGCTGCGCTCGAGCGCCGAGACGCGCCAGGTCTTCCCCCACGACTTCGAGCTGCGCTTCGCCGTGTCGGTCTCGCACGAGCGGTTGGCGCTCGAGTGGGCCGTGCACAATACCGGGAGCGCTTCGCTGCCGCTGCACCTGGGGCTGCACCCGTACTTTCGAGTGCCCCTGCCGACCAAGTCGAAGGCACGCCTGCACCACCACGCCACGCGCCAATGGAACAACGTGACGAAGACCGAGCAGCCCGCGGGCGAGCTCGACTTCTCGGGGCCCGAGGTCGATGCGCAGCTGCTCGACCACCGGCCCACCACCGTGACGTTGGAGCGCGGCGACGGGCGCGACGTGGTGCTGACCTGGACGCCGCAGTTCCACACGCTGGTCGCGTGGACCCAGCCCGAGAAGGAATTCATCTGCGTCGAGCCGTGGACCGCCCCGGCTGGGGCGCTGGAGACCCGGTCAGGATTGATTCAGGTCGCACCGGGTGCCGTGGAGCGCCTGGCGGTCGAGGTTCGTCTCGGTCGTCATTGACGTGCGCCACGATGGGCGTATCAGCTCGAGGCCGTGTCTGCCCGGCAGCGAGCGGTCGAATGGTTCGTTCCGGTCTCGGTCACCGACCCTGACGAGCGCGCTCGCGCCCGCTTCACCGTCACCGGGCTGTTGTGGGGGCTGCCCATCGTCGCGCTGTTCTCGGTGCTCTTCGCGGCCAATCACCTGTGGGTCGAGCTGGGGTTCCAGTTCACGACCACGCTCGCCATCATCGGGCTGTTGGTGTTGCTCAAGCGCACCGGCCGGCTGCGGCTGACGCAGCAACTGAGCCTGGTGATGATTCTGTTCGCCTTCGGGCCGGGCAGCCTGGGGCAGACGCCCGCCGACCCTTCGAGCGTCTTCTTCCTGGTCATCGTGCCGCTGCTCGCCGTCTTCTTCTTCGGCCTGCCCCAGGGCGTGGTGTGGCTGGTGACGACGTTGCTGGTCGGCGTGCCGGTGCTGTTGCTGGGGCAGGCTGGGTACACCTGGCCCGACCCCGACCCGTCCCTGGGCGTGACGATGTCGATGAACTTCGCCTTCTGTCTCATCGTGGTGCTCCTCTTCGCCATCACCTACGTCGGGGAACGCCAGCGCGCGGTCGACGAATTGCGCCAGGCACAGGGCGCGCGCAGTGCCTTCCTCGCCAACGTCAGCCACGAAATTCGCACGCCCATGAACGGCATGCTGGGCATGACGCAGGTGTTGTTGCAGGGAGACCTGTCGGTCGACCAGCGCGAGCACCTGCTCGTCATTCACCGCAGCGGTCAGGCGTTGGTCTCGCTCATCAACGACGTGCTGGACTCGGCCAAGCTCGAGGCCGGGCAGTTGTCGGTCTCGAGCGCGCCGTTCTCGCTGGGGCGGCTGCTGGCCGACGTGCGCGAGCTCTTCGAGCCGTTGGCGGTGGAAAAAGGCCTGACGCTGACGGTCGACCAGGGGCCCGAGCAGGTGGTGGTGGGTGACGCGCTGCGCGTGCGGCAGGTGCTCTCGAACCTGCTGTCGAATGCCATCAAGTTCACCGCGTCGGGGCAGGTGTGGCTGCGGGTCGCGCGCCCGCGCGAAGGTGACGACGAGGTGTGCTTCACGGTGGAGGACACCGGCGCCGGCATTCCCGAATCGCTTCGGCCGCGGCTCTTTCAGCCCTTCCAGCAGGGAGACGCCAGCACCACGCGGCGCTTTGGCGGCACGGGGCTGGGCCTGTCGCTGTCGGCCGAGCTGGCGCGGCTGCTGCGCGGGCGACTCGAGCTCGACACCACGGCGCAGACCGGGGCGCGGTTCGTGTTCACCGTGCCGCTGGCGCGCTCGGTGGCCGAGCTCGTCGCCTCGCCCTCGTCGTTCCCGCGCCCGCGGGTCAGCCCCGGTGGCCCGGTGCTGGTGGTCGACGACAACGCGGTGAACCTGGCGGTGGCGCGGGCCTTCGTGGTGCGCGCGGGCTTTCAGGTGCACACCGCGCAGAGCGGCCGCGAAGCGCTCGAGCGCATCGGCGAGCAGCGCTGGGTGGCGGTGCTGATGGACGTGATGATGCCCGAGATGGACGGGCTGGAAGCGACGCGCCGCATTCGTGCCATGCCTGCGCCGCTGGGGCAGGTGCCCATCATCGGCGTGACGGCCTCGGCCCTGCCACACGAGGTCGCGGCCTGTCACCAGGCCGGCATGAACCAGGTGGTCACCAAGCCCGTGCGGTACGAGACGCTGGTCGAGTCGTTGGGCGGGGCTGCGCGCTGATGCCTGGCGAGCTGGGCTTCCGCTGGCGCTCGGCGCTGCGCTGGTCGGCGCCGGCGTGGAAGCGGGTGGTGGACCAGCGCGTGGTGGCAGCCCGGCTCGACGCAGCGGGGCGGGCGCGGCTGGCGCACCTGGCGACGCGCTTCGACCTGACGACCTGGAGCGAGCACTGCTCGTGGCCCGAATGGCGTGAAAGCCTCTACGTGCTCGACGTGGTGAGCCAGGTGGTGCCGTCGACGCCCGAGGGCCGAGGGCTCGACGTGGGCGCCAAGAATGGGTGCACGCTGCCGGGGCTGGCGACGGCGAGGCCTGGCGGGTGGGACGCGGTCGAGCTCGACGCCCATCGGCGCTACGTGTGGGGCACGACCCGCCGCGCGTACGGAGAGGCGCTGGCGAAGGCCTTCCCGCCCTGTCGGTTCCTCGCAGGCGACGTCCGCGAGGTGACGGGGCGCTACGCGTGCATCACCTGGTTCCTGCCGTTCCTGACGCCGGCGCCACTCGAGGCGTGGGGGTTGCCCCAGCGGTTCCTCGTGCCCGACGAATTGCTCGCGCACGTCGCGTCGTTGCTCGTACCGGGCGGCACGTTGCTGGTAGTCAACCAGGGTGAGGCCGAAGCGGCGTTGCAGCAGGCGTGCTTCGAGCGGGTCGGCGTTCGTGCCCAGGCGCTGGGGCGGGTCGAGTCGGCGCTCTCGCCTTTCGTGCAGCCGCGCTTCGGTTTCCTCGTGCGGCAGACCTGACGACGCCGGCGATTCCCGTGGGGGACTGACGCCGGCGTCGGTGCTTCACCTTCGGGTGCTCTTCAGAACTGGTTCCAGAGGTACTGGTTGGTGACCTCGTGGTGGAACTGAATCTCGGGAATCTTGATCAGCGCGCCGAGGGCCTTGGGGCAGCGGTCGGCCTGGGCCTGCTTGATTTCGGCGAACTTCGACTGCACCGTCTCACCGAGCAGTTCGGTCATCCACTTCGAGCCCTTGAAGAGGCGGTTGGCGTCGTAGATGTTGTCGGGCAGGAAGCGGGTGCGCGCACGCTTCGACTCGTCCTGGGTGGTGTCGGTGCCGGCACCCTCGAGCGCGGTGCGCATCAGCGAGTAGAAGACCATGTACGGGTTGGCGTCGGGCGCCACGCTGCGCACCTCGATGCGGGCCGACTTCTCGTTGCCGGTCGGAATGCGCACCATCGCGCCGCGGTTGTTGGCCGAGGCCTTGATCTGGTTGGGTGCCTCGAAGTGCGGGTCGAGCCGGCGGTACGCGTTCACCGACGGGTTCAAGATGAGGCAGAGGTCGTCGGCGTTGGTGAGAATGCGGTCGACCGCGTCCCACCCGGCCTTCGAGAGGCGGTCGGGGCCCTGGGGGTCCCAGAAGAGGTTCTTGCCGCCGCGGTTGAAGGACATGTTGGTGTGCATGCCGTTGCCGTTGATGCCGGTGACCGGCTTGGGCAGGAACGAGGCGGTCATGTCCATGTTCGCGGCGACCTGGCGGCACAGCAGCTTGTAGAGCTGCACCTGGTCGGCGGTGATCAGCACCTCGGAGTACGAGAAGTTCATCTCGAACTGGCTGGGCGCCACTTCGGGGTGGTCCTTCTCGTTGCCGAAGCCCATCGCGCGCGGCACTTCGGCGGCGGTGTCGATGAAGTTGCGCAGCTTGTCGCCCGGCAGCGAATGGTAGTACCCGCCGGTCGAGACGTATTCGAACTTGTGCAGCTCGTGGTAGCGGCGCTCGGCGTCACGGCCGTTGAAGAGGAAGCCTTCGATTTCCGGCGCCACGTGACAGATGGTCGAGTCCTTGGCGAAGAGCTGCTCGGTGTAGCCCTTGAGCTTGCTGCGCAGGTCCGACGCGTAGGCCTTGCCGTCGCGGTCCATCACTTCGCTGAAGACCAGCACCTTGCCCGGGCCGAACACGTCGGCCGGCAGCCAGTAGAAGGCCGACCAGTCGATGTTCAGGCGGAGGTCCGACTCGTTTTGCGCCGAGAAGCCGCGCACCGAGCTGCCGTCGAAGGTCAGGTTGTCCTGGCTCTTGAGCAGGAACTTCTTGTCGTAGTCGAGCATGTGCAGCCGACCCTCGAGGTCGGTGAAGCACACCGTGACCGCCTTGATGCGGCGCTCGTCGGTCAGGTACTTCATGCGCGCGTCCTTCAGCTTCTCGGGAGATTCCCGGTTCAGCCGCGCCTGCTTCACCGACAGGTTCATTTCCTCGAGCTGCTCGTAGGGAATTTCCAGAAAGTCACGAAGGCCAGGGGTCGTCATGGAAGGCTCCAGTGCGGCGAGTGAAGGTTCGAGTTCGAAGACTGAAGCCTAAATTGCACAGTCTGAGTGATTCGCCAATGGGGGTTTGTTTCAACCCGTGAGGTCGAGCACGCCACAGGGCGTGTCACAGAAGCGGTGGTCCACCGGCTGCGGGGGGCTAGGCTGCGCGGCCATGCGAGCGCTCTGGTTCCGGTTGCCCTTGAGGGTGCAGGCCGTCATTGCCGTGCTGCTGCCGTGCGTGGCGGTGGCGGTGTTCGCTTCGACCTACTTTCCCTCGCGGCTCAACACCCAGGCTGGCGATGCGCTCGAGAGCCAGGCCCGCAGCATCGGCCAGTTGGCGGTCAGCAACGCCGCGCCGACCATGCGGTTGATTCGCGACGGGCTGGCCACGCCCAGCGAGCTCAACGGCATCTTCGAGGGCGTGCGGGCAGGCGGCAACGTGACCCAGTTGGGCGTGCTGGCGGTGACGAAGGCCAACGTGGTGCGTGAAGGCGAGCGCCGCTTCATCGAGGTCAAGGCCGCCGACCGCACCACCCAGCTCGAGGGCGACCTGCCGCCCGGGCGCTACGAGATTCCCGAGACCGGCACCTGCGTCGCGCACCGCGGAGACGTGCTCGACGTGCGCTGCAGCGCGAAGGACGTCGACTACGAGGCGACCATGGTGGTGCGCTTCTCGCTCGAGACGCTCGCCGCGCAGCAGCGTGAGAACCTCTACATCGGCTTGTGGGTGCTCTTCGTCGCGGTGGGCGTGGGGCTGGTGTTGGCGCTGGTCTTCTCGGGCGCCATCGCCGGGCCCATGGGCGTGGTCTCGCGCGTGGCGCGTGAAGTGGCCAGCGGCGACGTGACGGTGCGACAGGTCGAGGTCAGCGGCGCCGAAGAGGTGCAGTCGATGGCGGCCTCGGTCAACGACATGCTTCGCAGCCTGCGCAGTCTGTTGGGCGAGATGGTGGGGCTGGGCAACCGGCTGACCACCGCGGCGCGCGGGCTCATTTCGGCCTCGAGCGACCAGGAACACGTGACCAGTCAGCAGTCGGTCTACGTGCAGCAGATTGCGTCGACCTTCGAAGAACTCTCGCGCACCGCCGAGAGCATCACCCGCGCCACCGACGTGGTCGAGCAGGCTGCGGCGCGTACCAACCAGGCGGTCGACGAGGCGCGCGCGGTGGTGGGGCAGATGGTGGGCGGCATGACCGACATTCGCCGTGAGGCCAAGGAGGTCGCCGACGCCATCACCCGGCTCAACGCCGACCTGCAGCAGGTCTCGCGCATCGCGCTGGTCATCAAGCAGGTGGCCGACCGCAGCGACCTGCTGGCGCTCAACGCCGCACTCGAGGGCACGAAGGCCGGTGAAGTGGGGCGTGGGTTCTCGGTGGTCGCCGCCGAGATGCGCAAGCTGGCCGAGAACGTGGGCCAGAGCGCGCGCGACATCGGCCGCATCGTCGAGAGCGTGCAGCAGTCGAGCGACGTAGCGGTCAACCGCGCGCGCTCGGGTGTCGACGCGTCGGACCGCGGCGTGACGGTGGCCGAGCAGGCCCGGGTGTCGTTCGAGCAGATTCTGGAACTCAGCCGCGGCACGCGTGAGGCCGCGCAGCAGATTGCGGTCGCCACCCGGCAGCAGCGGCAGAGCTCGGAGCAGGCAGTGCAGGGCGCGCGCAACGTGGCCGACCTGGTCAAGCAGGGGGTCGACGCGACGGGGCGCACGACGCGCATCGCCCAGGACCTGCAGAGCTCGGTCGACGCGCTGACCACGGTCACCGGGAAGTTCAAGGTCGAGCAGCGGCCCTGAGCGCGCGGTCGGGTCGAGAGAAGGCCTCGATGGGAACGTGGAGGCCAGGCTCGCGTCGCCCCGTCGGTCGCGTGGCAGCCCCTCGACCTCGAAGCGCCCGGCGGACCGAGGCCACTCGTGCTCGATTGACCCGGCCATCGGGCCGAGGAGCTGGTGGGCGCCGCCAGTCGACGCGCTCGGGCAATCTCGTCACGCTGCCGTGGAGGCAGGCGCCGTGCCCGCGTGGTTCCGCTGGCGAGCTTCGGGTACGAGCGCCCGATGTCTCGACGGTGGCAAGTGACCTCGACCCTGGTGGGCGGGTACCTGGTGGTGCTCGCGTTGGCGCTGGCCCTCGCCCCGCTGGGGGCGCTGATTGGTCACGCGAAGTGGGTGACCACGCTGGTGCCGGGCCTGGTCTGTGGCGCGCTGCACCGCCCGACGGTGCGCGAGGCCGTCAGCTCGTCTGGGGTCCTCGCGCTGCTGATGGCCGTTGGGTGGACGGGGTTCTCTGCGCTATCGGGAAAGCTCGATGCGGCTGCGGTCCTCTGGCTTGTGGTGGCCTCGGTTCCGGTGATGCTGGTCGCAGCGTCCTCGGGCTTCCTGGGCCTGCTGGTCGGCGCGCGGGCGCGGCCGAAGCCATCGGCCGGCTGATCAGATCGAGATGCTGCCCTCGCGGAAGTCGGCACGGCTCAGGTGTACGTTGATGCACACCGGCCGCCCGCCTCGCGCGATGGCCTTGGCCTCGTCGAGCACCTGGTCGATCTTCGCGGGGTCGGTCAGCAGCAGGCCCTTGCCGCCATAGCCCTCGGCGACCGTGTGGTACGCCGTACGCAAGAGCGTGGTGCCGACGTCCGAGCCGAGCAGCGTGGTCTGATCGCGCCCAATCTGCGCCCAGCTGGCGTCGGTGCCGATGACCGCGATGGGCGCCATGCCGTGGCGCACGAAGGTGTCGAACTCGGCCAGGCTGTAGGCGCTCGAGCCGTCGCCGTAGATGATCCACACCTCGCTGCCGCGCCGCACCGTGGCCGCGCCGACCGCGAAGCCGCCTCCGACGCCCAGCGTGCCGAAGACGCCGGGGTCGAGCCACGAGAGCGGGCTGCGAGGCTTGAGCACGTACGCTGCGGTGGCCACGAAGTCGCCGCCGTCGACCACCAGCACCGAATCGTCGGCCAGCTTCTGCTCGAGCCGGGTGAAGAAGTGCACCGGGTCGACCAGCTCGCCGGTGCTCTTTGCCTTGGCGGCGATTTCCGCGTCGCGGGCCTGCTCGCGGGCGCGGCACTCGCCCAGCCACGCGCTCCAGTCGCAGCGCGGCGCCTGCTTCGCCAGCTCGACCAGGAACTCACCGGCGTGCATCTGAATCGGCAACTGCGGGCGCCGGTTCTTGCGCAGCTCGACGCTCGAGAGATTCGCGGCGATGAGCGTGGCCTTGCTCGAAATGCCCAGCCCGTACTTCAAGCGGAAGTCGAACGGGAAGCCGCAGACCACCACCACGTCGGCGTCCTTGAGCGCCTTGCCGCGCGCGTGGCGGAACTGAATCGGGCTCTCCCGCCCCAGCAGCCCGCGAGACATGCCGCCCAGCCAGGTGGGAAGGCCCAGCGTCTCGACTGCCTGTGCCAGCCGCGCCGTGTCGGTGCAGTTGACCATCGTCTGGCTGCCGATGACGAGCGCCGGTCGCCTGGCCTTCGCCAACGCCTTCGCGGCCTGGGTGACCTGGTCTCGCCCCGGCAACGCCACCTCAGGCACCGCGCGCTTCACCGCTCCTCGCACCGCACCCGGCACGTCGGGCGCGTGGAACTGCCGGTAGAGGTGGCCCTGCAGGTACACCTTGAGCGCGCGCTGGCCGAGCGTCTTCGGGTGCTCGACGCCAGCTTCCTTCAGGTACATCGAGCGCACCGTCTCTTCGGGGTAGAGCACGTCGACCGGCACCTCGACGAAGACCGGGCCGGGAATTCCCGAAACCGCTTCCTGCAAGGCGCGCTCGACCGTGCTCGCCAGTTGGCTGACGGTGGCCACGGCCGCCGCCCACTTCACCGCCGGGCGAATGAGCGCCAACTGGTCGATGTCCTGCAGCGCGCCGCGGCCCTTGAGCACGGTGGCCGTGGCACCGCCGAAGAGCAGCACCGGCGACTGCGCCAGTTGCGCGTTCTTGAGCGCCGTCAGCGCATTGGTCACGCCCGGCCCCGCGGTCACGGCCGCGACGCCCGGCAGGCCCGTCAGGCGCGCCACCGCATCGGCCGCGAAGACGGCGTGCCTCTCGTCGCGGCAGTCGACCACCCGCAGACCCGCATTCTTCGCGCCGACCAGAATCGGGCTGATGTGCCCACCGCACAACGTGAAGAGCGACTGAATGCCCCAGCGTGAGAGCACCTGCGCGATGATGTCGCCGCCGTGTCGGGGAAGGACCATGCAGAGGACATAGGGACTCGCGCGGCCGCTGTCACGGGTGAGCCGGAGCGCCGTCGCGCTTCTGGCAGCAGCCCGCATCGACATTGGGTACGGTGCCGCGCATGATGACTCGATTCTGTGCTCTGGGCGCGGTGGTGCTCGCCGCCGGTTGTGCCACCTCGTCACCCACCGTCGTGCACGACGCCCGACCCGTGCCTCCTTCAGCCGTGCCCGATGCCGGGGTGCCGGCGGCGGCCGCGGTGGTGGTCGAAGACCCGTATCTCTGGCTCGAAGAGGTCACCGGCGAGAAGTCGCTCGAGTGGGTCCGCCTGCGCAACCTGGCCTCGACCGGCGAGCTGACGAAGGCGCCGGGCTTCGATTCGCTCAAGGGCAAGCTGTTCGCGTACCTCTCGTCGAAGGACAAGATTCCCTACGTCGCCAAGCAGGGCCGGTGGTTCTACAACTTCTGGACCGACGCCGAGCACGAGCGCGGGACGTGGCGTCGCTTGCCCTCGCTCGCCGAGTACAAGAAGGGCGCGCCGAAGTGGGAAACGGTGCTCGACCTCGACGCTCTCGGCAAGGCCGAGAAGGAAAACTGGGTCTGGCACGGCGCGAATTGCTTCTACCCGAAGTACGAGCGCTGCCTGGTGACGCTCTCGCGCGGCGGCGCCGATGCGACCGTGATCCGCGAGTTCGACGTGACGAAGAAGCAGTTCGTCGAGGGCGGCTTCACCTTGCCTGAATCGAAGAACACCGTGGCCTGGAAGGACCTCGACACCCTCTTCGTCGCCACCGACTTCGGGCCCGGCTCGATGACCGCCAGCGGCTACCCCCGCATCGTCAAGGAATGGAAGCGCGGCACGCCGCTGAGCGCTGCCACCACGCTCTTCGAGGGAAAGGACAGCGACATCGCGGTCTCGGCCAGCCGGCAGTTCGACCACGGCAAGACGTACGACCTGATCAGCCACGGCCTGACCTTCGAAGAGGGTGACCAGTACCTGATGCGCAACGGGAAGCTGGTGAAGATCGACGTGCCCCGCACCGCCGGGGCCGAGCTCTGGAATGATCAGCTCATCATCACGCTCAAGGACGACTGGAAGGTCAACGACACGCTGACCCTGGTGCGCGGCACCACCGTCATCACCGGGCTCGAGGCCTTCCTGGCCGGCAAGCGCGACTTCCAGACGCTCTACGCGCCGACTCCGAATTCCTCGATGTCGGGCCTGTCGTACCTGAAGAACGTCATCGTGATGAACGTGCTCGAAGACGTGCACAACCAACTGTGGGTCTTTTCCCGAGACGCGAAGGGTACCTGGAGCAAGAAGCCCATGCCCACCACGCCCCTGTCGAGTGCGTACGTCTGGGCCATCGACGCCGACCTGTCCGACGAGTTCTTCTTTTCCGAGACTGGCTTCCTGCAACCTTCGTCGCTGGCGGTGGGCAAGCCCGGCGGCAAGCCCGAGTTGCTCAAGCAGCAGCCTGGCTTCTTCGACGCGAAGGGGCTCACGGTCGACCAGCACTTCGCGGTTTCGAAGGACGGCACGAAGGTGCCCTACTTCCAGGTCGGCAAGGGCACCCTGCCGCTCGATGGCACCACGCCCACGCTGCTGACCGGCTACGGCGGCTTCGAGGTCTCGCTCGAGCCCTATTACAACAGCGTCGCGGGGCTGGCCTGGCTCGAGCGTGGCGGCGTCTTCGTGCAGGCCAACATTCGTGGCGGCGGCGAATATGGGCCCGGCTGGCACCGGCAGGCCGAGCTGGGCAACCGCCAGCGCGCGTACGACGACTTCATCGCCATCGCCGAAGACCTGGCGGCCCGCAAGGTGACCAGCGCGAAGCACCTGGCCATCGAGGGCGGGTCGAACGGCGGCCTGCTCATGGGCGTGATGCTGACCCAGCGCCCCGACCTCTTCGGCGCGGTGTGGAGTGGCGCTCCACTGCTCGACATGAAGCGGTACCACAAGCTGCTGGCCGGCGCGTCGTGGGTGGCCGAATACGGTGACCCCGATCAGCCCGAGGCGTGGGCCTGGCTGTCGAAGTATTCGCCGTACCAGAACGTGAAGAAGGGCGTGACGTACCCGCGGGTGCTCTTCACCACTTCGACGCGCGACGACCGCGTGCACCCCGGCCACGCCCGCAAGATGACGGCGCGCATGCTCGAGCAGGGTCACGATGCCGTGTTCTGGGAAAATACCGAAGGCGGGCACGGCGGCGCGGTGACGCCCGAGCAGACCAGCTTCCTGTTGGCGCTCGGGTACACCTTCCTCGGCCAGCAGGTCGGACTGAAGGCGGAGTGACCAGACGCGCGAAGGGGCCTCCGAAGTGGCTCGAGGCGGCGAAGAAGCGGACCCCCGGTTCGGCCGGTGATTCGTGGCTCTCTCGGTCGCTCTCGCGGGCGGGGGTGCTGCCGTTGCAGCGCGCCGAAGACGCCATTCGCGAAGGCCGCGTGGCCGTCGATGGGCGGGTGGTGACCGAGGCCTTCACGCCGGTCAACGCCAGCTCGCGCGTGTCGCTCGACGGGCAGTTGGTGTCGCTGGCCTTCACTTCCCGGGTGCTGGCCTTCCACAAGCCCGCGGGGCTGGTCACGCACGGCAGCGACCCCGAGGGCATCGGTACGGTGTTCGACGGCCTGGCGCGCGTGTTGCCCGAGGGGCTGCAACGCTTCGGCTGGCACGCGGTCGGGCGGCTCGACCGCGACACCACGGGGTTGTTGTTGTTCACCAACGACGAGCGCTTCGTGGCCCACGCCACCAGCCCCACCACCCATCTGCCCAAGCGGTACGTGGCGAAGGTGGGCGCCGACGTGACGGAATGGATGCTCAAGACCCTGCGCGCCGGGGTGGACCTGGAAGACGGGCGCACCCGCGAAGCGTCAGCGCAGGCGCGCGGCGAGCGGGAAGTCGAGCTGACCCTGACCGAAGGGCGCTACCACCAGGTCAAGCGCATGCTGCAGGCGGTGGGGTTGGCCACGCTCTCGTTGCACCGCGAGGCCATTGGCGAAGTGACCTGCGAGGTGGCGCTCGGCGAGTACCGCGAGCTGTCGGCCGAGGAAATCGCGGGCCAGCTGTACTTCACGCCGCGCTCGTAGGCTGCAGCGTCACTCGTCGTCGTCGTCGCCGCCGGTCGAACCCCGCGCGGCCTTCTCGACCTCGTCGCGGTGTTCACCGACGAAGGCGTCGACCTGCTCGGCGGTGACGTTCAGGTCGCGCAGCACCCCCGGGTAGATGGTGTTGAACGCGGGCGACCCCTCGGCACCCCGCAGCACGAACGAGGTCTTGAGCACTGCCGCGCCGAACAGCCGGTCCCTGAGCGTCTTCTCTTTCGCCATGAGCTGCCCTCGACCCTACTCCCAGGTCGGCTCGCCGCGCAGTGCGTTCGCCAGCACGTCGCTCAGGCCGTGGGACAGCACGTCAGGCACTTCGTCGGCGCGGAAGGCTCGCACCTCGAGCACCTCGAGCGGGTTCATCGGCGCGCGCCTGACCTCGCTCACCTTCGCGCCCACCACCACCGTCACGGCGTGGAAGCGGGGGTCGCGCCATGGCGCCGAATACACCCCCAGCAGCGCGCCGGCCTCGACCAGTTCGACGCCAGCCTCTTCCATCAGCTCGCGGGAAAGCGAGGTGCGCAGGGTCTCGCCCCACTCGAGCGTGCCGCCGGGCAGCGCCCAACCGCCGGTGTCTCCGCGGCGAATGAGCACCACCCGGTCATCGGGCGCACGGGCCAGGGTCACCAGGCCCACCACCGGGCGTCGCAAGAGGTGCCGCGCGGTCTCCTTCACCAGGCCCCACGCGGCTTCGGGTACGCGAAAGCGCATGGGGGGCGTCTAGCCGCTTTGCCGCTCGGAGTGCAGGCCCACGGTATTGCCTTCGGTGTCGACCACCAGGGCGATGTGGCCGGGGTCTCCGATGTCGGTCTTGGGCATCACCACCTTGCCGCCGCTCTGTTCGACGCGGGCCAGGCAGGCGTCGAGGGTGCCGGTGCAGTTCAGGTACACCAGGGCGCCGTCGGCGGCCGGCGTGCGGTGGGGCGACTTCACCAGGGCGCCCGCCACGCCCTCTTCGGTGAAGATGGCCATGGGCGTGCCGCCGAAGTCCTCGAACTTCAGGCGGGTGGCCAGCACCTGCTCGTAGAAGCGCTGGGCGCGGGGGAGATCGCTGACGAACAGTTCGAACCAGTTGAGGGCGTTGCGCATGGGTGACTCCGGGTGTCCGCGACGCGTGAGTGCGTCGAACGGTGAAGGCACCATCTCATTCGACACTGTCAGCGTATTGTCAGGTTTGATGGCGCCGCGAGAAGCAAAAGCCCTTGCGCGAGGTCACCCGGTGGCTCAAAGGAGCGCGCATGCGCCTGTTCGCCATCGGAGACACGCACCTGCCCTCGACGCGCTCCAAGGACATGGACCGCTTCGGCTGGGCCGGCCACCCGGGGCCCCTGCAGCGCAACTGGGACGCGCTGGTCACGCCCGACGACGTGGTCATCGTGGCCGGCGACATCAGCTGGGCGACCCGGCCGACCGAGGTGATGGCCGACCTGAAGTGGCTCGATGAGCGCCCGGGCAAGAAGGTGCTGCTGCGCGGCAACCACGACTTCTGGTGGGGCGACAGCACGACGAAGCTCAAGGCGCTGTTCGCCAACTTCCCCAGCTTCGTGGGCTTCCTGCAGAACTGCGCGGTCGAGGTGGGGCCGTGGGTCATCGCCGGCTCGCGCCTGTGGACGGCGCCCGAAGCGCCCTCGATGCCCGGCGGTGAGATGGGCGACGAGGTGCAGAAGCCCGACTACATCACCCGCGAGACCAACCGCCTGCAGTTGTCCATCGACGACGCGAAGAAGCGCGCGCCGGGCAAGAAGCGGGTGTGCGCGGTGCACTTTCCGCCCATCTACAGCAACGGGCTCGAGACGGCGTTCTCGAGGACCCTCGAGGCCTGGAAGCCGATGGTGTGCGTGTACGGGCACCTGCACGGCCCGGGCATCGCCGCGGGCTTCGTGGGGGTGCACTCCGAGGTGAAGTACGTGCTGGCGTCGTGCGACGCGGCGAACTTCACCCCGGTGCTGCTCGACGAGGGGTGACGAGTCGGGTCAGTCGCCCAGCAGGCCCTTGAGCTGGGTGTCGGCGCCCTGCGGCAGCGAGAGCACGTTCGCGTAGTGCAGCAGCAGCGCGCGGTTGTCCGACACCGAGAGGTTCTGCAGTTCGAGCGCGCCGATGCGGTCTTCGGGGCTGAAGGCGCCCTCGGTCTTCTCCATCGACAGCTTCTCGGGGGCGTAGGCGGCCTGCGCGGCCTCGGTCGACAGAATGGTGCAGTCGTCGCCGCGTCGCAGCTCGAGCGTCACCTCGCCGGTGATGGCCGTCGACACCCAGCGCACCAGCGCTTCCTTGAGCAGCATCGACTCGGGGTCGAACCACTTGCCCTCGTACAGGAAGCGGCCGAGCTTGCGGCCCAGCGTCACGAAGAGGTCGGTGGTGTTCTCGTTGTGCACCGCCGAGAGCAGCCGCTCGTAGGTGTACGAGAGCAGCGCCATGGCCGGTGCCTCGTAGATGCCGCGGCTCTTGGCGTCGATGACCCGGTTCTCGAGCTGATCGCTCATGCCGAAGCCGTGGCGGCCGCCGATGGCGTTGGCCTCGAGGAAGAGCGCGACCAGCGAGGGGAAGCGCTTGCCGTTGAGCGCGACCGGCACGCCGCGTTCCCAGGTGACCGTCAGCGTCTCGGGGGCGACCGCGACGTCCTGCTTCCAGTGCGCGACGCCCATGATGGGGTTGACCACCTTCATCGACTTGTCGAGGTGCTCGAGGTCCTTCGCCTCGTGCGTGGCGCCCAGCATGTTCGAGTCGGTGCTGTAGGCCTTCTCGGTGCTCATCGAGTGCGGCAGGCCGATGCTCTCGAGGAACTGCGACATCTCGGTGCGGCCGCCCAGTTCGCGCACGAAGGTGGCGTCGAGCCAGGGCTTGTAGATGTGCAGCTTGGGGTCGACCAGAATGCCGTAGCGGTAGAAGCGCTGAATGTCGTTGCCGCGGTGGGTGCTGCCGTCGCCGAAGACGTGCACGCCGTCTTCCTTCATCGCGCGCACGATGGCCGTCGCGGTCACCGCGCGACCCAGTGGCGTGGTGTTGAAGTACCGGCGGCCGCCGACCGACAGGTGGAACGCGCCGCACTGAATGGCGGTGAGCCCTTCGCGGGCCAGCGCGTCCTTGCAGTCGATGAGCTTGGCGGCCTTGGCGCCATGCTTGATGGCGATGGGCGGAATGTCGTTGGGGTTCTTCTCGTCGGGCTGTGCGAGGTCGGCCGTGTACGCGAAGACGTCCATGCCCTTCTTCGTCATCCACGCCACGGCGGCGCGGGTGTCGAGGCCACCCGAGAACGCGAGGCCAATCGGAGTGCCCTTGGGCGGAAGCTGTCGGTAGATGCGGCTCATGACCGCCGTCTGCGCCAGATGGCCGGGTCAGTGCAAGGGCTTAAATGCGAGTCAGCGGGGCCACTGGTTGGCGCGCTGGTTCTTCGCGGCCAGGGTGGCGGTGGTGGTGACGCGGGCCAGGCGCGTCTCGGGCTTCTTCGCCTGGGTAATCCATTCCAGGATGTTGCGCTTCACCGAGCGGGGGAAGGCCTCGAAGTTCGCGGCGGCGCCGGGGTTGGCGGCGAAGGCTGCGGCGAGGTCGGCAGGGACCAACAACTGCTCGACGAGGTCGAGCTTCGACCAGGTGCCGTCCTTCTTTGCTTCGCGCACCCTCGCCAGACCGGAGGCGTGCATCAGGCCCGCGCGGGTGAGCGCGGCGATTCGGGTCTTGTTGAGCTTCGACCAGCCGCTGCCGGGCTTTCGCGGGGCGAGCCACCGCCTGGTGCGCCGCGCGTCGACCACCCCGGGCTTGCTGTCGACCCAGCCGAAGCACAGCGCCTCCTCGACCGCCTCGTCGTACGGGAGCGCCGGCTGGCCCGAGCCCTTCTTCCACGTCACCAACCACACGCCAGTGGCGCGAGTGTGGTTCGCGAGCAGCCAGGCGCGCAGTTGGGTGCGGGTCTTCACCTCGATGGAGTGCGGCTCGGCAGGCTTCTTCATCTCGTCACCCCAGTCGTGGAAACGCGCGCTGCGGCATGAAGACCTCGTCGGCGAAGCGCTGGCCCTTCCACGCCAGGGTGCGCTTGACGGCGAAGTCGAAGAGCAGCGGGTCGTGCCGGTCGAGCTCGTTGAGCGCGGTGCGTTCGGCTTCGGTGATGAAGCCCTTCTCGACCATCGCGCGGGTCTGCATGAGCACGTTGATGGCGGGCAGCGGGTAGTCGCTGCCGTTGACCAGGCGGTGATGGAGTTCGGGGTGCTCGAGCAGGGTCTGCATCGGGCGCCCCAGCCGGTTCACCAGCGCCATTGCCGCGGTCTCTCCGTAGAGCAGGCCGTTCCATTGCGGTTCCTGGAACATTCGCCAGAAGAGGTCGAAGTTGTCGACCCAGGGCTGCGAGGTGGCGTCGAGGTCGGGGTTCTGGCCGAGCGAGGCACAGTGGGCCATCACCACCGTCACGCCGCGTGAGAGCGGTCGGCGCAGGTGCAGCGGGTTGCCCAGTCGTTGGCGCTCTTCGGCGTGCACGGCCTTCTCTTCACCGGCGTGGCAGATGAGCGGCACCTTCAGGCGCACCAGCGCGTCGTAGAAGGCGTCGCAGCGTGGGCTCGAGGGGTCGATGTTCATCGCGTTGGGCAGCCACTTGATGGCCACGGCTCCAGCGGCGACCACGCGCTCCAATTCGGTCAGTGCATCGGGCCGGTACGGGTGCACCGAGCCGCACACCGCGAAGTGTTCCGGGTGCGCCTTCGCGACGCCCAGGGCCCAGTCGTTGGGCGTGAAGAATTCGGTCGCCCCCGGCAGGACCTGGCCCGCGTCGTCGTACGCGCGGTCGAAGGCCATCAGCAGCAGCCGGCCGTGCGGCTGCTGGGCCGACATCAGTTGCACCAGGCGCTCGACGTACTGCTGATCGGCCCGCGAGTCGTCGGTGATGCCCGCGGCTTCGAGGTAGATGGAGAACTTGAGGTACTCGCCAGGGTTGGTCTTCGAGCGGGCGCGCTCGCTGACCTCGCAGCCCGAACCACCCGTACCCAGGCCGACCAGGTGGGTGTGCACGTCGAGCACGCGGGTGGGGTCGAGCCCCTTCCAACAGCGCGCGAGCAGCTCGGCCGTGGGGTCCGCGTAGGGGCCGTCTTGCGACGGTTGTCGCGCCAGCCGGTGTTCGCCGAAACGCAACGAGCCCAGGAAGGCGCCTGACGCCGCCAGCAACGCCACGCGTCGGCGGGTCAGCAGGGCCACGCCGTCATTCCTCGGGAGGCTGGTTGAGCGCGGCGGCGATGGAGCGCACCACTGCGCGAGGCGAGAAGCGCACCGACTGCATGCCGACCCAATTGAAGAAGCCGTGCACCGCCAGGACCTCGCCGCGCATCATGGCCTCGAAGGCGTCGTGCGCCACGTCTTCGGGCTTCGCGATGCCGCCGCTCTTGAACAGGCGGGTCTTGCCGTTGCCCGAGCGGTCGGGGAACTCGGTGGCGATGGGGCCGGGGCAGTAACAGGTGACGGTGACGCCGGTCTTCTGCAGCTCGAAGGCCAGCGCTTCGCTGAACGAGACCACGAAGGCCTTGGTGGCGAAGTAGGTCGCCATGTACGGGCCGGGCTGAAAGGCCGCGGTCGAGGCGATGTTGAGAATGTGGCCGTGGCCGCGCGCCTTCATCTTCGTCGCGAAGAGGTGGGTCAGCTTGAGCAGCGAGTTGCAGTTGAGCTCGACCAGGTCGCCTTCGCCCGCGAGTGACTGGTCGAGGAACGCGCCGCTGCTCCCCGCGCCCGCGTTGTTGACCAGGTATTCGATGTCGAGGCCGCGACGGGCGACCTCGTCGAAGAGCTTCTGCGCGCCGTCGGGGTGGCTCAGGTCGGCGCCGATGACGTACGGCGAAATCTTGTGCACCCGCAGCCGCTCGGCGATGGCCTCGAGCCGCGCCGTGTTGCGGGCGGCGAGCACCACGTCGTGGCCGTCGCGCGCGAAGCGGAAGGCGAACTGTTCTCCGAGGCCGGCCGACGCGCCGGTGATGACCGCAACCTGCTTTGCCATGCCGGGTGTCTTGCAAGTCAACGCCGAGGCTGTCCAGCGATTAGCAGGTGGTCGGGGCGCCGAGTCTTCGCCGCCAGCGTTCGGGCGACGCGAGGTGTGCCTGCTAGCTAGGGTGCGGGCATGCGGCGCGCGTGGGTCCTCCTGCTGGTGGTGGCGTGTGGTGGCACTCCGCCGGGCGAGGACGGAGGGGTGAACGTCGACGCGGGCGCTCCTCCCGATGGAGGCCGGGGTGATGCCGGTCGTGACGACGCTGGCGTCGGGGATGCAGGTGCAGACGCTGGCGTCACGGACGCCGGAGCCGGCGCGGGCGTGGACGCCGGGCCCGCCGACGCTGGCGAAGCGGTCGACGCCGGGCCGGTGGTGACCTGCACCGCGGGCGGGCTCCCTGGCACCTGCATCGACGTGGCGAGCTGCATCGGCACCCGCGCGCCGACTGCGGGGCTGTGCCCGGGAGCGGCGAACATTCAGTGTTGCACCCCGCGCACGGCGGTCAGTTGCGACTGGAACGCGCGGCCGCTGCCCAATGCTGGCCTGGTCGAAGAGCCGGGCGTCGGCGGGTGCCCGGCGGGCATGCTGCGCGTCGACACCTTCTGCGTGGACCGCTTCGAGGCCTCGCTCGAGGAGGTCGTCGACGGCGGCACGGTTCCGTTTTCTCCCTATTTCAACCCGGGCTCGACGCGGGTGGTCGCCCGTTCGCTACGCGGCGCGGTGCCCAACGGCTACGTGTCGGGGCTGCAGGCGGCGGCCGCGTGCGCCGAGGCGGGCAAGCGGCTGTGCACCGACGTCGAATGGCTGCGCGCCTGTCGTGGGCCGACCTCGACCATCTACCCCTACGGGAACACGCGCCTGCCTGGCGTCTGCAACGACGCCCGCAGCGTGCACCCGGCCATCGAGCTGTATGGGACGAGCGCGACGTGGATCTACAGTCACATCGACAGCCCGTGCCTCGATGAGCTCGACGCGGGGCTGGCGCTCACCGGTTCGCACCCGGGCTGCGTGTCGGCCGAGGGCGCGTTCGACCTGATGGGCAACCTGCACGAGTGGACGGCAGACCCCAACGGCACGTTTCGGGGCGGGTACTATGTCGACACCGTGCTCAATGGAGATGGGTGCCTGTACGTGACGACCGCGCACAACACCGCCCATTGGGACTATTCGACGGGGTTTCGCTGCTGTGCCAACTGAACTGGTCGACCTGGTTGCGCCCGATGGGGTTCGCTCGCAGGCCCGCTTCACGGCCGCCACGAGCCCGCGCGCGGTGACGGTGTTGCTGCCGGCGATGGGCGTCAACGCTCGCAGCTACGACGGGCTGGCGCGCGCGTTGAGCCACCATGGCGTGTCGACGCTGGTCGCCGAGCACCGCGGAGGTGATTCTTCGTCGGTGCGGGCGCGACGGGGCACGGACTACGGCTACGCCGAGGTGCTCAGCGAGTTGCCGTTGCTGGTCGAGGCCGCGAGTGCGCGTGTGCCCGGCCTTCCGGTCGACCTGCTCGGGCACTCCATGGGCGGGCAACTGGGAGTCGCGGCGCTCAGTCGGTGGCATCGGGCGGGTGCGCGGCTGGTGCTGGTGGCGAGCGGCACCGTGCATCACCGCGCGTGGACCGGGGTGTCGTCGCTGGGCATTCTGCTCGGCACCACGGTGGCCGAGGGCGTGGCGCGTACGCTGGGGTTCTTTCCCGGGCATCGGCTGGGGTTCGGCGGCCTGCAGGGGCGCTCGCTCATCGTCGACTGGGCGCGGGCCTCGCGCACGGGCATCTTCGCCAGCGGCGGAGCATCGTTCGAGCAGGGGCTCGACGTGCCGCTCGAGGTGCTGACGGTATCGGTGCTGGGCGACACCTATGCCCCGCCTGCGGCGACGAGGCATCTGGTGGCGAAGCTCTCGCATGCGACGGTGAAGACGCTGTCGGTGGCGCCACCTGCCGAGCCGCGGCGACTCAACCCGCACTTCCGGTGGCTGCGCGAGCCAGACGCCGTCGCTGCGCCAGTCGCCGAGTTCCTCGCGCGACAGTGAACTCGTGTCGGCGCACCTTCGGAGCGACGTCATCACGACGCTCCATCACCCGGTCTCACCGCGTCGACTCACCGTCGGTGCGACGTCTTCGCGTCGTCTCAAGGTCGATTCGGTCTCCCCGCCGTCGGCTCGGTGCCAGTACGACGCTGCACGGTCGGTGCGGGCTCATCGCGCCGACACACCGTCGGCGCGACCCCGTTGCGACGACTCACCACCGCGGAGACGTCATCGCGTCGTTGCACGGGCGGTGCGGTCTCACCCACGCCGGCTCACCGTCGGTGGGGCGTCATGACGTGGGCTCACCGTCAGTGCGACGCTGCACGGTCGGTGCAGGCTCATCGCGCCGACACACCGTCGGTGCGACCCCGTTGCGGCGACTCACCACCGCGGAGACGTCATCGCGTCGTTGCACGGCCGGTGCGGTCTCACCCACGCCGGCTCACCGTCGGTGGGGTCATGAGGTCGGCTCACCGTCAGCGCGACCCCGTTGCGACGACTCACCACCGCTGAGACGTCATCACGTCGTTGCACGGGCGGGTGCGGTCTCACCCACGTCGGCTCACCGTCGGTGGGGGGGCGTCATGACGTGGGCTCACCGTCAGTGCGACGCTGCACGGTCGGTGCAGGCTCATCGCGTCGGCTCACCGCCAGTGCGGCCCCGTCGGTGCGACCCCACCGCGTCGACACTCCCGCGTGAGGTAATCAATCGGGGGGGATTCGGCCGTATGCTTCCGCCCATGCGCCGCTTCGCCATGCTCTTCGCCCTCGTCGCCATCTCTGGTTGTGGCTCGACCTCAGGCCCTGATGCCGGCGCGACGGGCGGAGGCATGGCGACGGGTGGTGGCTCAGCGACCGGTGGCGGTTCCTCGACCGGCGGCGGTGCAGCGACGGGAGGCGGCACCACCACGGGCGGCGGCACCGCGACCGGTGGCAGTGGCGGCGGCACCGCGACCGGTGGCAGTGGCGGAGGCGGCGTCACCGGCTGTCAGGTCACCATCTCGGGCGCGCTCACTGGCACCCGCGCCTGCACCCTGAGCGTGGTGGGTGACGATGTCTCGGTCGTCTCCCTCATCATCAGCACGCCGAACGACCACCAACTGGTGCTCAGCTCGACCTTCACCCAGATGCGGCCGCTCTCGGTCGGTACCTTCACCGACGCTCCGTGGTCAGGCGTGATGAACGTCATCAGCAACGACACCCTGGCCTGGAACCAGTCGCTCGGCGCCGGCACCGTCACCAGCGGCAGCTTCTCGCTCTCGGTGACGGCGGTCGGCACCTTCACCAACTCGGTGGGCTCGGGTCAGCACGGCAGCCTGACCGGCGTGCTCAAGCCCATCAGCCATACCGACCCCGACGTGAACGTCTCGGTGACGTTCTGAAACGACGCTTCAGGTCGTGTACTCGGCGTTGACCTGCACGTAGCGGTACCCCAGGTCGCTGGTCAGCACCACCGCGTGACCGGGCCCGTCCTTCAAGACCAGCTCGAGCTTCACGTCTTCGCTGGCCATCGCGCGCGACGCGGCGGCGCGGTCGAACGCGGTCGGCTCGCCGTTGCGGAACACCTCGATGCCCTGCAACACGCAGCTCAAGTCCTTCGCGTGGCGCACTTCGGGCGCGTTGCCGACCTGGCTGGTGAATCGGCCCCAGTTCGGGTCGTTGCCGTACAGCGCGGTGCGCACCAGGGCGCTCGAGGCCACCCGCCTGGCGATGGCCCGCGCCGCTTCGTCGGTCGCCGCACCCGTGACCTGAATGGTGGTGACCTTGGTCGCGCCCTCGCCGTCGCGCGCGATGAGCCACGAGAGCCGTCTCGCCACCGGCTCGACGTGCCGCGCCCAGTCATGCGCCGACTTCACCGCGCGCGTCGACAGCAGCAGCAGCGTGTCGTTGGTGCTGGTGTGGGTGTCGACGTGCACGGCGTTGAAGCTGCTCGCCGCAATGGAGGTCAGGGCCCGCTTCATCTGCTCGGCGCGCACGTCGAGGTCGGTGACCATGAAGGCGAGCATGGTGGCCATGGTGGGCTCGATCATGCCCGCGCCCTTGCACACGCCCGTCACCAGCGCGTCGCCCACCTTCGCGCACGCTTCCTTGGCGAACGCGTCGGTGGTCATGATGGCCGAGAGGAATCGGCGACCCGCTTCCACGTCGCTCGAGAGTTCCTTGAAGGCCAGGTCGATGCCCGCGCGCACCTTGTCCATCGGCAGCTTCACGCCGATGACGCCGGTCGAACACACCAGCACCTGCTCGACGGGGTAGCCCACCAGCGCCGCCACCTGCTCGCACATGGCCCGCGCGTCGGCCTCACCCTGCGTGCCGGTGCAGGCGTTGGCGTTGCCGCTGTTGACCACCACCGCGCGTACCAGCCCGTGGCTGCGCAGCAGGTGCGCCTTCGAAATCACCACCGGTGCCGCGGCGAAGTGGTTCTGGGTGAAGATGCCCGCTGCCGCCAGCGGCGCGTCGGCCACCAGCAGCGCCACGTCGGGGTTGCCCGAGGCCTTGATGCCGGCGCGCACTCCAGCCGCGCGCACGCCCTTCACGCTGGTCAGCGTGTACTCTGCAGGCGCGAAGGAAGGGACCGCGGGAATCTTCACCGTCAGGCTGTCGCTCATGGCAGCGCCCACCTACCACCAGCTTCAGGTCTGGTCGAAGTGGTACCCGCGCTCGCCGTGCACGTGCAGGTCGAGCCCGTCGCGTTCTTCCTGTTCGCTGGTGCGCAGCCCCCAGATGGCCTTGAGCACGCTGGCGATGACGAAGGTGCCGACGCCCGCGTAGAGCATCGCCACTCCGACCCCCAGCGCCTGCTTGCCCAACTGCGCCACGCCGCCCCCGAACACCAGGCCGTTGACCGGCTGGAAGCACAGCACGCCGGTCAACAGCGCGCCCAGAATGCCGCCCACGCCGTGCACGCCGAAGGCGTCGAGCGAGTCGTCGTACTTGAAGCGGGTCTTCAGTTGCACCGCCCAGTAGCAGACCACCGAGGACAGGGCGCCGATGAGCAGCGCGCCCCACACCTTCACGTGGCCCGCAGCCGGAGTGATGGCGACGAGCCCCGCCACGATGCCCGAGGCGAGCCCCAGGGAGGTCACCTTGCCGTGGTGCCAGCGCTCGACCAGCATCCACACCAGGCCGGCCATGGCGGCGGCGGACTGGGTGGTGGTGAAGGCCAGGCCCGCGGCGGCGCCAGCGACCGGGCTCTCGACCGCCACCGCGCTGCCCGCGTTGAAACCGAACCAGCCGAACCACAACAGCCCCGCGCCGGTCAGGGTCAGCACCAGGTTGTTGGGCAGAATCGCCGCGCCGCGCGCCACGTCGCGCCGGGGCCCGAGCATGAGCGCCAGCACCAACGCCGACACGCCCGCAGAAATGTGCACCACCGTACCGCCGGCGAAGTCGAGCACGCCCAGCTTGAAGAGCCAGCCGTCACCGGCCCAGACCTGGTGGCAGAGCGGCGCGTAGACCAGCGTGCTCCAGATGAGACAGAAGGCCACGTAGGTGCGAAAGCGCATGCGCTCGGCGACCGCGCCGCTGATGAGCGCCGGGGTGATGATGGCGAATTTGCCCTGGAACATCACGAAGACCAGCTCGGGAATGGCCTTGTCGGCGTAGAGCTTGGTGGGGGCGATGTCGTTCAAGAACAGCAGGCCCGGGTCCCAGCCGACGAAGCCGCCCAGGGTCTTGCCGAAGGCCAGCGCGTAGCCCAGCGCCACCCACTGCACGCCGATGACGGCCATGGCCACGAAGCTCATCATCATCGTGGTCAGCACGTTCTTGCGGCGAACCATGCCGCCATAGAAGAGCGCGAGGCCAGGCACCATC
>CAIWFK010000222.1 GCA_903911905.1 uncultured Myxococcales bacterium
GGGGAGCGTGTTGGCCAACGACACGTTCGAGATGCGGAAGCTGAAGCACTGCCGCCCCGCCCCGTCGAGCCCACCGTCCTTGTCGACCTCGTAGCGGTAGCCGGTGACCGAGAGGTTCTGCGAGTCGACCACCAGCGGGTCGGTGTGCATCATCAGCTCGTCGCGGTTGACCAGTTGATCGTTGTCGGGGTCTTCGTTCAGGTCCTTCGAGCTGGGCTGGGTGTGCAGCTTGAATTCCACCGCGTCGGTCACGCCGTCGTCGTCGCTGTCGGCCAGCAGGGCGTTGGTGCCGATGATCTGCTCGTCGCAGTCGGTCAGGCCGTCGCAGTCGCTGTCCACCCCGCGCAGCTCGGGCGGGCAGCCCGGGTCGACGCCGCCGCCGTCGGGCAACATCACCTGGTTGGGCGTGAAGTTGCCGCCGCGCCCACGGAAGTAGACCTCGACGCCGTCCGAAAAACCGTCGCCGTCGGTGTCGGCCACCCAGGGGTTGGTGCCTTCCTTCACCTCGTCCTTGTCGAGCAGGCCGTCGCTGTCGGTGTCGGCCTGGTCGTCGGGGCTGTCGGCGGGCGCCGAGAAGTTCGAGGCCACCAGCTTGTCGAAGATGAAGGTGCGCCGCACCTGCCCGAAGTCGAAGTTGAGGAAGTTGATGGGCTCGTTGTTGCGGAAGTCGCGGAAGTCGCCGCCGCCCAGCGCGGCCATCATCTGCAGGCGCTGGGCGTCCTGGTTGATGATGAGCAGCGGGCACGAGCCGGGCGGCAGGTTGGGAATCTTGCAGTCGGCGCCCTGGGCCGGCGGCTGGAACCCGCCGTCGAACACGCAGTTGGTCGAGTCGATGGGCTGCGCCGGGGTGAAGACGTGCACGGTGTTCACCTTCACGTCGTCGGCCAGGTCCTTCAGTTGGCGAATGCGCCGCACGGTGTCGCCGCACAGCAATTCGTCGTCCTGGTTGTTGGTGGGGTCACCGTCGGACAGGAAGATGACCGAATAGCGCCCGCGGGTGTCGTTGGCGTTCATCATCAGGCGCGTGTCGGCGATGTCGCGGTTGATGAGCGCGTAGATGTCGTCGAGCGGCTTGACGAAGTCGGTGGAATCGCGGCCGGGGTTGGTGCCGGTGGTGGTGAAGGTCAGAATGCGCTGCTCGAGCTGCGTCTTCTCGATGTCGCTGTAGTCGATGACCCGCTCGAAGGTCTGGGTGCCGTTCTTCGACAGCCACGCGGTGGTGCTGCCCGCGAAGAGCATCACCACGAACGAGATTTCCTTTTCCTGCGGCAAGGCGTTGAGCAGGTTCACCACCGCGGTGGCGCGGGTGCCGTTGGGGTCGGTCACGTTCATCGACAGCGAGGCGTCCATCGCGATCACGATCTTGATGGGGCGCACCACGTCGTTGGGCGAGGGCGTGCAGAATTCACCGACGATGTCGACGGTGCGGTCTCGCGGCAGCTTCTGATCGCGCCGCTCGTCGTAGAGGTAGGTGTCGCTGCACGCGCCCACCACGCCCAGGCCGAGCGCGGCCACCAGCAGGGCCGCCACCGTGGTCTTCACCGACGTCGAGCGCTTCACGGGCCGGTCTGCCCCTTCGACGGCGAGACGCCCACGCACTTCGCTTCGTACTGCGCGGGGTCCACCATCTGCGCGGGGTTGATGAAGTTGGCGTTGGTCAGCGCCGGCGCGTTGGGACCGGTGGGCACGCGCACCGAGGGCGGGTCGTACTGCGCCCAGACGCACGCGGTCTTCCACACGCCGTAGTCGCTGGTCACGCCGCTCTCGGGCGCTTCGGCGAACCAGACCTTGAAGAGGTTGAAGCCCTGCCGCAGGCCGGCGCGGTTGGGCGGCGTGACCAGCTCGAGGTTGCTCACGCTGAAGTCGTAGCAGACGCTCTGGTTCGACTGAACCTCGCTGGTGATGGCGTACTGGAAGGCGTTGATGTCCTGGTAGGTCTTGTCGCGCTTGATGGGGTTGCTGCCCAGCTTGAATTCCTCGGAATCGGGCACGCCGTCGCCGTCGGTGTCGAGCCCCGCGGCCTGCGCCTTGAGCGGGTCGAGCCCGTAGCGAACCTCCATACCGTCGGGAATGCCGTCGCCGTCGCTGTCGACCAGGGTGGGCCGGGTGTTCAAGTAGGTCTCGGCGAACTGCGAGAGCCCGTCGCCGTCGGTGTCGCGTGCCGTGCACCCCAGGGTCAGGGGCGAGGCCGGGTCGCAGCCGCGGCCGTCGGGCACGTCGGCTCGGAAGCCGTCTTCGTAGTGCCGCACCTCGAAGTTGTCGTCGAACCCGTCGTTGTCGGTGTCGGCGAAGAACTTGTTGGTCTTGTACTTCGTGGGGTCGGTGAAGTCGTTGTCGAGCTCGTCGACCAGCGCGTCGCCGTCGGTGTCGACCACCCGGTCGGTGGGCCCGGGCTCACTCGAGAGTGGCTGCACCAGCAGCGTCTTGAGCACGTTCTGCGAGAAGAGCGACGAGTAGTCGAGCGCGCCCAGGCTCAGGTTGCCGATGCCGGTGAAGTCGTTGAACTCCTGGTACACGCCGTTGCCGCGCTGGGCCATCTGCTGCAACAGCCAGCGGGCGATGGCCTTGGCCGACGCGGGGCCGTTGGGCACCGGCACCGGAGGCGCGCCGCCACCCGGGTAGCGCACGTACGCGCCGTAGAGGTCCTGGCAGATCGACCCGCACGCGGTCACGGCCTGCTGGTTGAACAGCAGCACGGTGTGCAGGCGCAGGTCGCCGATGTTGTACTGGTTGCGCAGGTCCATCAGCTGGTTCACGTAGCTGAAGAGCTGGTAGTTCTGGTTGCGGTCGGTACCGGGAATGTAGCCGTTGACCACCGAGGGCGTGGTGGGGTCGATGATGTTGCAGAAGTTGCCCGCGCCAATCGAATCGGCCCACGTCAGGTCGGGGTTCAGGTCGTCGGCGTACTGGCCCAGGCTGTCGTTGGCCGCGCAGCGCGGAAAGGGCGTGCCGTCGGTCAGGAACACCACCACGTACCGGGTGCGGGGCAGCAACTGCGGGCTGGTCTGACTGGTCTGGTAGATGTCGGAAGCGATGAGCGAATAGGTGTACGCCAGCGCGCCCTGGTAGTCGGTGCCCTTGCCCAGCGTCGACTGCAGCATGTTCACCTGGTCGCGCAGTTGGGCGTCGGGGCGCCCGAAGCGCGATGCGTTCTGCCCCACGTTGTTGGGCCAGGGGTTCTTCACGTTGGTCTCGAAGGGCACCAGCGCCACCTCGACGTTGGGTTCGCGCTGGAACTGGTCGAGCAGGTTGTTGAGCGCCAGCACCCGGCCCGGCGTGGTCTGGTTGGGCAACAGCGCGTCGGCCATTTCACAGAAGCCCGGCGCGCCTTGAGAGCCCGGCGGGTCCGACACGCACATCGAGCCCGACTGGTCGACCACCAGCACCACCTTCACCGGAAAGCCGGTGCGGTCGGGCACCTCGGTGCACACCCGGCCCGAAATGGTCAGCCGGTTGTCGACGTTGGTGACCTGCGACTGCCGGTTCTCGAGGAACGCATCACTGCACCCGACCAGCGCGGCACACACTGGCAGCACGCAGGCCCACGGCAGCATCGCTCGAACTCGCATTGGCGCTCCTTCACGGCGACACGACGAACCACGAAAAAAAGAGCCCGGCCACCGATGGCAGCAGCAGAGCACAGAATCGACGACCACGGCGCAACCACCGCACCGCCAGAAACGACCGCAGGGGCAGGCTTCCCCACCGCGCGCGAAACGCCAAACCCCCCGTCAGCGCATGGCCGACGAGGGGTTCGGTTTGTCACTCGGAGGCTGTGGCCTCGAAAGTCACGTCAATCACCTCCGGGTGACCCACGCTTCAGGCCGCGTTGCGACGACGGCGGAGCAGCGCGAGGGCAGCGAAGCCCAGGCCGGCGATGGAGGCGTCGATGGGCAGCGCGCTGCAGCCGCTGGCCTTCGAGCCGTTGGTGCCACCAGGCGCCGCGGTCATCTTCAGGTTCGAGACCGAGTCGTTCTGGGTGGGGTAGGCGCGGTCAGCGAGGGCCAGGTGGGCCTGCAACTGAATCGTGTATTCGCCGTCGACGTCAGCGGTGAAGGTGGGCACCGAGCCGTCCTGGTACGCGTAGGCCCAGTGGCGCGACATGGTGACCACACCCTGCGGGTTCTGCACCGCCGCCTTCGAACCAGCCGGGCGAGCGCCGTCGACGACCGTCCACTTGTATTCGATGGCCGCGCCGTTGCGGTTGGCGAAGATGGGGAGCCGGAAGACTTCGCCAGCCTTGAGGGTGATGGTGCCACCGGCGTGCACGCGGAACGGGCCGTTCGGGTCGAGGCAGTCGTCCTTGTTCGAGGGGTCGACGACCACGCAGTAGCGGGAGTCGCACGCGTCGCCGATGCCGTCGCCGTCGTCGTCAGCCTGGTCGCGGTTGGCGACCGCCGGGCAGTTGTCGGCCTTGTTCAGCACGCCGTCGTTGTCGATGTCCTGGTCGCAGGCGTCGCCGATGCCGTCGCCGTCGGTGTCCTTCTGGTCGGGGTTCGCCACGCCGGGGCAGTTGTCGCGGGCGTCGCTGATGTTGTCGTGGTCCGAATCGACGTTGCAGCGGGGGTCACCAGCGGCCGCGAGGTCCTGGTTGGGGTCGGCCACCTCGGGGCAATCGTCGGTCGCGTTGGGCACGCCGTCGTTGTCGAGGTCGCTGTCGCACGCGTCGCCCTTGCCGTCGCCGTCGGTGTCCTTCTGGTCGGCGTTGGGAATCGCGGGGCAGTTGTCGGCCGCGTTGGCCACGCCGTCGCCGTCGAGGTCGCTGTCGCAGACGTCGCCCTTGCCGTCACCATCGGTGTCGAGCTGGTTGAAGTTCGAGGCGCCGGGGCAGTTGTCGCAGGCATCGCCCACGCCGTCGCCGTCGCCGTCAGCCTGGTCGCGGTTGGCCGCGAAGGGGCAGTTGTCCGAGGTGTCGCTCTTGCCGTCGCCGTCGGCGTCGTCGGTGTAGGCCAGGGTCTTGCCGTCGTCCGTGTAGGCGACCCAGACCGAGCAACCGCAGCCGCAGCCGCAGCCGCCGCCTTCTTCGGTCGGCGCACCGCAGTCGGTGCCGAGGCATTCAGGGTTGTTGATGTTCTGGGCAACGGACGGCAGGGCCCAGAGGGCGGCGCAGGTGGCGACCACCAGTGCGTAGGAAGAACGTCGATTCATGGGTACAGCTCCTTTCGAGGCGAGACGCAGAGTCACTAAGCAAAGGAGGATCCAACCCGTGATCGCAACTTCTGGGCTGTCGAATCAGGTGGTTGGACGCTCGACCTGGTTGGCACGGCGTGCAGTTGAGGGGTCCGCCCCTCACCCCACCTGTGGAGTGGGGCCCCCAGATCAATTTCCGGTCGAAAACTGATCGTCGCTGAAGGTCAGCACCCCTCGCGGCACGCGGGTCGCGGGCGGGGTGAAGCGCACGGTGGGAATGAAGAGCCGACCAATGCCGGTGCTGCGGGGGGCGTTGTCGCGGCCCACCTGCAGGTACATGTAGAGCTCGTTGGTGCCGGCGGGAATGACCAGGCCCGAGCCGTCGGGCGAGGCGCGCCGCAGGGTGGGCACCACGGTCAC
>CAIWFK010000223.1 GCA_903911905.1 uncultured Myxococcales bacterium
CAGGTCAGCGGCGCGCCGAAGGAAGCGAAGCTGCCCGAATCAGCGCAGACCACCGCCGAGGTGCTGCGGGTGGTGCGCGAGCGGGCCGACGCGATGACGTTGTTGCTTGCGCTGGTCGGGCCGTGGCGCTCGAGCCAGGGGCCCGGGCCGTTCCTCACCGAGGTGAAGGACGCCGAGCCGTTGGAGGTCGCTGGGTGGAAGCGGCTGCCGCTGTTCGAAGGCGCAGCGCTGTGTGAGGGTTCGGTGCTCGAAGGCGCGGGGCTGGCGACCGCGAAGAAGCAGGCCCTGGCCGCCAAGCCTGCGAAGCCCGAGGGCGTGACCGCCGCGCAGTGGAAGAGCGTGGTGTCGCAGCACTGGCCGCGCTGCCGCGACCGCTTCGTGGCCCTGCTCGACGAAGCGAAGGCCAGCGAGGGCGCGGTGCTGTTGTGCGAGAACGATCGCTCGCACCCCATGTGGCTCGAGGGGTCGTTCGAGCGCGTCGAAGTGGCGTGAGGCGGTCGGCAAGCTGCTGCAAATCACGCAGCGTCCGGCAAAATCACACGCACCGAACGAATCGGGAACGTCGCAGGTGTTGCTTGGCGGCGTCGAAGTCCTTCGGCACCGTAATCTCACCAGCGAGAAACCCGAGCCGTATTGATGACCATCGCGGCTCCTGGACTGAGGTCGGTGGACGAAGTCGAGCGGACGGCGCGCTCGGCGGCTACTCGTTGACCTGCGTCTCGCCGCCCGCCCGCTTGAGCCCCAGCGCCTTCATCTTCTTGTAGAAGTGACCCCGCTCGAGATCGAGCAGGCGCGCCGCCTCGGTGGCGTTGTCGCGGGTGAAGGTCAGCGCGCCCAGAATGATTTCGCGCTCGGCCTCTTCGACCTGGTCTCGGAAGGTGCGATCGGCGCGGTACCGGCTGGCGGGCAGCGCCACGGTGATGGGTGCGCTCGAGGCAAGCGCCACCTGCGCAGTCGCCTCGACCACCGCGCCCTCCCCCGTCGGAGCCGCGCTCAGGGCCCGCCGCCGCGGCATCAACGCCTCGGCCTCGGCGCCCGACACCAGCGGCCCCTCGCACAGAATCGCCAGGCGCTCGACCAGGTTGCGCAGCTCGCGCACGTTGCCCGGGTAATCGTGTTCGGCCATGCGCCGGGTGGCCTCGGGCGTCAGCCGCAGCAGCTTGCGCCCGTTCTTGCGGCACGACTCTTCGAGGAACGCGTCGACCAGCGTGCCCAGGTCCTCCTTGCGCTCGCGCAGCGCGGGCGCGTGCACCTGCACCACGTTCAAGCGGAAGTAGAGGTCTTCGCGGAAACGACCGGCCGCGATCTCCTTCTCGAGGTCCTTGTTGGTCGCGGCGATGACCCGCACGTCGACCTTCATGGTGTCCGAACCGCCGACCCGCTCGAACTCGCCTTCCTGCAGCACGCGCAGCAGCTTGGCCTGCATGGCCGGCGGCATGTCGCCGACCTCGTCGAGGAAGAGCGTGCCCTCGTGGGCCAGCTCGAACTTGCCGCGCCGCGCGGTCAGCGCTCCGGTGAAGGCGCCCTTCTCGTGGCCGAACAGCTCGCTCTCGATCAGTTCGTGCGGCACCGCCGCGCAGTTGAGCTTCACGAACGGGCCCGTCTTGCGCTTGCTGTGCTGGTGAATGGCGCGGGCGATGAGTTCCTTGCCCGACCCGTTCTCACCAGTGATGAGCACGCGGCCTTCGCTGGGCGCGGCGCGCTGAATGAGCGCGTAGATGCGCTGCATGGCCGGGCCCTGCCCCACCATGTCGAAGCGGCCGACCTCGGCGCGCAGCGCCTTGACCTCTTCCATCACCTTCACGTGGTCGAGCGCATTGCGCAGCGCCAACAGCAGCCGGTCGCGGGAAATGGGCTTCTCGAGGAAGTCGCGCGCCCCCAGGTGCGTGGCCTTCACCGCGGTGTCGATGGTGCCGTGCCCCGACATCATGATGACCGGCAATTCAGGGTCGAGCGCCTTCATCTTCTCGAGTGCCGTCACCCCGTCCATGTCGGGCATCTTCACGTCCATCAGCACCGCGTCGACCGGCCGGGCCGCGAGCACGTCGAGCGCCAACTGCGCCCCCGCCGCGAGCTCGACCTTGTAGCCTTCGAGCTGCAGCGCCTGGCTCAGGGTGAGGAGAATGTTCCGCTCGTCGTCGACCACCAGGACCGTCGCACCCATCTGATTCGTCTCCTTGGAACCGCTACCGTGGCCAGTTTGCCGCGCTTTGAGGCGGCGCCCACACCCCATTGGAAGGGTCGTGCCGTCGACTTCAGGAAAGGTGAGGCGAACTTGTCTGTTGCCCCCTGTCGTAGAGGTGGGTACACCCCCGACCTCAAGGAGCTGCCATGAACCAGAAACCCTTTGTTTCGTTCTGGATTTCCCTGGGTCTTGCCCTGGTCGCGTTGAGCGGCTGCCCGCCGACGTACCCGAAGTGCGAGAGCGACGCGAACTGCAAGGACAAGGGCGAAGTCTGTGTCCAGGGTCAGTGCCAGGAGTGCGCGACCGACGCCAACTGCAAGTCGGGCTTCGTGTGCGACGCCAACAAGTGCGTGCCCAAGCCGGAATGCACCGGCGACACCGGCTGCGGCGACGGCAAGAAGTGCCGCCAAGGCAAGTGCACCATCGCCGAAGCGCCCAAGCCGGAATGCGCCGCCGACGAAGAGTGCCCGTCGGGCACCGGCTGCACCAAGGGCAAGTGCGTGGCGGTCGACACCCAGCCCACGAACTGCAAGTTCGACCCGGTGCGCTTCGACTTCAACGAGTTCAACCTCTCGTCGAACGTGCAGACCACGCTCTCGAAGTACGCCGACTGCATCAAGAAGGGCAGCCTGCGCTTCACGCTCGAGGGCAACGCCGACGAGCGCGGCACCGAAGAATACAACATGGTGCTCAGCCAGAAGCGCGCGGCCTCGGTACGCAAGTACCTGGTCGACCTCGGCGTCGCGGGCGGCTCGCTCGACACCGTGGGCTACGGCGAGAACAAGCCGGCCGTCTCGGGCAGCAACGAAGAGGCCTGGTCGGCCAACCGCCGCGTCGAGTTCAAGAAGCGCTGAAGGGCTCCACAGGAACCGCGGTGCTCTGCTCTTTCAGGGAGCGCCGCAGTTGAGCCACGCGACGATTTGCTGGCGGACCGCCGGGTCGACGCTGATGCCGCGAGGCATCGAACCCGAGCCGATGACCGAAGCGTAGGTCGCCGTGTTCGCGGCCACGCTCGCGTGGCTGAACGAGCCATGGCACGGGCTGCAGTCGTTCACGAAGAACGCGTTGCCCAGGTTGGCCCAGGTGTCGGTGCCGCAGTTGGCGCTGCCGCCACCGGTCGCCGAACCGCCGCCCGTGGCGCTACCGCCTCCGGTGGCGAGGCCCCCGCCGATGGCCGAACCGCCGCCCACCGAAGACCCGCCGCCCGTGGCTGAACCGCCGCCCGTTCCGCCGGTCTCGGGAGCACCACACCCCACCACCAGTGCCGCCACACAGACTGCCCACGCGCGTTTCACGAAAAAGGGTCCTTCTCTGCGAAGCCCGGCCGGCTTCGATTCGACGTCATTGATCTATGACAGATCTGGCGTCGCCGCGGCAGGGGGGTGGTGTAGCCTCCCGTCAGGGGAGGTCGGTTGAGCACCCGCTTTGAACTGATTCGAAGGCTTCGTACCGGTCGCACGGCCGAGGTGTTCCTGGCCCGGGCGATCGAAGAAGACGGCGCTTCCCAACAGGTGGTGCTCAAGCGGCTGGCGCCCGCCATGGTGCGCGCCCCCGACTTTGCCGAGCGCGTGGGCGTCGAAGTGAAGAAGGCCATGGCGGTCGCGCACCCCAACCTGGTGCAGGTGCTCGAGGTCGCCGAGGCGCACGCCTCACCCTTCATCGCCGTCGAGTACGTCGAAGGCCTGACGATTGGCGAGCTCATCGACAAGCACCAGGAAGCCGGCCGCCTGCCGCCACCGCTCGCCGTGCAGGTGATGGTGCAGGCCTGCGACGGGCTGTCGGCGGTGCGCGAAGCGGGGCTGACCCGCGGAGAGATTTCGCGCGGGAAGATCATGCTGGCGCGCGACGGCACGGTGAAGGTGCTCGACCTGTGCGCGGCGAACCTGAAGCACGCCGCTCGCCCCGTCGAGCCGCGCGCCGACGTCTTCGCCCTTGGGGCGGTGCTGTACGAGCTGCTCTCGAGCCACCGCCCGTGGGAACGGCCACCGCTCGACGTGCCCCCGACGCCCTTGACCACGTGGGTGCCCGACCTGGCGCGGGGCTGGTGGCCATCGTCAATCGCGCGCTGCGCCGCGATGAGGCCGGGCGCTTCGCCAGCCCCCGCGAGCTGCGTGAGGCGCTGGTCGGCCTGACCCAGGCAAGCAAGGTGGCCGAGAACGCGGCACCAGTCGCAGCGGCAGAACCGGCGGTTGCAGTCGTCAAGCCGCCTCCCCTGCCCGTTCGAAGTTCCGCCTCGGGCGTGATGGCGTCACCCCAGGCGGTGGCGGCGCCGCTCGACCCGAACGCGCCGACCGCGGTGCCCTCGGCCCGCGCGGCCCTCGACACCCTCCTCGGTCGCGCCTCGAGCCCGTCGGGCATCGCGGTGGCACCCGCGCCCGCATCTCAGGCCGGCCAGGCGAGCGCGTCGGCGCCGGTCGCCTCCTTGCCTTCGCAGGTGGTCGCGACGTCGGCCTCGCAGCGTGGCCTCGCTCCGGTGGGGCCAATGGCGTTCGCCTCCTCGCCGAGCCGCATCGACCCGCCGCCGACCTCCTCGCCGTCGCAGATCGCCCGGCCTCCTCCGTTGCCCCCCTCGCGGCCCTCGCAGATCGTCACGGCCCCGGTGGTCGAAGCCATTCCCGAAGAGCCGCCGACCCCGGGCACGTCTCGCACGAGCTCGGCGCAGGCCGCGCTGCGGGCCCTGCTGGGCGACGACCCCAAACCGGGCTGAACGACGTCGACCTTCCAGCGGGCGTTCGGCCACGGGGCATTGCGCTACGGCGGAATGGTCGCCAGTTCGCTCGGCGAACGGGACCGCTCTAAGCTCGTCTTCGTCGCCTTCCCCCATTTCCAAGGACGCCCGTGCGCTCCGCCTTTCGAACGCTGCTGCTGCTCACCGCGGTAGCCGCCCTCACCGGTTGTGAGTGCAACTCCATCGTCGCCACCAGCGACGGCTCGGTCGGCGGTGGCGCAGGCGGTGGCGGGTCGCCGCCCATCGGTGGCGGCCTGGGCTTCGGCGGCGGTACGACCACCACCGGCGATGGCGGCATGACGCTCTCGGGTGACGGCGGCTGTGGCCTGGTGACCTGCGCCACCGCGAAGGCGAGCTGCGGGCCCATCGGCGACGGCTGCGGCGGCATCATCGACTGCGGCACCTGCGCGCTCCCCACGACCTGCGGCGGCGGCGGCGTGGCCAACGTGTGCGGCGGCGATGCGGGCTGCTACCCGTCGACCTGTGCCTCACTGGGCGCCGAATGCGGGCCCATGTCCGATCGCTGTGGTGGCCTGCTCGACTGCGGCAGTTGCGCCCTGCCCGAGACCTGTGGCGGTGGCGGGCTGTCTGGGCGCTGTGGCCTGCCTGGCAAGAACCTCGATGGTGGTGCCTGCATCCCCACGACCTGCGCCATCGTGGGCGCGACGTGCGGCGTGATCGGCGACGGCTGTGGCGGCGTGCTGAGCTGCGGCAGTTGCACCGGCGGCAAGCTGTGCGGTGGCGGCGGCGTGCCGTACACCTGTGGCGGCGGCTCGTCGTGCACGCCGCGAACCTGCGCGCAGTTGGGCGCCACCTGCGGCCAGGTCGGCGACGGGTGTGGCGGCCTCATCGATTGTGGCACCTGCACCGCGCCCGACGTCTGTGGCGGCGGAGGCACCCCCAACGTCTGCGGCGGCGGCGCCAGTTGCGTAGCGAAGACCTGTGCCCAACTGGGCGCGAACTGCGGCGTGCTCGGCGACGGCTGCGGCGGCGTGACGGCCAACTGCGGCACCTGCACGGCGCCCCAGGCCTGCGGTGCGGGCGGCGTGGGCAACCAGTGCGGCGGCCAGGCGGTCTGCGTGCCCAAGACCTGCGCCGCGCTGGGCGCGAACTGCGGCCCGGTCAGCGACGGGTGCGGCACCCTGCTCAACTGCGGCTCGACCTGCCCCATCGGCCAGACCTGCGGCGGCGGCGGCGTGGCGAACGTCTGCGGTGCCCGGCCGGCGTGCGTGCCGAAGACCTGTGCGCAACTGGGCGCCAACTGCGGCCCGGTGGGTGACGGCTGCGGCGGGCTGACGGCCAACTGCGGGGTGTGCAGCGGCATCGACATCTGTGGCGGCGCGGGGCTGCCCAGCGTGTGCGGCAGCATCGTGCCCGACGGTGGCGTGGCGTGCACCAACCTCTGCCCGCATCAGATCATGTGCCCGGGTCTGCCTTCGGGCACCACGCTGACCGGCACGGTGCTGGCGCCGACCCAGGCCGACGCGGGCTACGGCAACCCCGACCCGATTCCCGGCGCGCTCGTCTACGTGCCCAACGCGCCGCTGCAGCCCTTCGGCGACGCGGGCGTGACGTGCGATCAATGCTCGTCGGGCGTCAGCGGCAGCCCGCTGGTCTCGACCACCTCGGCGACCGACGGCACCTTCACCCTGAACAACGTGCCGTGCGGCGTCGACGTGCCGGTGGTCATTCAACTGGGCAAGTGGCGCCGGCAGGTGACTGTGCACTCGCCGACCTGCTGCGCCAACACCGCGCTCGGGCCCGATCAGACCCGCTTGCCCCGCAAGCAGGGCGAGTTCACCCCCAACGACAACCTGCCGCTGATGGCGGTGGTGACCGGCAACGTCGACACCATCGAGTGCGTGTTGCCCAAGCTGGGCATCGCGGCCGACCAGTACTCGCTGCCCTCGGGCAACGGCCGGGTGCGGTTCTACCAGGACAATGGCGCGGGCTTCACCGGCGGCGCTCCTGCGGCGACCAGCCTCTTCGACAGTCTCGACGAGATGAAGAAGTACGACCTCATCATCTTCGACTGCGTGGGCAGCGAGCAGACCAAGAGCCTGAAGCGCCGCGCGAACCTCGAGGCCTACACCGCCGCGGGCGGCCGCGTCTTCGCCAGCCACTACGCGTACGTGTGGCTGTACGGCCAGGCGCTCGACCCCAACGGCAACGTCATCACCAGCCCCAATTCGTTCACCGGCACCGCCACCTGGAACGTCAACCAGGCCTCGCCCCCGAATCAGGACGCCTACCTCGACACCTCGTTCACCAAGGGCGCGACCTTCGCGCAGTGGGTACAACTGGTGAACGCCCAGGCGGCGAGCTCGACGCCGGCGACCCCGCGCATTCGGGTCAACACCGTGCGCCACGACCTGGACGCCATCATCGCGCCCGCGCAGCGGTGGGTCTACGGCACCCGAACCAACCGCTGCACCCCGGCCACCTGCAGCGTGCCGCTCGAGTACACCTTCAACACCCCGACCAGCGCAGCGCCCGCTGCGCAGTGCGGGCGCGTGCTCTTCAGCGACTTCCACGTCATCGACGCGGCGAACGCCAACGCCCAGGTCTGGCCGAACCAGTGCGGCGTGGGCCCGATGACGCCCCAGGAGAAGGTCTTCGAGTACCTGATCTTCGACTTGAGTTCGTGCATCACCCCCGACGTGCCGCCGCCGCAGATGTGCACGCCGCGCACCTGCGCCCAGGCGGGCGCGAACTGCGGCCTCATCGGCGATGGGTGCGGCGGTTCACTCAACTGCGGCAGTTGCACCATGCCCGCCACCTGCGGCGGCGCCGGCACGCCCAACGTCTGCAGCACGCCGTGTGTGCCCGCCACCTGCGCCCAACTGGGAGCAACCTGCGGCAGCCAGGGTGACGGCTGCGGCGGCACGCTCAGTTGCGGCAACTGCACCCCACCGCAGACCTGCGGCGGCGGCGGCGTGCCCAACGCCTGTGGCGGTGGGGCCTGCATTCCGAAGACCTGCGCGCAACTGGGCGCGACGTGCGGCAGCCAGGGTGACGGCTGCGGCGGCACGCTCACCTGCGGCACCTGCACCTCACCCCAGACCTGCGGCGGTGGCGGCCTGCCCGGCACGTGTGGCGGCGGCGCGTGTACGCCCAGGACCTGCGCGCAGCAGGGCTTCGACTGCGGCAGCCAGGGCGACGGCTGCGGCAATACCATCGCCTGCGGCACCTGCACGCCTCCTCAGACCTGCGGCGGTGGCGGCCTGCCCGGCGTGTGCGGTGGCGGCAGCACCTGCACGCCGAAGACCTGTCTGCAGCAGGGGTTCGACTGCGGCCTGCAGGGTGATGGGTGCGGCGCGCAGATCGACTGCGGCGCCTGCCCCTCGGGCCAGCTCTGCGGCGCGTCGGGCCCCGGCCTCTGCGGCGCGGTGGCGTGCACGCCGCTGACGTGCGCGGCGCAGAACATCGGCTGCGGCCCCGCCGGCGACGGCTGCGGCAACCTGATTCAGTGCGGCTCGTGCCCTACCGGCCAGTCGTGTGGCGGCGGTGGCGTGCCCGGGCAGTGCGGCATGACCGCCTGCGTGCCGCGCACCTGCGCGAGCGTGGGCGCGAACTGCGGCAGCCTGGGCGACGGGTGCGGTGGCACCATCACCTGCGGTACCTGCACCGGGCTCGACACCTGCGGCGGTGCCGGCGTGCCCAACGTCTGCGGCAGCGTGCACTGAGGCGCGCACCGTCGGCCGTCGCTTGGGGGGTGCGATGCCTTCGACGCGCCCCGGGAGGTCTGAATCAACCCCGGAGCGGTGGGTGACCCTCGACGG
>CAIWFK010000224.1 GCA_903911905.1 uncultured Myxococcales bacterium
CGCCTTGCCCTTGCTCTCTCGCGACTGCTCCTGCGAATGCGCATACGCCTTCGCCGCCTTCGACTGCTGCTTGAGCGCGTACGCCGCCGCCTCCGCCGCGCTGACCGTTCCGTCCTCGTTGGTGTCGGCGACATCGAACGTCTTCGCGGCACCGCCCTTGCCACCATCTCCATCACCGTGCCCGCGCGGCCCACCTTTCCCCTCCGGCGGCTTGAGCGCGCTCGCGTCACCCGACTCACTGGCATCAGCGAACTTCTTCGCCAGGTCGCCCAGCATCTGCTTCTCGCGCGGGTCGGTGGCCTGATCGGCCGCGGTCTGCACGGTCTTCGCCAGCTCGGCGGTCACCTTCTTGAACTTCTCAGGGTCGCTCTTGGCGAGGGCCTCGAGCTGCTTGAACAGCTTCGCCGGCCCCGACCTGGAATGCTGCTCGGTCGGAACGGACCCGGCACTGCTGGCCTGGTCGACGGCGCTGGCGACTGCCTGGCTGACGGCCTGCACACTGCTGCTGCTTCCAACGAGATTCACCTGCATGGGGTACTCCTGACGGACAAGGTGGAGCTGCACGTCAGCCCCGCCGCTCCACAGCGCCTGTGTCGTCGTCATCGTCATCGACACGCGGGGTCAGAAGCTGAAGGCGGGTCCGCGCGCGCCACCCGAACGAAGGGCGCTGTGGAGGAGCCAAAGGACGGGTGTCGCGGCGGGCCCGTTGACCTGACAGGTGACGACCCCCGCGCGTTATTCCGTCGACGCTGGCCTGACGCTGCCTGTGCTCGACAGCCGGCGGCGCGTGGCCGCTGGCGGCGATGGTGCTGCTCTGCGACGACTCAGTGCTTGTCCAACCCCGCGACCAGCTTCGCCACGTCGCTCGACATACGCTGCAGCGCCTGCACCGCCTGGTGGGTGCGCTCGGCCGCGCTCGAGGTCGCCCCCGCCGCCGACGACACCGACCGCATGTTCGAGGCCACCTGCTCGCTGTGCTGCATCGCGAAGTTGGCGTTCTTCGCCATGTCGGCCGAGACCGCGAGCTGCGACTGCGTCTGGCTGCCGATGGTGCTCTGCAGCGCGCTGAGTTCCTTGATGGTGCCGTTGAGCTCGCCGATCGACGCCATCGTGACGCCGATGTCGCTCTGCACAGACTGAATGATGGCGCCGATGCTGTCCGTGGCGCGCGAGGTCTCCTTGGCCAGGGTCTTCACTTCGTTGGCCACCACCGCGAACCCCTTGCCGCTCTCACCCGCACGCGCGGCCTCGATGGTCGCGTTGAGCGCCAGCAGGTTGGTCTGCTGCGCGATGGTGGTGATGAGCTTGACCACCTTGCCGATCTCGCTGCTGCTGCTGACCAGCCGGGTCATGCTGGTGATGGCCTGCGCCGAGACCTCCACCCCGGCCTTGGTGGCGCCGATGGTCTGCTGCACGCTGGTCTCGACCTCCTTGGCGCTGGCGGCCATCTCGGTGCTCGCGGCAGCGACCGACACGATGACCTCGCGCTGCTGCTCGGCGGCGATCTGCGCGTTGGCGCACTGCCCGGCAGACTCGCTCGACGCCGAGCGCAGCGACGCGCCGGTGTCGCTCAGCTCGGTCGCGGTCGCCGAGAGCGACATCACGAAGGCGCTCAATTGCCCCAGGGTGCGCTTGTGCTCCGTGATGTCGGTGAGCGAGCCCGCCACTCGCAGCCCACGCCGCCCTGTCCACGGTGCGTGGTGCCGGTGGCGCGGAACCAGCGGTACTCGCCGTGCTTGAGCTGCAGCTGGTACTCGACGTCATACGGCGTGCGACCGGAGTGATCGGTGAGGTGGGCCGCGAAGGCCTTGATCACCCAGTCCTTGTCGTTGGGGTGCAGGCGCGAGGCCCACGAGTCGAGCACGTTCGGGAAGTCCCGCTCGTCCTGGTACCCGAGCATCTTGCGGAAGGTGTCGGACCACCAGAAGACGTTCTTCGGGTTGACCGGGTCGCCGGCGATGACGCTCATGTCCCACAGGCCGGTGGCCGAGGCCTGGTTGATCAGCTCGAAGCGTTGAATCGAACTCTTGAGCTCGATCTCGGCGAGCTTCTTGTCGGTGATGTCAGCCAGCGAGCCGGCCACGCGCAGCGGCGTTCCACGCGGGTCGCGCAGCGTCGTGCCCGTGGCCCGGAACCAGCGGTACTCGCCGCTCTTGAGCGCCAGTTGGTACTCCACGTCGTACCCGGTGCGGCCAGTGCGATCGTTCAAGTGCGCGGCGAAGGCGGCGATCACCCAGTCGTGATCGTTCGGGTGCAGCCGCGAGGCCCACGAGTCGAGCACGTTCGGAAAGTCGTGCTCGTCCTGGTAGCCGAGCATCTGGCGGAAGGTCTCGGACCACCAGAACTCGTTGTGCGGGTTCACGGGATCGCCGGCGACGACGCTCAGAGCTGTGCGCTCCGGTCGGCGTCGATCGTCAACACCCGGCTGCGGCCGACGTCCTTCCACCGGCCCTTTCGGGTCACCACGCCGGACCACTTGCACTCCGCTCCTTCTCGGCAAGGCGCGACCAGATCGTTCGATTCGAAGGTGCCATCGGTCGTGAAGGTGATCAGCCGAGGGTAGTATCGCGCGCCGCAACGGTCCGAGCGCCAGGTCATGGACCCGGCGGCTTCGATCAGCAACAGCACGACCAAGGCGGCCTTCACGTGAAGGCCCACGCCCACGCGATGAAGACCAGCTGCAGCGGCAACCGCGCCCACAGCACCCACGTCGGCAGCACGCGCCGTCCCAGGGGAATCTTGTTCACCGCCATGTTCACGTTCGCCGGGAACACCGCCACGAAGAGCGCGATCAGTCCCCACGCCGCCAGGACCTGCGTCTGCGGCACCAGCAGCCCCAGGCCACCCAGCACCTCGGCCACGCCGCTCAGGTAGACCAGCGGCCGATGCACCGGCAGCCACTTCGGCATCATGCGCTCGTAGCCCTTCGGTGCCCGGAAATGCATGACGCCGGCAAAGACCATCGCCACCGCCAGCGCCCACTTGAGTGCGATCAGCATGGCGCGCGTTGTAACCTCCCCGAGAGCCCGAACGCAGCCAGACCCCCGTCACCCCGAGGCATTTTCAGAAACCCCGCATTAACTTCACAAGATTTACAAGAAAGCCCGAATTATCCCTTTGCCGCACCTTGTCATAGAGCGAACTCGTGGTTACTTTCGCGGTGGTTCACAGCTGGCTGCCGCGTCATCCCCTGCTTTTCGGATTTACTGAAATGACGAACTCTTCTGTGAATCACCCCCAGCTGAAGGGGCGCACCTCGCGCCTGCTGACGCCAGAGACGCTGGCCTTCGTCAGCGAGCTGCAGCGCCGCTTCGGGCCCCGCCGCGCCGAGCTGGTCGCTGCGCGCGCGAACAAGACCTCGTGGGACTTCCTGCCGGAGACCGCGAACGTGCGCGCGGGCGACTGGAAGGTCGCGCCGGTGCCCGCGGTGCTGGCTGATCGCCGGGTCGAGATCACCGGGCCCGCCGAAGCGAAGATGATCATCAACGCGCTCAACTCGGGCGCGAACGTGTTCATGGCCGACTTCGAAGACTCGCTCTCGCCCACCTGGGACAACGTGATCGGCGGGCAGGAAGCGCTCTTCGATGCGGTGCGCGCGAAGCTGACCTTCACCAGCCCCGAGGGCAAGGCCTACAAGCTCAACGAGAAGACCGCGACGCTCTTCGTGCGGCCGCGCGGCTGGGCGCTCGACGAGTTCCACGTGCTGGTCGACGGCAAGCCGATGAGCGGCTCGCTGTTCGACTTCGGCGTGTTCTTCTTCCACAACGCGAAGGAGCAGCTGGCGCGCGGCAACGGCCCCTTCTTCTACCTGCCCAAGATGGAGAGCCACCTCGAGGCGCGGCTGTGGAACGACGTGTTCGTCTTCGCGCAGGAACAGCTGGGCGTCGCCAAGGGTTCGATCAAGGCCACCGTGCTGATCGAGACGCTGCCCGCGGCGTTCGAGATGGACGAGATCCTCTACGAGCTTCGCGAGCACTCGGCGGGGCTCAACTGCGGCCGGTGGGACTACATCTTCAGCTTCATCAAGAAGCAGCCCGAGAAGCTGTTGCCCGATCGCTCGCAATTGACGATGGACAAGGGCTTCTTGCGGGCCTACGCGCAGCGGCTGATTCAGACCTGTCACCGTCGCGGTGCCCACGCCATGGGGGGCATGGCCGCGCAGATTCCCATCAAAGACGACCCGGTCGCCAACGCCGCCGCGCTCGAGCGGGTGCGCGCGGACAAGCTGCGTGAGGTCACCGACGGTCATGACGGCACCTGGGTCGCGCACCCTGCGCTGGTGTCGCTCGCGAAGGACATCTTCGACGCGAAGATGCCCGGCCCCAACCAGCTCGGCGTGCTGCGCGAAGACGTGAAGGTCACTCGCGACGATCTGTTGCGCGTGCCCGAAGGCACCAACACCGAGGCCGGCCTGCGCCACAACGTGCGCGTCGGCGTGCAGTACGTCGAGGCCTGGCTGCGAGGGCAGGGCTGTGTGCCGCTCTACAACCTGATGGAAGACGC
>CAIWFK010000225.1 GCA_903911905.1 uncultured Myxococcales bacterium
ATGTCGCGAGGTGCGCCCTTCACGTGTAGCGCGAGCGTCGCTGGTGGCTGCAGGTGAACGGTGCAGTCCTTCGCGTCTGGCGGCAGGTCGAGGTGACCGAGTCGGCCGTGACTGGCGGCGGAGACATGCAGCGTCTCGCCTGGGTCCGACAACGCGGGCAGTGACACGGTGCCATTGCCGTCGCTGTACCCAGAGGTCGCAATGCCCTCGCCCTGGACCTTCGCACGCACGCCAGCAGCGGGCCTGCCCGCCTCGTCGATAATGAGGCAGACGAGGCTTCCCCGCTTCGGCAGCAGTTGAAGCGTGACGGCCGGCGGGGGCGGGCCTCCGCTGAGCTCGACCGTCGTCGCTGCCCAATTGAACTGGTCGATGGCATCCAAGTTCCATGACCCCGGCGCGAGCTCCAGGTCGAAGGCGCCGGCGAACTGCGTCACCGCGGTCGCCAGCGAATCGGCCGCGCTCGCGTGCACTGCGATTCCCGTTCGAGCCGTCCCGCCGTCGATGTCGAGGAGCACGCCAGTCAGGTGGACGACCGTATCGTCGAGCGTGAAGGTCACCCTGGTCGTCTCGCCAGATTTCACAGTCACCTGTCGACGCGCCATTGGGTACCCCACCCGCTGGAGTTCGACCCAATGGGCCCCTGGTGGCACGCCGGTGAGCTGGAAGTCACCACTGGAGTCGGAGGTTGAGGAGACGACCTCGGGAACACGGAAGACCGACGCCTGCACGTCTGCCACCGGTCGAGTGCGAGTCTCGAGGTGACCAGCGATGGCGCCTGGCTCGAGCAGCAAGGGGTCGAAGTGGGTGGTTCCCTCTGCGTGGGTCAGCACGCCGCGGGCGTTGAGTTCGAGGAAGGTGTTGGCGTGAACCCGCACGTCGACCATTCCGTTCGGCATGGGCGCGAGGGTGTAGTGGCCGAGCTCGTCGGAGACCGAGCGCGCCAGTTCGCCAGCCATGCCGCTCACGGTGATTTCGGCGCCAGCGATCGCCTCGCCCGTCTTCGCTCTCCGCACCGTGCCCTCGAGCTGACCGCCAGCGCGCAACAGCAGGTCGAGCTCGGAGGACTCTCCGGGGTTGATGGAGACGGGGTGGTCGAGGACCGCGACCCATGGCACCAGGCTTGCCCCCACGGTCCAGGTTCCCGCAGTGACCTCGAGCGAGAAGCTGCCGCCGGCGTTCGAGACGTCGGTGACCTCGGTGGTGCTGGTCGCGAAGACGTGAGCACCAGCGGCGACGCCACCGTCGGGAAAGCGCACGCGGCCGGTGAGGTACGCGCTGTCGACCAGTTCGAGGCGAAGAGGCGTGGCGAGTTGGCTGGGTCGAGCAGTCAGTGGCGAGTAGCTGGGCGCTGCCACGAGTACGATGTCGTCGGCGGGCGAGAGCCCCTCGAGGGTGAAGTGGCCGTTGGCATCGGTGACGACCGTGTGCGCCGCGTCGTCGGGCAGCGGCTCTCCGGGCAGCGCGCGCGAGGTCACCAGCGCGCCGCCAATCGGGAGCTGGGATTTCTGCGCGACGACGAGGCCGGAGATGCTCGCTCCTTCGGAGAGGTCGAACTCCGCGACGCCTGGCTGTTCGACGCGATGGGTGACGACGGTGGCCCGACGCTGATGGCCTGGAGGTTCGATGGCAATGAGCCACCGCCCGCTTACGGCGTCGAGCGTGGTTCGGCCCTCGTGGTTCGTCAGGCCACTGGGACCCGGTTCCCAGGTTCGAGCGGTGCTCGCACCGACGGCGCCGACGTCCTTCCAGCTCGAGACTCGCGCGTCTCCAATTGGCTTGCCGCGCGAGACGACGTGCACGGCCAGCGAAGCACTTGCCTTCGATTCCGCGTGCGCGGTTCTGGTGGGTGTCGGAGCGATGGTGGTTGCGACGGCAGGCCGTGCATCGGGGGACACCTGTACGGACTCTGCGATCGGGTGACGATCAGCTCGCGCAAGAAGTACGACCGCCACTGCGAGCAGAATCGCCACCACCCCCGCCGCCCGTCCACGCTTCATGCCGCGCAGGGTAGGCGCTGGTCCTGGCACGGTCTACCAACCATCGAACCGTTGCCTCTGCACCTCGAGTTGATGCGCTGCCCTGAGCCTTGGCGGCGGTCAGGTGGTCGGTCTGTCGGTCAGGAACAGGACGATGGTGTAGCAGTGAAATGCCTGGTCGCTCGACTGGCGGATCACCGCGTCGACAGGCGTGAGCGAGGGGTTCTCGGCGAGCCATGCCGTGACTCGCTCGCTGATTCGCTCTCGCTCGCGGGAGATGGTGCAGCTGAACACCTTCACCGTGCTGAAGCTGCCCGTAGGTGCCATTGCCATGTCTGCGTTGTAGCCCGGCGCTTGTGAACGGCAGCAGCGATCCGCAGCCATTTGACAGTCGAGGTCGAGGGGCGTGCCGAAGCGAGCGCAGGCCCCCGTCGAACTGCTGAGCACCTTGCGCCGGAAACTCGCGAGGTGAGCGAGGGCGTCGGTAGATGAGCGCGAGCGAGAGGAAGGTGAGGACCTGGGCAGCAACCCAGGTGCCTCGGGGCGAGATGAAGCAGGACGGTTGTCGTCCCTGACTGAGTCACCGTCAACTTTCTGGCCCGCCGCGGCGAATGAGCGCGCAGGTCGAGAGCGTCAGGGAAGGCCGCTGCGGCTGGTGCCTCAAGCTCTTCTACGTCTGCGGGCCGTGCGAGCGCGGGCAGGAATACTGCAGCGACGAGTGCCAGACGGCCGGGGTGAAGCGGTGTCGGCGCGCGGCCAACGCGAAGCACCAGCAGAGCCCCGAAGGGCGGCTCGACCACCGCGACCACAACCGGGAGTACCGGCTGCGCCAGCGAGCGCGCGTGACGGATGTGGGTAGTCGAGAAGTTGCGTCAGCAGTGAATCGCCCCGTGTCGGCGGACCCGGTAGCGCCCATCTCGGGCGGCCCCGAGGCCACCGACAGAGGGCAGCGCGATGGAGACCTTGGTGGAGTTGAACTCGACGTCGAAGCGGACGCGGGTGGTGGCGAGGCTGGGCGACACGGTGGTGCTGAGGGCCAGCCTGCCGCCGCTGGTGTCGGTGAGGCACTCGAGGGCGGTGACGACCCTGCTGGAGGCGCTGTCGCTGTGGACCGACGGGCGACTCTGCGTTGCGCTTTCTGCGGCGACGTTGGACGACTGCTTTCGCTTCGGGCTGACCGACGAGCTCGGCGTCGGCGCGCGCAGCGTCTACTACGAGGTGGTGGCGCGCGCGCCCCGCCGACGGCGTCTCGGCGCTGATGCACTCGAGGGCTCGCGATGAGCGTCACGCTCGAGCAGGAGGCCGAGATTCGACGGATGTACTTCGCGGAACACTGGCCGGTGGGCACGGTGTCGGCGCAGCTGCATCACCACCCCGAGGTGGTGCGGCGCGTGCTGGGCCTGGACACGCCGCGCCAGTCGCCGGCCGAGCGCCTG
>CAIWFK010000226.1 GCA_903911905.1 uncultured Myxococcales bacterium
CGAGAACAAGACGGTATCGGAGGAGCGATACCTCGGCGGGGAGCGCAACTGCTTCGGTCGACTGTGGCGACGAGCGTCGGTTTTGTGGGACGAGCGCCTCAACGAACCCGGGAAACTCTATGAACTGATGCAAGAGGACAATTTCGTAGCCATCTTCGAACGCTCAGCCTTCTCAGCGCAGCCCGGTCCGTGTCGCGAAGTTGCACGCTCGTTTTTGATGCGACGCGGTCTGGCTCGCGGTCCGGACGGGCAAAAGCTCGAGGAGGCGTTTCTGCGGGACGCCATGTGCCGGATGGTTCGGCTGGCGGCATTCAACGCACTCTGGGCGCTTGATGACGAAGACCTGTGCTTGCATGTGGGTCGGGTTATGGACGACACGTTGCGCGCGCTCGCTAACGAGCACGGCGTAGCCATCAGTCCCTTACACGAGTCCGTCCTCCTTGCTCGGCAACCGGCACTTGCGCCAGTGAATTCGAGGGCAGCATCTGAACCCGCTTCGGCGCAACCGCCTGCGGCCAACGTGGCGGCGCCAGTCGACATTGCCCCTGAGCGAGCGCCGAACACGACGTTCCCGGCATTTGTTGAACTCACCGATGACGAACGAGTCAGTACCGTCTGGCAGATTCTTCTCGGCCATGGCACCGGTACACAGGAAGAACTCGTGCGCTTGGCCGCTGCCGCCTTACGCGAACGCAGTCAGGTCGAATACGAGCGCCTTCGCGAGGGAGGCCTTGTCTATACGATGGTGGACAAGGCGATTGAGCGAGGCAGCCGCGATGGGAGGTTCGATAAGCCATCTCGAGGGTCGCGCAGAGCCGTCGCGTCGTCGGGCAAAGAGCTTCCCGATGACGTCGTTGTGAAGATCGTTCTGGCTCGCCTCGAAAATGCGGTCTCAATCGAGGACGCGCAATCGATTCTCGTTGAGACCGTCCGCGAGCGCGTGGGTCTCGCAAACCGCGCTGGCCTCGCTGTTGTCGTTCAGCGGGTGATGCAGCTTCTGCTTTCCCGTGGCGAGCTCGTCGAGCGGGACAGCCAAGTGCTTCGCAAGGGAGCAAGCTCGGGTGAAGGGCCAGGCGACGTCATTGCTGCGGCGGCGGAAATCGCCAGAAGGTTGGGCATCGAGGTCATCGACAATACTGAGCTGGGCGGTGCACTCTGGTTCGTCGCAGAGGAGTCGCGGCAGGACCTTGTCGCCCAACTCGGAACGCTCAACTTGCGCCCGCGCTTCTCGGCCAATGGTGCACGTGCAACCGGGTCGCGGCCCGCGTGGTGGGTCAAGCGGAACGAGTAGAATGCTGTTCGTTTTCCTACAGCAACGGCTGCCGCGACGTTGCGTTCAACGCGCGACTCGGAATCACAAGTTCATCAGATTGATCCACGCCTGCTCGCGCTCCTCATCCGCAGCAACCTGATGACTTCGACGCTGGAGCTTCGCAGCGACAGCGACGAGCATCCGGTGGGTTTCTCGAACTGAGTAACCGCTGCACGGACCGGTGCTTGATGACCGCGCAGGCATGAGCCTGAGGTCGCCGAATGGCGACGACAGCGACGAGGCAGCGGGCAGGACGAGCAGGCGAGGTTCAGCTGGCGAGGGTCGAGGTGGTGCCCGGCAAGCCGGTGGTGAGCGAGACCCCGGTGGTGGTGCGCATCGGCGAG
>CAIWFK010000227.1 GCA_903911905.1 uncultured Myxococcales bacterium
ACGCCTGCGGCGTTCAAGAAGACCTTCGGCTGACACGTCGTCGCGCCCAGAGAATCACGCCACTTCGCGGACTTCATCCCGGCGTCGCTGATCGCTCACTCTGCTGCGACACCGCACCGAAGCCCGCGGCTTGCGTGGCAATGCTGTAGTTGTCGCGGATGTAGCCGCCATCGGGCGCGAGTTCGTAGCCCGCAAAGAGCAGGCCGGCATCCAGCCTGAATTCCGCGGGGATGGTCGAATACCCTTCAATCGACGCGGTCGAGTTCGAGGTGAGGGTCACCGAAGCAAGCGGAGCGACACCCCCGCCATACCCGTAGGCCACCACCTGGTTTGCCGCCCCGCCAGGCGTCGAGAGCCAGAGCCCCGCGAGCCCGCAGGTGAGACGCGAAGGGCCACCGTCAGTCACCAGCCCGCCGTCCACCATCGCGTACCTGAAGTCGACGACCGTCGAGTTCCCAGACACCGACTGAATGAAGGGCACGTTGTTGGCACCCCCGTCAGGGCAACCCGAGAGCGTCGCGCCAGTGCCGTCGCGAGGCGGCCCGTAGTTGACCGAAGCGAGCAGCTGGTTGTTGGTGGCGTACATCCTGGTCAGGAAGTAGGGGCCGGTCGCCGACGCCGCGACCCCGTAGTGCTCGCGCGAACCATCACTCCGCCGCAGCACGTACTCGATGGCCGTGCCTCCGTCGGCGAGGCCGCTGGTCGTACACGCAAACTCATCATCGAAGCGTGCCGAGTTCGGCGCCAGCACGGCTGGGCAGACGGCGCTCGCGAACCTCTGCACGCGCCCATCGGGCGAGTGAACGAAAACCGAGTTGCTTCCCGGCTCGAGCCAAACCAGCGCGGTCCAGTTCAGGGACCAATACGGCGCGTCCATAAAGGGTAGCCGCGTCGGCTCGCCAAAGAGCTTGGCGCGCGAAGCCCAGGGCGGCGTCAACGACATCCAGGACAGGCGCGAGGTGTCGAGCGTCCGGACGAAGTCCAGCCTGCCCGCCGGCGTCGGCACGCTGAGGTCGCTGCGCCGAACCATGCCACCCTGCGTACTGAGTTCGATTGGGTCGTCGACCTCGGTGCAGGTTGGCCCCGACGGTGACACGGGCGCCACGGGCTGGTCGCAATACCCGTTGATGGTGAACATCGGCGCGGTGCAGGACTGGTAACATGCCCCGTGAATGGTCGTGTCGGTTGCACAGTTGTACTGGTCGCCCGTGCCATAGCAGTTGCACCCGTCCGGACAGTCGAAGCCGGCGAGCGTTCCGGGGATGCAGGACGTGAAGCTAAACCCCTGTCCACCGGCAACTGCGATGGACGAAGCGAGCATCGCCACCAGTAGCGTCAACCTCGCGCCGTTCATCGCGCCTCCCCGATGACGCACACGCCCGTGCCGACCAGATCGACGCAGGTCGACGACGCTGGGCAGTCGCCGGGCGCTGCGCACGGTGAGGAGCATCGGAAGTGGTCGCTGGGTGCCAGCCCAGAGTGAATGCACAGCCCGGACTGGCAAGAGGAAGAACCGCCTGCGGCGCAGTCCCCGCCGAAAGGCAAAGTCGAAGCCGACTCGACCGGCTGGCGAATGTAAAGCTGAGGGGTACCGCCAGTGGTCTGGGGCGTCGCTGCCGCAGAGCCCGACCCTTCACACGCGCAAAAAAACGGCGACCGTTGCCAATACGGTCAACGGAATAGAGAGTCTGACGAGGAAAGATTGCACGTGAACTCCCGACAAAAGAACACAGGGAGTTCCACCCGCCGCCCTCCCCGCCCATGAGTCAACCAGTACACCGGCAATTATCACCGGTCAACCGGTGTCGGCGCGCTCTTTGGGGTGTGTTTGATTGCATCCAACTTCTACCGTGCCAATGAAACCCGCAGGCCCTGCGTGAATCGCGCGTCGGGAACACGCCGCTGAGCAGCGATCCCCAACTCATTCCTCGTGCGGAGGTGCTCGGCGCAACGGACTGTCAGCGACGCAGGGCACGCGCGGCATGTGAGCGCCCGCGCGCCGGCGCAAGCCCGAGAGCCCGGGCAACACGGTCTTGAGTGTTGGTTGGTACGCCCGCCTCGTCGGCAAAGCTTCGGAACCTCGCCACCGCGGCGCGCACCTCGTCGATGATGAGGCTCGGTCGCCTGAGCCCGCTCCTGCGCGCCAGCTCCGCGAGGTGGGTGCGGCCTGGCGAGCCGCCCTCCCCTGCGACGAGCATCCAATGCTGGCCACCAGGCCCGTCGGAGTAGCTGAGGTCGTAGGCCGGGCTGACTCTCCACTGGCCGCGCTCGTTCATCTGAAACGAGAAGTTCCTTGAGTGGTCATCGCGGTTGTGGGCGAACACGTTGAAGCACGCCCGTCGGAACATCTCGGTGACCCCAGACTCGGTCTTCACGAGACGTCGGGTGGCCCGCAGCAACTCCTCGTAGGTCATCGCCGGCGAGGCGTATGGCACATCGAGCAGCGCCGCGAGGGTGAGCTGGTGGACCCGCCGATTGCCGTCGCGGTCGAACCTTCGAATGGCGAAGTACTTCCCCTCCAGCAGCCGGGTCTCGGGTACCTCGATTCCCGCCGCCTTGGCCATGAGGAAGTAGGCGTGCTCGAGCTGTACCGGCCCGCACTGTTCCCGTGGATCCGTCCCGCGCAGGTTCCGGGGTTCTGCGCGTGACGAGCGGAGACCGGCCGCGAGCGGCGGCGCGGTC
>CAIWFK010000228.1 GCA_903911905.1 uncultured Myxococcales bacterium
ATGGGCGCGGTCATGGCCATCGGCGTGGCCACCGCCAACTCGACGCTGCTGGTCAGCTTCGCCAACGACGCGCGGGCCACCGAGGGCCTCACTTCGCTGCAGGCCGCACTCGAGGCCGGCCGCAACCGCCTGCGCCCGGTGATGATGACCGCCATGGCGATGGTGCTGGGCATGCTGCCCATGGCGCTCAACCTGTCGACCGGCGGAGAGCAGAACGCGGCGCTCGCCCGCGCGGTCATCGGCGGCCTCTTCGGCGCCACCATCGCCACCCTGTTCCTGGTGCCGGTGATGTATTCGGTGCTCAAGCGCGGCCCCGCGACGCGGGAAGTCGACCCCGACCTCGAAGACCCGGTGGTCGAACCGGTGAGGAGTGCGTCATGAAGTACCTGTGGATTCTGGTGCTGCTGGCCATCGGCGGCGGCGTGGCGTGGCGGTTCACCAAGCAGGCCGAGTCGGCGGAGCGGGCCTCGGCGCCGTTGGCTCCGCTGCAGGTGCGGGTGGTCTCACCCACGGTGGGGCCCAAGGTCCAGAAGGTGTCGTTCCCCGGTACCGTGCGCCCGGTCGACCTGGTGACGCTCTACGCGCGCAGCAACGGCTTCGTGCATGGGCTGGTGGTCGACCTGGGAGACCGGGTGAAGAAGGGGCAGGTGCTCGCGCAGCTCGACGCGCCCGACCTCGCCGCCAGTCTGGCGCAGGCGCGCGCACGGCTGGAGCAGGCGAAGGCCACGCTCACCCTGGTGCGCGCGCAGCACGAACGCACCAAGGCCCTGGCCACCAGCGGCAACTTGTCGCCCCAGGACGTCGACAGCTCGTCGCTCAAGGTCACCACCGCCGAGAGCGATGTGGCCACCAACTCGGCCGAGGCCGAGCGGCTGGGCGCGCTGGTCAGCTACCTCACCGTGCGGGCGCCGTTCGACGGCATCATCACCCGGCGGTACGTCGACGATGGGGCCCTGGTTTCCCAGGAACGGACCGCGCTGTTCGACATGGGTACGCAGTCGCTGCAGATCGACGTCGACGTGCCGCAGTGGAGCGCGGGGCAGATCGCGGTCGGCGACGTGGCCGAGATCACCACCAACGGCAAGGCGACCCACGCGAAGGTGAACCGCACCGCTGGCGTGCTGGACCCGGCGACGCGCACCCTGAAGACCGAGCTGTTGCCCGAGCCGGGGGCACCGCTCGTGCCCGGCAGCTTCGTGCACGTCATCTTCTCGATTCCCCGCGAGGACCCGCCGTTGATCGTTCCCGGGTCGGCGCTGTCGATTCGCGGTGGCAACATGAACGTGGTCGCGGTGACGACGGAATCGAAGGTGCACCTGGTGCCGGTGAAGATTGCGCGCGAGCTGGGGCGGGATGTCGAGTTGATTGGAGAGTTGACCACGGCGTCGCGCGTGGTGCTCTACCCGCCGGCTTCGCTGCAGGAGGGCGACGCGGTGACGTTGGCGCCCGAGACGCCGAGGGCGCTCTAGTGGTGCCGGCGAGTCTCGGGTCGAGGGGCTCACCCGGGAACCGCGGGGCTGCGCGCCCGGCCAGGTGCCTGCCCGCCATCGAGGACTTTTCTTTCCGGGGACCATCATGCTCACCCTGATTCTTCTCGCCGCGACGCCCATCGGGTTCGACGCCGCCGTGGCGAAGTCGCTCGAGGTGAACCCTGCGCTGCGCAGCGCCGAGGCCGACCGAGCTCGCGCCATGG
>CAIWFK010000229.1 GCA_903911905.1 uncultured Myxococcales bacterium
CGCGCGGCAAGCTGGTGCTGGTCACCGCCATGACGCCCACCAAGTACGGCGAGGGCAAGACCACCACCACCATCGGCCTGACCCAGGGGCTGGTCAAGCGCGGGGTGCGCGCGGTGGCGGCGCTGCGCGAGCCGTCGCTGGGGCCGGTCTTCGGCGCCAAGGGCGGCGGCACCGGCGGCGGCAAGGCCTGCGTGGAACCGAGCGCGCGCATCAACCTGCACTGCACGGGTGACCTGCACGCCATCACCGCGGCCAACAACCTGCTCTCGGCGCTCGTCGACAACGCCATCAACTTCGGCCAGCACCAGTTCAAGCAGGTGACCTGGCGCCGCTGCATCGACATGAACGACCGGTTCCTGCGCAACACGGTCATTGGCCTCGGCGGGCCCTCGAGCGGCGTGCCGCGCGAAGACGGCTTCGACATCACCGCGGCCAGCGAGATCATGGCCACGCTGTGCCTGGCCGACGGCGTGGCTGACCTCAAGGCGCGGCTGGGCCGGTTGATCGTCGGCATCGACAAGGCCGGCAAGCCGGTGACCGCGGGCGACCTGGGCGCGGTGGGCGCGATGGCGACGTTGCTGGGCGATGCGCTGTTGCCCAACCTCGCACAGACGACCGAAGGCGCACCGGTGGTGCTCCACGGTGGCCCGTTCGCCAACATCGCCCACGGCTGCAATTCGGTCATGGCCACCCGCGCCGCGCTCTCGCTGGGCGAGGTGGTGCTGACCGAGGCCGGCTTCGCCTTCGACCTGGGCGGCGAGAAGTTCCTCGACCTGAAGTGCCGCATGGCGGGCCTGTGGCCGCAGGCGGTGGTGCTGGTGGTGACCGCGCGCGCCCTGCGCTTCCACGGCGGCGATCAGCCCGGCCTCGAATCGATCGAGCGGGGCTTCGCCAACGTGCGCCGGCACCTGGCGGCGATTCGCGCCTTCGGCCTGCCCCCCATCGTCTCGCTCAACGTCTTCGCCACCGACACCGAAGACGAGCTGGCCCTGGTCGAGCGGCTGGTGAAGACCGACGGCGCAGCCGTGGCCCGCAACGACGGCTTCGTGAAGGGCGGCGAGGGCAGCGTGGCCATCGCCGACCTGGTGATGCAGGCGCTCGAGAAGCCCGCCCCCACCCCGAACTACAGCTATGCCCTGACCGATTCGTTCGAAGACAAGGTGCGGGGGGTGGCCAGGCGGGTCTACGGCGCGAAGGACATCGAATTGACCGCCGACGCCAGGAAGGACCTCGAGCGCATCACCGCCTGGGGGCTGGGCCACCTGCCGGTCTGCATGGCCAAGACCCACCTCTCGCTGTCCGACGACCCCACCAGGCAGGGGGCGCCGACCGACTTCACCATCACCGTGCGGCAGGTACGCGTCTCGGCGGGCGCGGGCTTCCTGCTGGCGCTCACCGGCGAGATTCTGACCATGCCCGGGCTGCCCAAGGTACCGGCCAGCGTGAAGATCGACCTCACCGAGGACGGCGAAGTGACCGGCGTCAGTTGATTCTGGGGAACATCAGCAGCGCTAAGCCTTGAAATACGCTCGGTATTCGGCGTTGACCTGAAGGGGGACCACCGCTAAGTCCTTCAGGAACCATGAGCACCTTCGCGCTCGATCAGATTTCTGCCCTGCTCCCGGATGCCCTCGCTGAACGCTACGTCGACCGCACGGGCGATGCCTGGGGCGTCGTCAAACGCGAGCACCTCGTCGCAGTGGCCACGCTGCTGAAGGAAAAGCTGGGCTTCGACATGTACGTGTCGATCGACGCGGTCGACCGCCTGCACCTGCGTCGCCGGCTACGCTGGCTCCCCCGGCACATCGAGCACGCCTGGACCGTGCAACAGTACGAAACCCGTGTGCGCCTGGAATGGCATGACTGCGCCAG
>CAIWFK010000230.1 GCA_903911905.1 uncultured Myxococcales bacterium
CCATCGCACCAAGGGTGTACCGACCTCTGCGCCGTCATCGCGGGGTCAGGATACCGCGCCGCCTCCCAAGCTTCATCACTCGGGGACGGCGCAAGCCGATGAACATCTACTGAACGCGTCGAGGGCTGGCGCTCCCTGAGCGGCTCCTCGGGGCCTGCCCACACAGGGGTGGTTGCCACGGCGGGGGAGCGTTAAGACGGCGTCAGACATGTCCACGCGCCCCTTGAGCCGTCGTGACACCCTGGCCGCAGGTGCGGCCACCGTCGCCATCGGCTGCACGCGCCCCGAGAAGAACGAGAAGCCCATGAGCACCGCCCGACAGCCGGTCGTCTTCCTTCCCCACGGTGGCGGGCCCTGGCCGTTCGTCGAACTGGGGTTCGGCACGCCGCAGGAAAACGCCGCGCTGCGCAGCTACCTCGAGTCGGTCTCGTCGGTTCCACGCACGGCACCGAAGGCGGTGCTGGTGATTTCGGCGCACTGGGAAGAAGCGGTGCCCACGCTGATGACCGCGGCCCAGCCGCCGCTGCTGTTCGACTACTACGGCTTCCCCGAGGAATCGTACCGGCTGACCTGGCCCGCTCCGGGCGCGCCCGAGTTGGTGCCGCGCGTGCAGGCGTTGCTGAAGGCCGCCGGCTTCGAGAGCGCGACCGACTCGAGCCGGGGCTTCGACCACGGGACCTTCGTGCCCCTGAAGCTGGCGTGGCCCCAACCGAAGGTGCCGACGCTGCAGCTCTCGCTCAAGACCGGGCTCGACCCCGCCGAGCACCTGGCCATGGGTCGTGCGCTGGCGCCGCTGCGCGACGAGGGCGTCTTCATCATCGGCAGCGGCATGACCTTCCACAACATGCGCGGCTTCGGGAACCCGGCGGCGTTGCCCGTCTCGCAGGCCTTCGACGCCTGGCTGCAGAGCACCATGCAGCAGCCGCAGGCCGAGCGCGACACGCGGCTGACCAGTTGGGCCAAGGCGCCCTCGGCCCGGCAGTCACACCCGCGCGAAGAGCACCTGTTGCCGGCGATGGTCATCGCTGGCGCGGCGATGGGTGACGTGGGGCACGTGGCGTACGCGGCGCAGTACGCAGGCGTGGCGCTCTCGGCGTACCACTTCGGCTGAAAGCGGCCCGCTACCCCTTCTTCTCGGCCAGCTCGTAGGCGCGAATGACGTTCTGCACCACCGGGTGCCGAACCACGTCGACCTGCGAGAACTCGGCGAACGCGACGCCCTCGACGTTCGCCAGCACCTGCCGGGCATGCACCAGGCCCGACAGCTTGCCGGTCGGCAGGTCGATTTGCGTCACGTCTCCGGTGACGATGGCCTTGGCCTGTGAGCCCAGGCGGGTGAGGAACATCTTCATCTGCTCGACGGTGGTGTTCTGCGCTTCGTCGAGAATGGCGTAGCAGTCGTTGAGGGTGCGGCCGCGCATGAAGGCCAGGGGCGCGACCTCGATGACGCCCTGCTCGATGAAGGCCGCCGCGCGCTCGTGGTCGATCATGTCGTGGAGCGCGTCGTAGAGCGGCCGCAGGTAGGGGTCGACCTTCTGCGAGAGATCTCCGGGCAGGAACCCCAGCTTCTCGCCCGCCTCGACCGCCGGCCGCGCCAGCACGATGCGGCGGACCTTGCGCTCGAGCAGCGCCGCCACCGCCACCGCCATCGCCAGGTAGGTCTTGCCGGTGCCCGCGGGCCCCACGCCGAAGGTGATGTCGTTGGCGCGAATGAGCTCGACGTACTTCTTCTGCGCCAGCGAGCGCGGCGCGAACGACTTGCCGCGCTGCGAGAGAATGGGAGGCGCCGAGAGCATCTCGACGCCGCCGCCGCGCCCGAGCACCTTGAGCGCCTGCTCGACGTCGTCGGGGAAGAGCGGCCGACCCGCGGTGACGGTGGCGGTCAGCGATTCGATCAACTTCGCCGCCACGCCCACCGCTTCTTCACCACCCGAGACCGTCACCTGCGTGTCGCGCTGGCCCAACCGCACGCCCAGTCGCCGCTCGATGAGCTTGAGGTGTTCGTTCTGCGTTCCGGCGAGCGCGCGCATGGCGTTGGCGTCGGGCAATTCGAGCTGCAGCGTCTTCTCGTGAGGCATGTGGAAGAAGGGCTAGCGGCTTTGCGGCCCTTTGGCCACCAACGCGCGCGACCGGGGCCCAGGTCGACCCGCCTGCGGCGCGCCCCGGTGGTGAACGGGCGAGGTGACGGCCCACCCTCAGTGCGGATGCGCGTCGAACCACCCCATCAACTGCGACCCCAGGTCCGGCGCGACGGGGAACGCGCCATGGCCGACGCCATTCATGCGCCACAGTTCCACCGCGACGCCCGGCGAACACCCGCCATACGCCAGCACGTCGGTCTCGCCACCATCGGAGTCACCGATCAACGTCAGCGTCTGCCCCGTCGCCGTCAACGGCAGGGTGCACCCATCTCTCGCCGCCCACAGCGCGAGCGCCGACAACCCACTCTTGTACGAAATGGTCGGGTCGACCGTGCCGTGTACCGCGAGCACCGACACCGGGCGCGCGGGCTGACAGTCGGTCAACTGCCCGGCGATGGCGATCTCGGCCGAGACCAGGTCGGCGCTGTCGCACGCCACCCGGTGCGCCATGTGCGCGCCCTGCGAGAACCCGATGACGAACACCCGTGAGCGGTCGATGGGCGCCTTCGCCAACGCGTCGACCAACACCGCGTGCAGGTAGGCGCTGTCATACGGCCACGACGGCGTGGCGTCGGGGTGCCAGGCCAGTACGCCATTCGACACGGTGCCAACGGGGGTGATGATGAACGTGTGCGCGCGCACCTCGTCGGTGTCGAGCCCCAGGTACCCCTGAATCTCGGTCCCCGACTCCGCGTAGCCATGAAGAACGACCACCAGCGGCCACCCGGCCTCGGTCGGCGCTTCGGGCAGCCCTCCGTCGAACACCTCGGCAGGCGAGTGCAGGCGATAGGGCCGCGACGCCAGGAACTCGGCGTCGGTCGGCTGCGGAAGAGGTGGTGGCAGGTCGGGCGGCTGCCAGCACCCCACGAGCGACAAGAAGAGCAGGGACACGCGTCGCATGGAGTGCGGCCGAGTATCGACGCCCCTTCCCATTCTGCGCAACCGCCGGGGCGAGGCTGGCGTCGCTCGCCGCATTCCGCGAGCATGCCGGCATGCGCCTCGCGCTCCTCTCGATCGTCCTGTTGGCCCTGCCGCTGAACGCGCAGCCAGCCGATGCGCCGATGGTCACCATCGAACTGGTCGACGGGCAGCTCCGCCAGGGCCCGCTGGTGCTCACCCCGCGTGACTTCTACGAGCGCTCGGGTCACCCCGACCTCGCCGAGCGCAGCGAGCGCAACCTCACGCGTCGACGGTGGTTCATCGGCAGCGGCCTCGCGGTCGCGGTGGTGGCCTCGGTGGTGGGCGCGGTGATTCTGGGGCTGACGCCCAACGGCGAAGCACCGTGGTGCCTGTCATCGGTGCAGCGGTACAACACCTGCGTCGACTACATCGCGCTCTACAACCACGGAGGCCTGGGCATCATCGGCGGCGGCGTGGCCATCGGCGCGGCGCTCGCGGCCATCGGCCTGTGGCACCGGCCCGAGGTGCTCAGCACCTTCTCGCTCGAAGAGCTGGTCGACGACTACAACAGTCGCCTGGAACGGCCTTAGGCGCTGACCGAGAAGGGCACCGGCGTCGCCGAGGTCTCGGAGTCGTTCACCACGTGAACCTCGCCGACCGGCCCGCGTGCCGCGATGCTCGCCAGCAACAGCGCGCTGACCACCACCCCTTCCGGCACCAACACCTCGCCGGCGGCGTTGCACACGGGCTGGAGCACCCGATGCCCGGGCTCGAGCTGCGCGACCGGCATCGGCCGCCCCGTGGGGGCGAGCGCTCCCGACAGATCACGCAGCGCGCTGGCGATGCGCATGTCGAGGTGGCCCTTGCGCTCGAGGCGGTCGACCCGTTCGAGGAAGGGGCCCGGCTCGTCGTCGAGTTGGCGGGCGACCTTCACCAACCGGGTGCCGACGCGCATCGGCGCATCGGCCGGCGCGCCCAGCTCGTCGATCATCAGCTTCACTTCCTGCATGCTGTCGGCGTTCCCCGCGATGCTCTTGAGCGCCTGGCCGAGCAACGCGGGCGACGCTGCGGGCACCAGCTCGGCGGTCACCGACAACACCGCGATCATCTCGATGGCCAGCGCATCGGACAGCCCCAGTTGCTCGGCGAGCAGCTTCGCGGTGCGGCGAATGCGCGAGGCGCGGGCGTAGGTGGGCATCGAGGTCAGCGAGAGCACGCCATGGCCCCAGTCGACGGCGAGGCGGCGCGTGGCGTCGAGCTGCCGCACTTCGTCCTTCTTCAGGCGGTAGTGCGCCATCGCCGCGCCGATGACCCGCATCAGGTCGTCGCGCTCGACCGGCTTGCTCAGGAAGCGGTCGATGTGCCCGTCGTTGATGGCCGAGATGACGGCCGCCAGGTCGGCTTGACCGGTCAGCAGAATGCGCACCGCATCGGGCAGTTGGAGCCGAGCCTTCGAGAAGAACTCGGCGCCATTCATGCCCGGCATGCGCATGTCGCACATGATGATCGAGAAGTTCTTGTCCCGCCGGAGCAGGGCGAGCGCGTCTTCTCCGCCGTTGGCGGTCTCCACCGGAATGAGCCGGCGAAGGTTGCGTGACAACCCCGAGAGCAACTGGGGGTCGTCATCGACGATGAGGATGCGGCCGAGATCTTCCAGGGCAGACGTGGACATGGGGGCCTCTCTGGGCGGGAACCAAAGCAAGCCCCACACCCACCCAAAGGCTGCGGATCTCCTGCGCCGACGGGGGGTCGCCTGTTACGTCGGGTGGAATTCGACTCAGGCCCCGTGGCCTCGTTCGCCGATCACGGGTCTCTCCCCCCTCTGAAGGAGCGTCACACGCATGGTTCGCGCCGTCCTGTTCACGATGCTGATGGTCTCGGTCTTCTCCTCGTGCGGCGGGATGCTCGACGTCTCCGATGGCGGTGAAGACGCAGGTGGTTCGACCGGTGGCGGGCTGGCCACGGGGGGTGGCTCGGCGACCGGCGGCGGCTCGGCGACGGGCGGCGGCGGTTCGGCCACCGGGGGCGGCACCGCGACCGGCGGAGGGACGGCGACTGGCGGCGGTACCGGCACCGACGCAGGCATGCTCTGCACCCCCGACACCTGGGCCAACTGGGGCCG
>CAIWFK010000231.1 GCA_903911905.1 uncultured Myxococcales bacterium
GGGTGCTCGAAAAGCAGTGGCGCCAGGTGCCCGGCGTCATCGACGTGGTCAGCTTCGGCGGCTTGTCCAAGCAGTACGAGGCGCGCGTCGACCCGTACCGCATGGTCGGCGAAGGCGTGACGCTCAACCAGGTGGCCACCGCCATCTCGGCCGCGAACCAGAACGTCGGCGGCGGGCGCGTGCGCCAGGGCGAGCAGTCGTACACCGTGCGGGCGCTGGGCCTTATCACCTCGCTCTCGGACATCGAGAACGTGGTGGTGGCCGAGAAGAAGGGCGTGCCGGTGCGGGTCAAGGACCTGGCCGACGTGCTCATCGGCAACATGCCGCGCTCGGGCACGGTGGGCCGCGACCTCGACGACGACGTGGTGCAGGGCGTGGTGCTGATGCGCTACGGCGGCGACTCGCTGACCACCATTCAGGGCATTCACGAGCGGCTGGCGCTGATGGAAAAGCAGCACGTGCTGCCCCCCGGCATGCACCTGGTGCCGTACTACGACCGCGGCTCGCTGGTTCGAACCACCACCCACACCGTGCTCGAGAACCTGCTGGTGGGCATGCTGCTGGTGGCGCTGGTGCTCTGGCTGTTCCTGGGCGAGCTGCGCGCGGCGCTGGTGACGGCGGTCAACATTCCCCTGGCGCTGCTCTCGGCCTTCCTGGGCATGGTGGTGACCGGCACGCCCGCCAACCTGATTTCGCTGGGCGCGGTCGACTTCGGCATCGTCGTCGACTCGACCGTCATCATGGTCGAGAACATTCACCGGCACCTGGCGGACCCCAACGGCGGCACCATCTTCGAGCGCATCGCGCGCGCGGCGGCCGAGGTCGGCGGGCCCATGTTCAGCTCGACCCTCATCATCGGCGTGGCCTTCATTCCGCTCTTCACGCTCTCGGGTGTGGCCGGCGTCATCTTCTCGCCCATGGCGCACACCTATGCCTTCGCCATCGGCGGCGCGATTCTGCTCGCGCTCACGCTGACCCCGGTGCTCGCGCGCTACGTGATGGTGGCCACGCCGTCGGCGAAACCGGGAGACCACACCGCGCACGAACACGAGGCCCACGGGCCGATGAAGTTCATCGAGCGCGCGTACCGGCCGCTCTTCACCTTCGCCCTGCGCAAGCCGAAGACGGCGATGACCCTGGCGCTCACCCCGCTGGCGGTGGCGCTGGCGCTGTTGCCGTTGCTGGGCGGCGAATTCATGCCCCACCTCGAAGAGGGCAATTTCTGGATTCGTGCGACCCTGCCCATGTCGGTCTCGCTCGAGCAGGCCCAGGTCTACGTGGGGCGCATGCGCCGCATCGTGCTCGGCTGCCCCGAGAACGGAAACTGCGACCTCGAGACCCGCGCGCACCCCGAGGTCGAGACCGTGGTCACCCAGTTGGGCCGCCCCGAAGACGGCACCGACCCGGTGGGCTTCAACAACATCGAAATCTTCGCGCCGCTCTCGCCCAAGGAAGCGTGGCGCAAGGGCGTGACCAAGGAATCGCTGACCGAAGAATTGGCGAAGAAGTTCGAAGACAGCTTCCCCAACGTCACCTTCAACTTCTCGCAGGCCATCGCCGACAACGTCGAAGAGGCCATGAGCGGCGTGAAGGGCGAGAACACCATCAAGGTGGTGGGGCCCGACCTCGCGGTCGACGAGAAGAAGGCGCAGGAAATCATCGACGTGATGAAGAACGTGAAGGGCGTGACCGACCTGGGGCTCTTCCGCTCCATCGGCCAGCCCGACATTCGCGTGGTGCCCGACCGCGAGAAGTGCGCGCGCTACGGGCTCAACGTGGGCGACGTCGAGGCGGTGGTGCAGGCCTCCATCGGCGGGCAGGTGGTGACCCAGGTCTACGAAGGCGAGAAGCACTTCGACCTGGTGATTCGCCTGACGGCCGAGAGCCGGAAGGACGTGGCGAGCATCAAGCGCATTCCCATTCCGACCCCCGACGGCGCGCAGATTCCCATCGGCGAAGTGGCGCTGGTCACCGAGGACGTGGGCACCAGCATCGTGGCCCGCGAGGACCTGCAGCGCTACGTGCCGGTGAAGTTCTCGGTGCGCGGCCGCGACCTGGCCTCGACCATCGCCGAGGCCCACGCCGCCATCGACGCCAAGGTCCACCTGCCGTGGGACACCCGGCTCGACTGGGCGGGCGAGATGAACCAGCTCGACGAGGCCATGCACCGCCTGTCGTTCATGGTGCCGCTGACCCTGCTGCTCATCGCCTTCATCGTCTTCACCACCGTGAAGACGTGGCGCGACACGGCGGTGGTGCTCATCGGCGTGCCGGTGGCGTGCTCGGGCGGGCTCATCGCGCTCGCGCTCACCGGCACCCCGTTCTCGGTGTCGGCGGCCATGGGCTTCATTTCCATTCTCGGCATCGCCATTCAGGACGCGCTCATCATCGTCACCTACTCGCAGCAACTGTGGGCCGCGGGCAGCACCTGCGAAGACGGCATTCGGCTGGCCTGCGAGCGACGGTTGCGGCCGGTGCTGATGACGGGCTCGGTGGCCTTGCTGGGCCTGTTGCCTGCGGCGCTCTCGCACGGCATCGGCAGTGAGACGCAGCGGCCCCTGGCCATCGTGGTCATCGGTGGCGCGCTGGCCCTGGCGATCCTGCCGCGCCTGCTGCAGCCGGCGATTCTGCTGCTCTGGCACCGCCACGACGTCGCTGCCCGCCCCCCGTCGGACGAGGCGCCGCACGAGCCGCACGAAGCAGCGGCTGCGTGAGCGAAGGCCCGTGACTGGAGTGCCCCCACGGCTCGGTGCTAACACCCGGCAGCCATGAACCGCTTCGTGCTCCTGACCGCCGCCGTCGCCGTGTCCGGGTTCGCTGCCGAGCCCGACCTGTCACCGCCCGCCGATTGGAAGAAGATCCAGCGCGGGCTGTGGGAACAGACCGTCGAAGACGAGCGCACGCCGCCGCCCCCCATGGACCCCGAGGTCGTCACCCGCGGGCTCGACCCCGAGGCGAAGAAGCGGGTGCTGGCGACGCTCGAGAAGCAGAAGTCGCGGGGGCCGGCGCCCACCACCACGAAGCACACCAAGAAGTTCTGCGTGAACGACGCCTGGATGACGAAGCGCGGCTTCGGTACCATGAGTGAGGGCCTCGACGAGTGCAAGGCCGAGGTGCTCTCGCGCAGCGCGAACAAGGCCAGCTACAAGGTCGAGTGCCCGATGCCCGAAGGCCACAGCGTCATCGAGCTGAACCTCGAGGTGAAGTCGCCGACCGAGCTCGCGATGACCGCCTCGAGCCAGGGCACCGTGCAGGGCCACGAGCTGAAGAGCCACTCGACGTACACCGCGCACTTCGTCACCGCCGACTGCGGCAAGACGAAGTAGCAGCGTGCCGCTCGTCACCAACTCCGGCCGCCCCCTGTCGTTCTCGCCTGCGACCGTCGCCACGCCCTCGACCGTCGAGGCGCTCGCGCTGATCGATGGCGAGGGTGTCGAGCACCTCGACGAGGGCCTGCACGGTTTCGACCACTTCACGTTCTGGTGGTTCGTTCCCGACGAGCGCGTCATTCCTTCCCTGCACCGCCGCACCGACCAGCCGCGCGACGACAGCGCGCTCGAGCGCTGGTTCAAGGACGAGTTCCTCTCGGTGGTGCTGTACCGATCGCTGCTCGCCGTGGGAAAACGGAACCGCGCGTCGTTCATTCCCGGCATCAACCGCTTCCTCACCACCGAGGCCAGCCGGCGCTTCGAGCGCAACTGTCAGAGCACGGACGGCTTCCTCACGCCGGTGCCGCCGCGACACCGCGAGCGTGAATGGGCCTTCGACCTGGCCCAGGCGAAGGAGCTGTTGCGCGCCTGGCGAGCGCTGCTGCTCGCGCTGATGCACCAGCACGACCCGAAGCAGAAGTTCGTCAACGACCTGCTGCGTCGCGCCTCGAGCGTGCCGTGACCGACGAGCTCGATGCGCTGCTCGAGTCGATGGACCCGACCGACCCGGCGACCTGGGCCGTGCTGGCCGACTGGCACCTCGAGCGCGGCCTCACGCCTGGCCCCACGGCCCTGCCCACGGTGGCCAACGTTCGCGCCGCCGTGCGCTGGCGCCTGGGGTTCGTCACCCTCGCGACCCTCGAGTTCGACCCTGCGGCGAAGCCAGGCCTGTACGAGCTGCAGCCACTGCTGCGCAGCCGCGCGTTGCGCCTGACGACCGAGCTGCGCGTCGGTGCGCGGTTCGAGCCCAGGACCCGGGTCTTCGGAGGCCCCGCAGCCCAGCCTCCCGCCGCGCCACCCCGACTCACCGCGCGAGCGCTCGACGCGGTCCTCGCCAGTGCGCCACCCGCCCTGGCCACGCTCGTCGTCTGGAGCACCACCGACGCCACCGACGTCGCGGCGCTCGAGCCGTTGACCCGCCTGCGGCCGCTGAGCGCCACCCGGCTGATGCTGCGGGCCGACGCCGGCGTGCTGCTCGACCTGCTCGACCACGTCGCCCAGCGACGCTGGCGTACCCTCACCCTGCGCTCGCAGTGGCACGAGCGGGACCTCCGCAGGTTCGACCAGCTGGCCGCGCGACACCCCGACGTGCAGTTCGAGCTGGTGACGACCTCTGCGCGGCGCACGCCGAACGACACCTGGCGAGGCGATCGCCAGGAGCTCCACCTCGAGGCCGAAGACCCCTCCGCGATTCGAGGCGGCGGCGCGCCGCGAGGCCCCAACCTGCGGTGGGTCGCCGACCCGGACCCGCTCTGCGTGAGCAGTGCTGGCTCCTCGTTCGCGCTCACGCCCGAATCACCGATGCCGCCCGCGCTGGTCTCGGCGCTTCATGCCGTGGGCGTCACGCTGCGACGCCGACACGGCACCTACGCCCTGGTTCGAGACGCGCAACTGACCGAGGCGGGCACGGTGCTGGTCGACGGGGTGCCGCTGGTCGAGCCGCGCCTGCTCGGACCGGGCGACGAACTCGACGTTCGGGTCGACGACCCCGGGCGCCCGCTGCCACCCATTCCCGGTGCGGCGCCCGGAGGCGCGATGATGTTCGGGAACGTCGGCTGGCGTCGTCACCAGGCGCGGTTCTCGTTCAGCCCCTCAAAGCCCACCCCATGACCGACGAACTGGAGACCCTGCTCGAGTCGATGGACCCGACCGACCCCGCGACGTGGGCGGTGCTGGCCGACTGGTTCCTCGAGCGCGGGCTCACCCCGGCCCCCACGCCCCTGCCGACCATCGACGGCCTCGGGGTGACGAGCTGCTGGCGGCTGGGCTTCGTCACCAGCGCGACGCTCGAGTTCCACCCGTCGGCCCGCCCGGGGCTCTACGACCTGCAACCGCTGCTGCGCAGCAGGCCCTGGCGACTGACCACCGAGCTGCAGGTCGGCAGCCTCGCCGAGCGCGAAGGGCGGGGCTTCGGCCGCCAGCAGGGCCTCACCGCGCGCCAGCTCGAGGCGGTGCTCGCCAGCGCCCCAACCGCGCTGCACGCGCTGACCGTCTGGCAGAGCACCGACCCGAGCGACGTAGCCATTCTCGAGCCGTTGACCCGCCAACGACCGTTGAGCGCTCGAACGCTGGTGCTGCGCGCCAACGCCCAGGTGCTGCTGCAGCAGCTCGCGCGCATCGCCCCCAGGCGCTGGCAGACCATCACGCTGCGCTCGGCGTGGCGGCCGCACGACCTCGAAGAACTCGATGGGCTGGTGACCCGCTTCCCCGACGTGGCCTTCGAGTTGGTCGGCGTCGGGCCACGGCGCACGCCGAACCTGCACTGGGTGCCCGAGCGCGAAGGGCTGAAGGTCACCTGCGACGGCCAGTGGTGGAACGTCGCCCCCGATGCGCCGGCGCCCGAGGGGCTGCGAATCGCGCTGTGGGAACTGGGGCTGGTGCTGCGGCGCACGCTGGGCACGTTCGAGCTCGCGCGAGACCCGAACCTCGGCGCCCTGGCCGCGGTCGAGCTCGATGGCGTTGCGCTGGTGGCGCCGCGCGCCATCGAGCCTGGGCTGTCCGTGAACGTTCGCCTCGAAGACCCCGGCCGTCAGGCCGAAAACCACCCCGGTGGCACGCGAGACCAGTTGGTGTTCTTCATACCGGGTCTGGCGCCGCGACATCGCTCGGGGCAACTGTCGTTCACCAGGCCGCCGGTCGGGTGACCGGCCATGCTCACGCCGCGATCGACACGCCGCGCGGTGCTGCCGCCGACGTCAACAGGCCGCTGGTGCGTTCGACTTCGTCACCCGCCGCGTCGATGATGCCGTGCACCCCTGCGGGCTCGAGGTTCAGCCGCTCGAGCGCATCGATGGCGTTGCGCTGGTGGCGCCGCGCGCCATCGAGCCTGGGCTGTCCGTGAACGTTCGCCTCGAAGACCCCGGCCGTCAGGCCGAAAACCACCCCGGTGGCACGCGAGACC
>CAIWFK010000232.1 GCA_903911905.1 uncultured Myxococcales bacterium
GCCCGCTGCGCGAAGATGTCGAGAATGAGCTGGGTGCGGTCGATGACCTTCATGCTGGTCGCCTCGCCCAGGTGGCGCGCCTGGCTGGGGCTCAGCTCCTTGTCGAAGATCAGCACCTCGGCCAGCTGCTGCATGGCCCGCAGGTTGATCTCGTCGAGCTTGCCGCGGCCGATGAGGTACTTCGGGTCGGCCTGACGACGCACCTGCAGCAGCTCGTCGACCACCTCGACGCCAGCGGTGCGCGCCAGTTCCTTGAGCTCGAGCAGCGACGATTCCGACGCCGCCCGCTTGCCGTCCAGACACACCGCCACCAGCACCGCGCGCTCCTGGTTCGAGACCCGGCGCATCGACTTCGCGCGCTCGGCCAGTTCCTGCTCGAGCGCGCCCACGACCTCGGCGAAGTCGGGCTGCGCGTAGACGTCGCGTACCGTGGTGGTGTGCCAGAGCTCGCCGTCGGTGCCGTCGGGCGTGAGCAGCGCGTAGTGCAGCACGCCGGGCTCACCGTCGCCCTCGACGCCGATGGCCGCCACGCAGTCCAGCCGCAGCAGCGCGAGGTCGGTGAGGTCGTCCTTGGTCAGCGGCTCGCTCTTCAAGTGCGTGTGCACCAGCCGCAGGCCGCGCAGACGCACCTGCCCTGCACGCGCGCGACCGATGTCAGGCAGCGTCAGTTGATGCGCGTTGCCCACTACCACGTGCTCGACCTCGCCCTTGCGCGAGAGCAGCACGCCCACCTGCCGGTTGGTCTGGGCCGAGAACGTCGCCAGGTGCCCCGCCAGCTCGGCGCTCACGATGTCACTCGGGTCGACCCGACGACGGAAGGTGTTGCGCAGGTGCTTCAGCTCGCTGGGCTTGAGGCCCAGCGTGTTCCCGGACGGCTCGTTCATCGGTGGGGTGGTGTCTAACCCAACCGAAGGACAGGGGCGGGGGAGTTGCGCTTTGGAGGGCCCGCGTACACAGATGGGGCCATGCGCCTCTTCTTCACCGACGGTTGCCCCTACGCCCATCGCACCCGCGCGCTGCTGACGCTGCTCGAGCAACCTTTCGAGCCGGTCGTGGTCGACCTCAAGAACAAGTCGCCCGAGTTTCTCTCGCTCTCTCCGACCGGCGCGGTGCCCCTGCTCGACGACGGAGGCTTCGTGCTCTTCGAGTCAGCGGTCATCAACGAGTACCTGGCCGAGAAGTACGAGTGGAAGGGCGCGTTGAGCAGCGAGCTGCACCAGCGCGCCCGTGAACGGCTGGCCATGAAGCGCTTCGACGACCTGCTCGCGCCGCTCTTCTTCCAGGCGCTCAAGGACCCCGCACTCTACCAGAGCAAGCCCAGTTGGCGCCGCGAGGTCGAGGTGCTGGGTCACGCCGTGAAGGGCCAGTCGCCGAAGTCGTTGGTCGGCCTGCACGTGGCGACGCACTGGCTGCGCATGAACTGGCTGGTCCCGACCGCGCCGCTGGTGGTCGCGCTGCGCGAGCACGCCGGGGCGTTCCTCGACGAGGCAGTGGCCCTGCCCGCGGTGGTCGCCACCAGCCCCGAGCGCGCGCCGTGGGAAGCCAGCATCCGGGCGCTGTTCGGCCTGTAGGTGGGCGGTCGTGACGGTTCGGTGAAGCAGCCATGCTCCACTCGAACCCATGAAACCCTTCTTCGGCTTTCTCTTCGGCGCAGCGGTCACCGCGGGGCTGCTGGGCGGCTTCGTGCTCCACGTACCGCTGGCGCTGGTCGCGATCATCGGCCTGGGGCTCGCGTGCCTGGCGTGGCTGGTGGTCATCGTGGTGCTGCCGTGGAACCTCTTCTTCCAGGCTCGCCACGTGCTGTTCGAGATGGAGCGCAGCCGCGCGCGTGGGCTGCCCATCTCAACCGAGCAGGAGGCGTCGACGACGAAGGTGCAGGCGCGCATGCTGCGCATCTCCATCGCCCTGCACCTGGGCTCGGCGGCGCTGCTGGGCCTGGGCTCGTGGCTGTCGAACGAGCCGTTGGGCAACGTGTTCGCCGGCCTCTTCCTGCTCAGCACGCTCTTCCGACCCGCCGTCGAGTACTACCAGTACCTGCGCGCGCAACTTCGCGAGGTGATGAACGAGGTGAAGTACCCGCGGGAAGACGTGGCGAAGCTCATCGCCGACGTGAAGGCCGACGCCGAGCACATTCGCACCCTGCAGCACGCGCAGCACGAGCTGGTGCAGCAGCTCAAGACGCTCGAGACCTCGAGTCTGGCGCGCAGCACCGAAGCGCACCGCCGGTTGGACTCGGTGGCGCGCAAGTTCGACGAAGCACTCGACCGGTTGACCGACAACCGCGAGGTCATCTCGGGGCTCAAGGCCTTCCTGCGGCTGGTGCGTGAACCGACGACGGAGTGATTTTGCGTTCTTTGGTGCCCCGCCTTTGGCACGCTGACCGCTGTGGTGAAGCGCCCGCCCTCCAGGCACCCGGCTGAGGACGCCTCCGACGAGGACAGCGGTCCCGTGCGCCCGCGCGGCGTGGCTGACGGCGCCGAGTTCCTGCCTGACGAGGGGGGGTGGAGACTGGGCGCCACCAACGCGCAGACTGGCGAGCGAGAAGGGCGCTGGCGGGTGTGGACCGACGCCGGCGCTGGCATCGTCGACGCGCAGTACGTCAAGGGCGTGCTGCAGGGCGAGGTGCGGCAATGGGTGCGCGACGCCAACCCCTTCGTCGACGAGCGCGTGGCCTGTGAGGCCGGCGTGTGCGAGCGCGGGCAGCGCGTTGGGCAGTGGCAGTTCGTCGATGCGCACGGCGCGGTGCTCTTCGAGGTCGACTACGGCCGCCTGGCGCCGCTGGGCATTCCCCACTTGCAGGCCTGGTCGAACGAGACCGGGGTCGACTGGCTGTCGCTGGGCCGCTCGTTGATGCAGGCGGGGTTGGTGCGCGCGGGGCTGGTGACGCTGGCGCGTGGGTGCGCGGTGGCGAAGTCGGTCGAGCCGCTGCAGTCGTACCTCGGCGCCCACACCCGGCCGCTCAAGAGCGCAGCGGCGCTGGCCTTCGCTGACCAGGCCGACGGAGCGCTGCCAGCGCTGTGCACGGCGCTGGTCGACGGCTGCGCCCTGCCGCAGGTGCTGCGGAAGCTCGCCATCGCGCTCGACCAGGCGCTGCAGAGCCGGGCGGCGCTCGACTTCATCAACGCCGCGCTGCTCTTCGACCCTCGCGCGACCGAGTTCCTCTTCACCCGCGCGTTGATTCTGATGAGCCTGGGGCTGACCGCCGAGGCCGAGCGCGACGCGGGCGAGCTGGCGAGCTCGGCGCCTGACCAGGCCGAGTTCCTGCTCGACTACGTGCGGCTGCTCTTTCCGTCGTTCACCTTCTGGCCGGCGGGCGAGCAGGTCGCGGGCAAGGCTGACGGGCCTCCGGTGCCGCTGAAGTCGCTGGTCGACGTGCAGTGGCTGGTGCAGGCGTACGCCACCCGGTTGGCGCAGGTGCGTGAGGCGCTGCGCGCGCGGGTGAGCGACGAGGTGCCGTGGCTGGTGCCCGACGTGTCGGCGCTGTTGCCCGACGGGCCGCTGGCGCTCGCCGCCGAGGCCGAGCTGGACCTCGAAGGCGTCGACCTGCCCTCGCTGGTGCGCCTGGCGCGCGGCGACTGGGCGGCGCTGACCTGGCTGGTGTGGAGCTGCGGCGCGACCTCGCTGGTGCTGCCGAAGTCGCTGGTCGCCCCGAAGACGTTTGCCCAGGCGGTGGGTATGGCGCAGCACCGGCTGTGGCGGGCCAGAGATCAGCATGCGTTCAACGGCAAGAACGCGCGCGAGCACGGCGTCGAGGGCTTCACCTGGGAAGGGGTCGAGGTGGCCGAACTGCACCCCACGCTGGCCGCCATCGCCGAGCAGCAGTACGCCGAGGTGCAGGCCGTGTTCTTCTGGTTGTCCCGCGCGGACGTACGGTCGCCCTGGCAGGACGGGCTTCGAGGGAGTTGAAACGTGAGTCAGGTCGACATTGCTCCACACCTCTGGCGGGCGCTCGAAGTCATGAGCCGCGACATGACGGTCGCGCCCGACGCACTGGTGAACCAGGCGGTGTTCGCGTGGCTGCGCATCAATGGGTACGTGGTGCCTGGCACCATCGCCGAGAGCGCCCAGGCCGTCGCCGCGCCGCCGCAGGTCATCGCGCCCATGCCGGTGCCAGAGGTGCCCGCGCCCGAGCCGTCACCGCCGTCGCTGCGGGTGGCGCAGGAAGGCGTCGTTCAGCGCATCGCCGAGATCGAGGCCAGCGCGGCGAAGGTGATCAAGCCGCAGAGCGCGTGGGCGAGGCCGCCGGTCGAGCCGCCCGTGCCCGACGAGGAGGACCCGGTCGTCACTGGCGAATCGACCATTCCGTCGATGAAGGCCACCGGAGAGCCCGAGGCTGACCCGGAAGGCAGCGAGCGCACGGTCTTCCTCAAGGCCAGCCCCCTGGCGCTGTGGCTCGAGCGCGAAGGGCATGACCCCATTCGCATCAACCAGGAGCGGTTCGTCATTGGCCGAGGGCCGCAGTGCGATCTCGTCATCGACAGCGCGCGCGTGTCGCGTGAGCACGTGGCGTTGAGCCGGAAGGGCGTGACGTTCCTGCTCGAGGACCTGGGGTCGTCGAACGGCACGTGGTTCAACGACGAGCGAATTTCGGTGCGCGAGCTGGAGAGCGGAGACGTCATCGTGCTCGGGAATGAGGCGATGACCTTCATGGTGCGCAGCGAGTAGGCGTCAGGGCAGGGTGGGCAGGTCGCAGACGTAGAGGTCGGCACTGTGGGTGGTCGAACCGTTGTTCACCAGCACTCCCTATTCCCGAAGACCGAGACGGCGATTTGTCCGGCAAAGCCCATGCTGTTCTTGAGCGAAAAGGCGCCGCGAAGACGAGGCGACACTTCGTTTGAGAAGAAGAACAAGGTTGGGTCGGTCTGAGAACCTTCGAACCCGGCGAGCGCGACGCAGTTCGAACCGCAGGGACTCGCCGCGAAAAACGAGTATTGGTCCACCTCCGCTGCGGCAACGAGCGGCGCCGAGGGGGCGTCGAGACGGTCAACGGCAGCGCCTTGAACCATCAGCCGAGGAGGCGCGGTAACCTCGATGTAAGCACTGAAGAGGTTTGGGCTCAGTGGTGCCGCGACCACGACACCCGCATGCAATTGAGATGGCAACTGCGGAAACGCGGCAACCCACGAACCGCCATCGCTTCGTTGGCCGCCGTCACCATCGGCGAACAACCTCGTCCCGCTTGGCGCGCTGTCATTCGTCGAATTGAAGAACCCCCAGAACAGGAAGTCCTCACCACCGTCACGAGTTACGGTGGTGGCACCCGCCGCCTTCACGTAGGCAGTGTTTGTCCACAGTTGGGAGCAACGTCGGGCAACCCAACGCCGTACCACCGAACATGGTGGCTCGAGTCATGTTCGGGTCTTCCAGCGCCTTGACCGCGACGGCAACGTGACCGTCTGTCGTCGTTGAAATGCCCAGCGTTCTTGCCACACCAGCATCTTCGGTTCTGATGCCAACCGGGAACGAGAGATCGCTCGTCATGCAGTAGGTGGTGATTGAGCGGTCACTTCCCCATGCCGCAGCCCAGCGGTCGGGCGTTCCCTCCAACGCAATCGGGAAATACCTGTCCGAACTCAGGGGCATGCTCACCCGGGAGGTCAGACCACCGTCCGTGTTGAGCTCTACGACGTGCGCGGCGGCCGCGGTCCACCCCAGGACGAAGCCCTTCGAGGTAGCCGCTAAGTGAGCGATCAGCGACGCCGGGATGAAGTCCGCGAAACGGCGTGATTTTCTGGGTGCGACGACGTGTCAGCCGAGGGTCTTCTTGAAGGCCGCAGGGGTCATCGCCTCGAGCGGAAGCCCGAAGAC
>CAIWFK010000233.1 GCA_903911905.1 uncultured Myxococcales bacterium
CCCGACCTCGCGCGCACGCTGGGGCGTTTGCTGGTGACCCGGGGACCCCGGGTGAGCGCCGGCGCGGTGGTGGTGCCGGTGCCGCTGCACGAACATCGCTTCCGCACCCGTGGCTTCGACCAGGCGGCGTTGTTGGGCGTGGCGATCGCCGAGCGGCTGGGCCTGCCGGTGCTGGTCGACGGCCTGCGGCGCACGCGCCCCACCCGGCGACAGGTCGGCCTCACCGAACTCGAGCGCGACGCGAACGTGGCCGGCGCCTTCGAGGTCGACGACGCCTCGTTCGCCGGTCGGCCGGTGGTGCTGGTCGACGACGTGTTCACCACCGGAGCCACGGTGCGCGAAGCCGCACGGGTGCTCGCGCGCGCTCACGCCACACGCGTCGAGGTGTTGACGCTGGCCCGCGCCAGTCGCGAACAGCGCCCGTGACGAGCGGGGCCTGGCAGGCTGCTAGAGCGACTCGCAGTGCACCTCGCCGCGCAGCCCGGAGGTGGTGGTCAACTGCAGCGCGAAGGCCGAGAGGTCCGGAGGCGAGAGGCAGGCGTCGAAGGTCCACGTGCCGTTCGAGGCGATGGCACCACCCTGCTGCGTGCGCGCGAAGGGCTGCTCGAGTTCCCACCCCGACACCCGCACGTCGGTGGAAAACCCGAACGAGACCTCGAGGCCGCGCGAGCAGAGCGCCACGGTGGTGGCCGAGGTGTGGCTCAAGGGCGGCGTGAACCCGGCGCTCGGCGGCGGCAACGAGGTGGCGAAGGGGCAGCCCGTCTGGGCCACCGAGTGGGTGTCGGCGCAGAGGTCGGCCGCGAGCGAGCCGTCGTCCACCCGCAGGAACAACCGGGGCCAGGAACTCGCCGTGCACACCAACACGGTGGCGGTCGACGAGTCGGCCGAGAACGCCGTGTCGACCAGCGCGTGGCCTGGCTCGGCGGCCTGCACCCGCTTGACGGCACCCAGCGACGAGCCCGAGAGGTCGACCAGCGCCAGCCAGGCGAGGCCCTGCGGGCACAGCGAGTCGGCCGCGTGTTCCCGCGAAATCAAGGCGAGCCCCGGCGCCCGCGCGGCCTGTGGCGTCGGCGGCAGTCCGAACTCCAGCCCGCAGGCGGTCAGCCCGGCGTCGACGCCACCGTCGCCCGAGCCTCCGTCGGCCACCGCGCCAGCGTCGACCCGACCGGGGCGTACGAGGGGCTCGTCGGCGGGGCTTCCCGCGGTGAAGTCGACGTCGTCGTCGCCATCGAGCGTGAGCCGGGTGCCCTGGCCCTCGAAGAGCAGGTTCCAGCGAAAGCGGGTGTCCGATTCCTCGAGCAGCCGCAGGTTCGACGGCGGCACCACCGTCACCAGGCCGCCGGGGTCGGTGACCGAACCCTGGCCCAGCAATTCGGCGCTCGACCACGAGAGCCCCGCATCTTCCTGGAAGTAGAGCGTGGCCGTCGGCGAGAGCGGGGTGGCCACACCCGACGGCTCGTGCCAGCCGAACACCAGCTCGCGCAGGCCGTCGTCCCACCGTACGCCGCGCGTGTCGAGCGAAGCGCCACAGCGCTCGACCAGGGTGTCGACCGACGTGCTGCCGACCAGCGCGGTGACCGTGCCGCACACCGACGGAGCGCACCCTGCGCACAGCAACGCTCCGATGGCGACCAACGCTCTCACGCCCGACAGGGTACACAAACCCGTGACGAGCCGCGGTGCCTTGCGCCACAGTGTGGCCCCATGGTCACCCTGCTGCTGCTCACCCAGGTCGTGTTCTCGCAGTACGCCGACGCGCCCACCCGCAACCCCGGCCTGTCGAAGGAAGAGGTCGACCAGGCGCTCTATTCGCTCGGGGTGCAGGTCGCTCAGAGCCTCGAACCCTTTTCCTTGAGCGCCGAAGACCTGGCGAAGGTGTTGGTGGGCCTGAAGGACCAACAGGCCGGCACCGTCAAACCCGACGCCGACAAGGGCCTGCCGCTGGTGCGCACGCTCGAGCTCTCGCGCCGCGAGCGACACCTGAACGCGCAGAAGGAAAAGGGGCGGGCCTACGTGGCGTCGCTCGACCTCGAGAAGGAACACGGTGTCGCGCTGCCTTCGGGCGTCGTCTACCTGCCGGTGAGTGACGGCCTGGGCCCCTCGCCGACCGCCGTCGACACGGTGAAGGTGCACTACCGCGGGCGCTTCCTCGACGGGCGCGAGTTCGACAGCAGCTACCGCCGCGGCGAAGCGGCCACCTTCGCGCTCAACCAGGTCGTCTCGTGCTGGACCGAGGGCCTGCAGAAGATGCGGGCCGGTGGCCGCGCCAAGCTGGTGTGCCCGTCGTCGACCGCCTACGGCGACAAGGGCCAGGGCTCGACCATTCCCGGCGGGGCCACGCTGCTCTTCGACGTCGAGCTCATCGACGTGGTGCGCCGCGGCTCGACCACCATCAAGTAGGAGCACCGCATGAGTCCCCCGCTCGACCAGATGACCGAGGTGCTGCAGGCCGACATGGCGCGGTTTCCCCGCGCGCGGCTGAGCGTGGTGAAGGGGCCAGACAAGGGCCGTGAAGTGGTGCTCGAAGGGCAGACCGTGGTGGTCGGCACCGACGACTCGTGTCAGCTCGTGCTCACCGACACCTCGGTCTCGCGCCGGCACCTCGAGCTCTCGGGTGGGCCGGGCGGGTACCGGCTGCGCGACCTGCGCAGCACCAACGGCGTGCACCTCGACGGACTGCAGGTGCTCGACGCGAAAATCACCGACAAGGCCCGCTTCACCATCGGCCGCACCGAGCTGCGACTCGAGCCCATGCGCCAGGAAGTGCAGTGGCCGCTTTCCCCCCATGACCGCTTCGGTGACGTGCTGGGCAAGAGCGTGATGATGCGACGGCTCTTCGCGGTGCTCGAGCGCGCGGCGCCCACGCCCAGCCCCGTCATCCTCGAGGGCGAGCCAGGCACCGGAAAGGAATTCCTGGCGCGCGCCATTCACACCAGGAGCCCCCGCGCCGACGGCCCCTTCGTGGTGGTCGACCTGGGTGCCTCGAGCGAGCCGTTGATGGACAGCGACCTCTTCGGCCACGACGTGTCGAGCGCGCGCCCCCAGGCCCGCCCCGGCGCGCTCGAAGAGGCCGAAGGCGGCACGCTCTACCTCGACGAGGTCGCCGAGCTGACCAACGCCCTGCAGTCGAAGCTGCTGCGCGCGCTCGAGACCGGCGAAATCAAACGGCCGGGCCATGGCGGCACCGCGAAAATCGACGTGCGGGTGGTGGCGAGCACCCAGCGCGACCTCGAGGCCGAGGTGAAGGCCGGCCGGTTCCGTGAAGACCTGTACTTCAAGCTCTCGGTCTTCCGCGTGCGGGTGCCTCCGCTGCGTGAGCGCAGCGAAGACGTGGGCCCCCTGGTGCGGCTGTTCGAGGCCCGGACGCCGGGCGGCCAGAAGCTGTCCGACGAGCTGCTCGACCTGCTCTCGCGCCACGACTGGCCGGGGAACGTGCGCGAGCTCCGCGGCGTGCTCGACCGGCTGGCCGCCTTCCCCGACCTGGGCGCAGGCGCCATCGCCGCGGCGCTGGGCAAGCCGGTCGACCCCGGTACGCCCCGAGACGTGGCCGCGCCCAACGAGGTGTCGCAGGCGCTGCTGGCCCTGCCGTACCACGAGGCCAAGGACCGGGTGCTCGAGAGCTTCGAGAAGACCTACCTGCTCGAGCACCTCAAGGCGGCCGGAGGCGTGGTGACCCGCGCCGCCCAGCGCGCCGGGCTGCCGCGCCAGTCGGTGCACCGCATGCTGCGACGGCTGGGCATCACCGCGTCCGACGAGAGCTGAAGCACCCGTGCACGCGTCTGAACCGCTGTTCGTGGTGGTGGCGATTCAGCTCGGCTACCTCGAGCCCGAACCGGCGATGCGGGTGGCCACCGAGCACGCGCGGCGCGGCAGGGGAATGCTGGGTGAGGCCTTCGTCTCGCAGGGGCTGCTGAGCGAAGCCCAGCGGCGAATGGTCGACGAGGTGATGAAGGGCCTGGCCCAGCTCGAGTCAGCCGAGACCACCCTGGCGCGCCTGCCGCGACCCCTGGTGCGCTCGGCGACCGAGAGCCTGGCGGCCACCTCGCCCAGCACGCCCCTGAAGAAGTCCGTGGGCCCTGCCTCGGACGACGAGCTGGTGCTCGAAGCGCCTGGTCGCTACCGCCCCGTGCTGCGCGATGGCGCCGAAGTCGAACTGGGTCGCGGTGGCATCGGTCGGGTGGTGGCCGTTCACGACGTGCTGGTGGGCCGCGAGGTGGCGCTCAAGCAACTGCGCGCCGACCGCGCGGGCGACCTGGTCGAGACCAACGCCTCGCTGCAGAACGAAGCGCGCTTCCTGCGCGAGGCACGGCTGACGGCGCTGCTCGAGCACCCCGTCCATCGTGCCGGTGTTCGAAATCGGCCGCCGCGTCGACGGTGGGCTCTATTACACGATGCGCGAGGTGCGGGGGCAGACGCTGGCCCAGAAGGTCGCCGACGCGCCGGGGCTGGCCGCGCGGCTGGCACTGGTGCCCTCGGTGATGGCGGTGGCGAACGCGCTGGCCTCGGCCCACGCGAAGGGCATCATTCATCGCGACGTGAAGCCGCAGAACGTCATGCTGGGCGAATACGGCGAGACGTACCTGCTCGACTGGGGTCTGGCGCGCGCGGTGAACGCAGGCGGCACCGAGCAGCAGCGCTTGTCGCCCGACATCACCGGCGACGTCATCAACGCGGTCGGTACGCCGTCGTACATGAGCCCCGAGCAGGCCCGCGGGCGACCGGGCGGCATCGACCACCGCGCCGACGTGTGGGGCGTGGGCGCGTTGCTCTTCGAGGTGCTCTCGAAGCGGGCGCCCTACGTCGGCGCCACGGCCATCGAGGTGATGCAGGCGGTGATGACCCGCGACCCCGATTCGCTGAGGCAGGTGGCGCCAGACGCGCCCGCCGAATTGGTGGCGGTGTGTGAGCGGGCGCTCCAGCGACGACCCGAAGAGCGTTACCAGAGCACGAGCGAGTTGGCCTGCGACCTCGAGGCCTGGCTCGCGGGCCGGCGGGTCAGCGCGCACGACTATTCGTCGGTCGAATTGCTGCAGCGCTTCGCCCGACGCCATCGCGCGGCGCTCGCCGTCGCCGCGCTCGCGCTGGTGGCGCTGGTGACCGGGGCCGCCATTTCGGTGCAGCGCATTCGCCGCGAGCAGGCCGACCTGCGGCGCTTCACCTCGCAGACGCTCGACCGGGTCACCCAGGCCTTCGCCACCATTCCGGGGCAGTCGGCGTGGGTCGACGAAACCATCGGGCAGACGCTCGAATTCTACCGGCGCGAGCCCATCGCCAGCACGCTCACCGACACCGATCGCGCGACCGTGGCGCTCGCCCTGCAGCGCCTGGCGACCATTCACCGTGCACAGGGGCGCATGGCCGACGCCGTGGCCGACCTGGCGCGCTGCCGGGCGCTCGTCGGCCTCGACCCCCTGCCGACCGACCTGCCACTGGCCGTCGCGCGCCTGGCCTGTGAAACCGCTTCGGCGCAGACCGACCGGCTCGCCGGGCGCAGCAAGGACTGCGTCGCCCGACTCGAGCCACTGTGGCCGAAAGTCGAAGCCCAGCTCGGCGCCTTTCCCGACAGCGGGCGGTGGCACTTCGCCGTCAGCAGCGTCGGTGAAGAACTCTCGCTCTGTCGCCACCAGGTCTCGGAAGGCGAGGTCGAAGACGCCACCGGCTTGATGACCCGCTCCATCGAACTCGAGCGACGGGGGCTCGCGCTCGAGCCCGACAACGAGAACCTGCGGCGTGTGCACGCCCTGACCCTTCGTGACGCCGTCATTCCGCTCTGGGACGTCGGCGCGCCCCAGAAGGCGCTCGCACTGGGGCAGGAGGCCATCGAGGTCGCACGCCCCCTGGCCAGCTCGCACGACTACCGGGGCATCGCCGCGCTCGGCGGCAGCCTGCGCCAGCAGGGCATGATGCTCTCGTGGACGGCGCGCAGCGACGAAGCGCCGGCCCTGCTCGCCGAGGCCAGGCGGGTGCTCGAGCGCGGCCTCGAGCTCGAGCCCGGCAGCATCGAGCTGTTGGGCGAGCTGGGCGACACGCTCCTCGAGCAGGGCGACGGCGCGGCGGCGGTAGCGCCGCTCGAGCGCGCCCTGTCGCTGGGCGCCCCACCCGACTACGCGGAGTCGCGGGTGATGGCGGTGCTGCTGGCAGGCGACCTGCGGCGCGTGCTCGAGCTGCGCGAGCAACGGCACTCGGCGGTGGAAAGCGATCTGGCGGCCACCATGGCGGCCATGCTGCTGGGCGACCGTGCCCGCGCGCGCGCGCTGGCCCACGCCCTGCGCACCGACCACGTGCACGACGACGTCGAGGCCCAATGGCCGAAAGGCAAGGTCGCCGACATGATGCGGCGCTCGAAGTCGCCGCTCGCATCGAAGGCGCTGGCCTTCATCGA
>CAIWFK010000234.1 GCA_903911905.1 uncultured Myxococcales bacterium
CTCTTATGCTGGCCATGGCTTCTCTCAAGCCGATGGTCGGAGTGAAGCCGAGCACGTTCGCCGCACGACGCCCGTCCGCGAGCCAGCTGTACTTCAGGAAGTCGAGCATCGCCACCGGCACCGTGGCGACCCCGACCGCTTCCAGCGTGCGAATGGTCGAGCGCAGCAGCGGCCCGGGCATGGGCGCGGTCGAGGTCCCGGCCAGGCGGAGCAGGGTGGACAGCGGGGCCGGTTCGGCGCCCACGATGTTGAAGGCGCCCGAGGCCTCGGTGGTCAGCGAGAGGTGCAGCGCGTGCGCCGCGTCGCGCTCGTGCAGCACCTGCCAGAGCGGGTCGAAGCCGAGCAGGGTGGGCACGAAGCGCGACCGAATGAGGCGGGTGAAGGGGTTGTCCGAGGTGGGGCCGACGATGGGCCCGAAGCGGAGGACGATCAGGTGCGTACCGGGGTTGCGCTGCGCGAAGGCGGCGGCCTGCTGCTCGACCTCGACGCGATCGGTGATGAAGCGCACGCCGCGACCGAGCAGCTCGTGGTGCTCCGAATGGACCGCCGGGGCACCTGCACGCGCGCCGTAGACCAGGGTGAGCGAGGGAAGAATCAGCCTCGCCAGGCCCGTCGCCTGCGCCGCAGCCAGCACGTGCATGCTGCCGATGACTTCGAGCTCGTGGGCGAAGGCCGCGCCGTGCACCCGGGAATTGACGAAGGCCAGGTGGTAGAGCGCGTCGAGGCGGGCGTCCCTCATGGCGCGAATGAGGTCGGCCTCGGCGTCGGGGCGCGTCAGGTCGGCGCGCACGAACTCGGTCTTCGGTGAGCCGTGCTCGGGCGCGGTGACGTCGATGGCGACGATGCGCTCGACGTGTGGATCGGCCTCGAGCGGGGCCAGCAGCCCCTTGCCGAGATCAGACGAGATGCCCGTGACCCCCACACGCATGGGTCGGCAGTTAGCGCAGTGGGGTGGGGGTGGGAAGGGCGACTCGTGCGAGCGGCTTCGTTCACCGCGCAGCATCGAGCGCGCCCGGCGACCGCCGCGAGGTCCGGGGGCTGCCTGCGAATGGCAGGGTGACCAACGCCGGACCCGACCGCCTTCCCTCGAGGCCGAACCCCGCACCCTGCGCGTCGTGGCGCGCGGCCGGTCGCGGTGTCATCGTCCAGCGCCGGTCACACCACCCTCGAATGTGAGCGCTCCACCATGAAGCTGACGACCCTTCTTGCCATCGCCCCGCTCGTGGTTGCCGCGAGCGCCCTGGGCCAGACCGCGATCAGCACCGACGGCACCGACCCGAAGACCTGGGACCCCAGGCTCGACGCGGTCGTCGCCGGCGCGAAGAACCACGTGGTGACCTTCGAGGACAGTGAGATCCGCGTGCTCTCGGTGACCGTGGCGCCGGGCGAGGTGGAGGCCCTGCACCACCACCGCTGGCCGAGCGTCATCGTGTACGACCGCCCCACCAGGAGTGAGAACCGCGACGCGAAGGGCAACCTGCTGGCGCCGAAGAAGCCAGCGGGCGACAAGCCCGAGTTGCCGCGCGTGATTCGGGTACCGCCCGAGGCGGCCCATTCGGTGACCAACCTCGACACGGTGCCGCCGCACCTGATTCGCGTGGAGTTCAAGAACGGTTTCCCGAAAGCCTAGTCAGGGCTTCGTTTCGTGGCACATTGTGCCGCCGTGGCCCGTTGCCTCTTCGCCGCAGTCCTGCTGGCCGGCCTGACCGCCGGTGCCCACGACGCCGACGTGGTGGCCGTGCTGGTGTCCGAGCCGGTCCCCGGGCGGGTGACCGAGGTGGTGACGCTGACGGGAGGGACGCTGTCGCTGCTTGCGCCCGTGGACACCGACGGCGATCACGCCTTGTCCCAGGCCGAGCTCGACGCCTCGGTCCCTGCGTTGGTCGCCGGCGTCTGGGCCGACATGCCCCTGACTGCGGGCGGGTCAGCCTGTGCTCGGGGCGGAGAACAGGCCCAGCTCAACGAAGGCTACGTCACGCTGCAGGCCTCGTTCTCGTGCGGCCCGGGGGAACTGAGGCAGGACTTCCGCTGGCTGCGCATCTTGCCCGCCAACTACCGGGTCGCGGTGCGCCGTGGGGAGGGCCGGGCGCCGACCTTCCTGCAGGGCGCGGCCACCTCGACGACCATCGCGCGCGACGCGTTGCCACCCGACTGGGTGGACGCGGCGATGCGCGGCTTCGACGCGGGCGTGCTGCGGGTAATCGTGCTCGACGTGCTGGCGTGCCTGCTGGTGCTCGGCTTCGCGGCGTCGACCTGGCGCTCGGGACTCGAAAAACTGGCGGTGGCCCTCGCGGGGGTGGTGGCGGGCACCTTCGTGGCGGTGCCGGCCCTGGTGGCAACCGCCCTGCTGATCGCCCTGGCCATGGCGCTCGCTGGCCTCTCGCAGCGCGAACGGTGGTGGTGGGCCTTGCTGGTGGGCCTGGCCATCGGCGCGCGCGATGGCGGAGGCGCGCCGGCCGTCGCGCGGGGGGTGGGGCTGGGGAGCGCGATGATCGTGGCGCCCTGTGGCATCACCGGCATCGCCATCGGGCAGATCGTCGCGCGCAGCCCTCGCGCCCAGACGGTCGGGCGCTGGGCCCTGGCCTCGCTGGCGGCCTGCGGCGCC
>CAIWFK010000235.1 GCA_903911905.1 uncultured Myxococcales bacterium
AAGTGATGCGTTCTCCCGGCCCACGAGGTCGGGCTCCGTTGAAGCGGGTCGATGGGGGCCTTCGCGTACTTCCCGCCCGCCGTTCTCCCGGCCCACGAGGTCGGGCGCCGTTGAATCATCACCAACTTCGGCCGCGAGTCCGCCCTCATCAAGGTTCTCCCGGCCCACGAGGTCGGGCTTCGTTGAAGCTGGCCCAGGCTGACGGTGGCTGTCAGGCGCGAGCGAGCGAGCGTCGCAACTCGAGTGAATCGAGCGCCGCAAAGAAAGTGCTTCGTTCTCCGCCACGCACTCTGTACCGTCTCGTCGTTCTTCAGGTGGAGGGTTCACAATGCCGGTGCCGAAGAAGAAGCCCGTGGCGAAGGTCGTAGTGAAGGTCGATCAGCAGCTCAAGGCGTTGTGGGAAGAGGCGACGAAAAAGCTCTCTCAAGCGACCAGCGCTGAAGCTCAGGACTGGGACGCGCGTTACGAGTCAATCGCGACCATCCTCGATCACCAGCCTCCGCTTTACCTGGCAGGCGGCTTTTCGACCGACGCAGATTTCATCGCGAAGGTCGTCAAGGAAGACAAGACGTCCCTCTATCGGAACCTGCGCATCGCCCGCCACGCGAGCGCCGAAGAGATCGCGAAATACACGGTATCTGCGCTCGATCTCGCGATCGCGATTCTCGAATCGAAGAACGGCGCGCCCCTCAAGGGCCGCACGCCGATCGCTTTCGACAAGCTTCGCTTCAGCTTCAAAGACACCACCGGCCTCGTCACTCGGGCGTTCTCCGAGATGACGGTCGCCCAGCTCCGTCTTGCCCTCGCGTACGCACGCGGCCACGCGACGAAGGCCAAGAAGCTGTCGCCCGCGGCGCTTGCCATCGAGTCGGCGATCAAGAGGTCGAAGGCCAAGGGCGTCACCTTCAACGTGTCGGGGAAAACCGTTTCGCTACACCTGCCGCTCGCTGAACTCGCGCAGGTTGCGAGGACGCTGAGCGGCTTCTCCAACCCCTCGTGATCATTCCCGACGTCGGGACGAATTGTCCCGAGGCCGCGGTATTGGCCTGGCCAGTCTGACCTGATGTGTCAGACCTGTGTGCTTTGTTGTTTCCCAGGGAGAAAGCCATGCACGATTTTGTCGAGTTCTTCAGCCGTGCGACCGGGCAGCCTCCATTCCCGTATCAGGTGCGCCTCGCAACCGCGCCGACCTGGCCCGCGAGGATCGAAGTGCCGACCGGCCTGGGGAAGACCCTCGCGGTGCTGGTCGGTTGGCTCTGGCGTCGGCAGGTCGACCCTGCGACTCCACGTCGACTGGTCTATTGCCTCCCCATGCGCGTGCTGGTCGAACAGACGCGAGAAGTGGTGACGCAGGTCATCGCCAGGCTGCAACAAGACGTTCGAGTCGTGGTGTTGTTGGGTGGCGAGAGCACTGACGACGAGTGGGACACTGAGCCGACTCGGCCGCAGGTGATCATCGGCACGCAGGACATGCTGCTCTCGCGGGCACTCAACCGCGGCTACGGAATGAGCCGCTACCGCTGGCCGCTGCACTTCGGGCTGCTCAACACCGACTGCCAATGGGTTGTCGATGAGGTTCAGCTCGTCGGCACCGGCGTCTCCACGACCGCGCAGTTGCAGGCGCTGCGCCGCAAACTCGGTACGGTTCTCCCCGTTCGAACGTCGTGGATGAGCGCAACCCTCAACCCGGAGTGGCTCCAGACCGTCGATGTCGAGCCTGCAGATCTCGAAGGCCATTTGGCCCTCGATGACGCTGACCGTGACAACCCCGTAGTGGCCCAACGGTTGGGCGCGGTGAAGGTGTGTGCACGCGCGAAAGCGGAGATGGGCGAGCCTCGTGCGCTTGCTGAAGAGATTGTCGGCGCGCATGTGCCTGGCACCAGGACGCTGGCCATCGTCAACACGGTCGACCGTGCGCGCGAGCTCTTCCTCGCGCTCAAGAAGAGCAAGCCGTCGGCCCGCCTGGTGTTGCTCCACTCCCGTTTCCGTCGCGTCGACCGCGACGTCGCTCTCGCCGCTGCGCTCGCCGAGCCGCCCGGTGCTGGAACCATCGTGGTCAGCACCCAGGTCATCGAGGCCGGGGTCGACGTGTCGAGCCGTACGCTCTTCACCGAACTCGCACCGTGGGCTTCGCTGGTGCAACGATTTGGGCGCTGCAATCGAAAGGGTGAGTACCCAGACGCTCGAGTCTATTGGGTGCCCCTGCCTCGAGAGCCCGGCAAGCTCTCCGCGCCGTATTCCGCTGAACAACTCGAGGCCTCGGCGTCACAACTCAAAGACGCTACCGAGGTTGGACCGTCGCGGCTGCCCGTCGCGCCGCTGCAACTCGACCGCGGCCTCGTCCTGCGACGGCGCGATCTGCTCGACCTCTTCGATACCTCTCGCGACCTGATGGGAAACGAGATCGATGTCTCACGCTTCATTCGCGACACGGACGATCACGACGTCCGGGTGTTCTGGCGGGAATTCGCAGAGACGCCGGAAAACGCCGAACCTGCGCCGACCCGGGGCGAACTGTGCGCGGCACCCGTAGGAGTGATCGCTGGCTGGCTGAAGAACAAGGCGCGGAACCTGTGGTCGTGGGACGGGGTGGGCGGCCGGTGGCAACTCGTTCAACGAGCGTTCCCCGGCCAGGTCATCTTGCTCCGCGCGGCTGACGGCGGGTACGACGCCGAGCTTGGCTTTGCCGACAAGGCGACCCACGCCGTGACTGTCGTTTCCGACGAGGCGCGGGCACCGATTCCTGACGACCGTGAACTCGAGGGTGACCCGGAGTCCGAATGGCGCCGGTGGTACTCCCTGCGCGAGCACTCTTCGGATGTGGCAGGCGAGGCCCGCGCGCTGACCACGGCACTCTCGCTGGTGCCCGAATGGGTCGAAGCGGCGACGACCGCTGGGCGGTGGCATGACCTCGGCAAGGCGCACCCAGTTTGGCAGGAGGCCGCGCGGAAGCTCGGTGAGAACCCACCTTCTGAGCCGATCGCCAAGAGCCAGTCGAGCCGCGGCCGAATTCGCTACGGCCGGCGAGGCTTCCGCCACGAGCTGGCCTCAGCGCTCGCCGCTCTGGCGCACGGTCAGTCCAACCTGGTCGCGTACCTGGTCGCCTGTCATCATGGAAAGGTTCGGCTTTCGCTTCGCGCAGGACCGAACGAGCCCCCTCCTGAACGCGACGGTCGAACACTCCCAGACGTTCGGTTTGCGCGCGGCGTTTGGGACGGCGACCGCCTGCCCGCAGTCGATCTGGGTGACGGTGTGACGGTCGAAGAGACCGAGCTGTCGCTGGCGGTGATGGAACTCGGTCAGGACGCTTCTGGCAGTGAGAGCTGGGCTACTCGCGTTCTCGCGCTTCGCGACGACCCCGGCCTCGGGCCGTTCCGGCTCGGCTTTCTCGAAGCAATCATCAAGTGCGCCGATGAGCGAGCGTCGAGACGGGTTGCCGGAGCACGGTCATGAGCCAGGTCATCGTTTTTCCAGGGCTTCAACCCCAACCCCTGTCTGGCTACCTCGGCGGGCTCGGTCTGTTTCGAATCGCGAGCACCATCGCCGAGCGTCGAATTCACGGGCGATGGGCACCGACCGGTTTCGAACTGAGCGGCATCGACCTGCCCAGTCTCCGCGCGTTCCTGCAGACCGAATGGCGACCGAGTCCAGTGTTCACGCCCTGGAACAATGCGAGCGGCTTCTACCCGTCGTCCAAGGGTAACCAGGCCCGCGCTGCGATGAATGTGATTGTTGCTTCTTCTGACGAGCGCTTCGTGCTTCTGCGTGGCGTCATCGCCCGGTTGCGCGCGATCATCAGCGCGCCCGAAGCACCGGGAGATCAGGAGAAGGCAGACTTCATCGCCCGGCTTCGCAACGAACTGCCAGACGAGGCACTCCATTGGATTGATGCGGTCAGCGTCAGTGTCGACGGCGACGCGCGGATGATGCCGCTCCTGGGGAGCGGCGGGAACGAGGGCGTGCTCGACTATTCCGGGCTCTACCTGCGCTCGCTCCAGGACACGCTTCTTGGTGTCGCCGAGCGCAGTGCGCGGCTGCTCGACTCCGCGTTGCTCGGCACTCCGTGCGACGATCTCCTCGAGCGCGCTGGCGGGCAGTTCGACCCCGGCACGGCCGGTGGCTTCAATACTGGCCCGGGCTTCGAGTCCAAAGACCTTCCCAACAACCCGTGGTCGTTCTTGCTGCTGATCGAAGGCAGCCTCGCCTGGTCGAGCGGCTACGCAAGTCGCCAACTCGGCGAACAATCACACTTCCGTCTCGCCACCAGCCCCTTCACCGTGCGCCATTCGTCCGCCGGATACTCGTCGGCGAGCAGGGTCGAAGACGATTCGCAGCGGGTCCGCGCCGAGGTGTGGATGCCTGTGTGGAACCGACCCGCCAGCTTCGCCGAGGTCCTTCGCTTCATTGCCGAGGGTCGGGTCGACGTGAAAAGCGCCAAGGGCCTTCGGCGTGCCGAGGACAGTTTCGACTTCGTCGACGCGGTCGCCTCCCTCGGCGTTGATCGCGGCGTCGAGTCGTTCGTTCGGTATGCGTTCGTGAAGCGGCGCGGTGATTCCTACCTGGCGCTCCCCGCCGGTGTGGTGCCCGTCGGACAGCGGAAGGAGGCCGACCTCACGCGCGAGCTCGATGCGCCGCTCGGCGAGTTGGACGCGTTCCTTCGTCGGTTCCCCGGTGATGGCCCGCCACCGTCGCTTGCGTCGTTGCGGCGAACCATCGGCGAGGCGCGATTCGATGCGTTGGCTCGTGGTGGGCCTGGCGCGATGTTGATGGTGCTTCGCGCCCTCGGGGCCATGGTGCGCGCCTTGTCTCGGCGAGATCCCGCGAAGGAGCCCAAGCTGCGACGGCCATTGACCGGGCTTTCAGGCGCCTGGGTCGACGCGTGTGAGGATCTCCCCGAGGTTCGCCTCGCCGCTGCGATCGCAAGCATCGCCAGGGCGGGGGGGCTGGGCTCGATCCGCACCGCACTCTTGCATGTCGAGCCGGGCAAGGAGTGGGCGTTTGCTTCGGGCACTCGCGCGCTTGCGTGGTCGGGACAGGACTTGCCCGCCCGCATGGCGAATACGCTCCGCCGTCGATTGCTGGACGCGAGCCGACTGGGCGTGAACGGCAGCCCCTTCTGGGCCACACGAACCGCGAGTGTCGACGATGTCGCGGCGTTTTTGGAGCCCGGGGTGTTGGACCCTGCGTTGATCGAGGACCTCGTCTACGCCTTCACATTGGTCAAGTTCGAGCAGGGTACGAAACACCCGCGGCCCCCGGCGGGCCCGGTTCCGCGCGCTTACAGCCTGCTGCGGCTCGCGCTGAACCCCGCCGTCCTGTCAGGCGCTGATGACCGAGCGAGGCGTCGGCCCGACCCTGCGATTCTGAACCTGCTCATCGCTGGTCGGATCTCTGAGGCCATCGCGCTCGCGACGGCACGACTTCGTGTCCTCGGCTTCAAGCCCAGGACCGTGGCTGACGCGACCGTCGACGACGCAGCGGCCGGGCGCCGGCTCGCGGCGTCACTCCTCATTCCTGTTTTGCACGCCGATTTTCTCGCTGAACAAGCCTTGCAGCCCTTCCTGAATGGAGAAGCCCATGCCTGATTTCATCGACTCGATTCTCTCTGCCTCCAGACTTCTCCTCGAGGTGCCGCTCAAGCCTGCGCAGGGCGAGCGTTTTCAGCCGACGGGGTTCGCGGACCTCGGAGCTGCGCAGTACACGACGCCTGACGGGCGGAAGATGCTTCTCGTCGAGAGCGCGCAGTCCGTCGCGAACCGGCTCGAGCGCACGGTGCTCGACGACGATGGCGTCAGCATGCGGCCCGCGTTCAAGGGGCTGCCGTGGGTCCGCGCGACGTTGACTGGTCAGGGAGAGGGCGTGGTCACCAGTTCTCTGGTCGAGGCGCACCGTCTGAACTCACCGTTCATCGTCACCGACGAGAAGTTCGCGAAGGAGTTCAAGGCGCTCAGTGGTTACCGGAAGGGCCAGGTCATCAACTGGGGCAAGGCGGCGCGAGCCGTCATGTACTTCGACCCCTGCGCCCTATTGCACGGCGTCTTCTTCGCCAACATCGAAGACGGGCGACTTCGTTTCCCTCGAATGGTCACGGGCTTCATCGAGGCTGCCGATGTCGGCGAGGTCGCTTCGGGCGGGGTGAAGAACAACCACTTCGACCCGAGTGGCGAAGTCCGGGCCGAGAACTATGACAAGGACGTGTATGGCAATGTGCCGTACAGCCGACTCGAGTTCACGGCGAAGGAGATTCGCGCCTACTTCAACGTCGACCTCGCGCAATTGCGTGGCTACGCGCTCCCTCGTTCGGGGCGGCGGCTGCTCGTCGCGCTCGCGTTGTACAAGATTCGTCGGTTCCTCGAGGACGGCTTGCGTCTGCGTACGGCCTGTGATTTCCGAATGGTCGGAGAGCTCTCGCTGACTTCGCCCGTGGGCCCCGTGATTCCCTCGATCGCGGAGCTCGAAGCGCTCGTCGTGGCCGAAATCGCCGCGGCCCGCCAGGAGTCCGGGTTGTTGGCACCGGAGCCCTTCTTGATCGAGACCAAGACCGTGAAGAAGGCCAAGAAGGGCGACACCGAAGCCGCGGAGGGGACGGCGTGATCCTCGAGGTCACGTTCCTCAATGGTCGCTTTCATGCCACGCCGTGGGCGCGTCACGTCAACGAAGCGGTGCCCGAATGGCCACCGTCGCCGTTTCGCGTGCTGCGAGCTCTGCTCGACGCGTGGTTTCGCAAGTTCCCAGGCCAGATCGAGGAGGCCGTGGTCGAGTCGCTCTTGAGCAAGCTGGCGACCCCACCGCGGTACCTTTTGCCGCCGGCGCGGGCGAGTCACACGCGCTCCTATCTGGCGCAGAACAAGCCCGACCCGAGCGACAAGAAGCTGGTCTTCGACGGCTTCGTCGTCACCAATCGTGGCGCGAAGTTGCTGATGGGTTGGCCGGGCGTCACCCTTGCCCCGGTCGAGTTGGACGCGCTGCGCCTGCTCGCCGAGTCCCTGAATTACCTCGGTCGTTCGGAGTCGTGGGTCTCGATGCGTGTCGTCGATGACCACGACGTCGCGTGGAACTGCCAGCCGCTCGAGCCGGGCCCCGCGCCTGCAGGGCGTGACGTCGTTCAGGTCGCTTGCCTCGCATCTCCTGTGGCCTTCGCGACGTTGGGCCTCACGACTCACGAGAAGAAGCGCGAAGTGCCGCTGAAGTGGTTCACCGCAGTGGGGTGGGGCAGCGCCGAAGCCATCGCCGGCACGATGAACCGGCCGCCCGCTCTGGACTCGGTCTTCTACGGTCGCGCCGCCGATGCGCTCGACGCTCGGCCCCCACCGACCCGAGCGCGTTCTCGCCGCGTCGTCGAGGCGGTTCGCTTTGCGGTCGACGCTCGGGTGCGAGCGCCAATCACCGATGCCGTTCGAGTAGGCGAGTTGGTGCGGCGCAATCTGCTGGGCGGGCTCAAGGCCGTTGCGGGTGCTGCACACCCGTCGCCTACCTTCACTGGGCGCGACGAGCGCGGCGAGATTCTGAAGGGGCACCAACACCTATCGGTGCTCTCTCTCGACCAGGACGGTGATGGCTTCATCGACGCGGTGCTCGTGTCGAGTCCGGTGCCACTCACCCTCGAGGAGCAGCGCGCCGTCGACCGCCTCAGACCCGTCCCGCGCCGGAGTGGGTTTCCGTTGGTGTTGACCCCTGTTCAGACTGGCACGAACGCCGAACTGCACCAGTCGGCGAGCGAGTTCCGGTCTGTGACGCCCTTTGCGCCCTTTCTTCACTGGAAGGAAAAGCGTGATGGCGATTTTGGGAATTGGCTCGGGGCTCAGGTGACGAGTGACTGTCGCAAGCGTGGGCTCCCGGAGCCGACGGCCATCGGTCGCCTCGAGCGGCCCAGGAGTTCGCGACGCTTCCGCTGGCTCGACTTTCATCGCACCCGGAAGGGCGGCTCGCCGCAGCCCGCGTACGGCCTCACGTTGCGCTTCGCCATGCCCGTCGCCGGCCCATTCTCACTCGGTGCGTTCAGCCACTTTGGGCTCGGCCTCTTCGTCGCAGTCTGATTCCCGACGTCGGGAGCAAATTTCTCAACGTCGGGAATGCGGTCGCCGTCGAGCGAGTCCCCCGGGTGGGGGACTCCACGCGTACTGCGGCAGCTCACACTGTCTGCCCATGACCGAGCGGCTTCGCGCGTTGATCGACCTCGTCCGCACCTTGAGCCCCCGCGAGCGCGCCACCTTCCTCGACCTGGTCGCCAACGAACTCGCGGTCGACCTCGCCGCAGCCTGGAGCGCCGAACTGGATCGCCGCCCCCCTTCGAGCGCGCGGCGCGAACGACCCACCGCGAACTGACCACCCCAGGAACTTCGCGGGCCTGCGTCGGCCGAATTCCCCGAACAAACCGACGCCACCGGTGTTCTCCTGCCCGCACGCATGGAGACGGACGAGGCGCTCTGCGCCAGAGCCCAGAAGGGAGACACCGCCGCCTTCGACCGGCTCTACGCGCGGTACGAGCACCGGCTCTTCGGCTTCATCATGCGCCTGCTCAACGACCGCGGCGCGGCCGAAGAGGTCTTCCACGACACGTTCCTCAAGGTGCTCGACGGCGCTCCCACCTTCGACGGCCCCCCGCGCTTCTCGGCCTGGCTCTTTCGCGTGGCCCGGAACCACTGCGCCAACCACCATCGCTCGCGCACGCGCGGCGCCGACGCCCTGCGCCGACTGGGCAGCAGCGAAGAGGTCTCGGTCACTCCCGAAGATCGCCTGGGTGAACACGAGCGCGCCACCGCGCTGCACCGCGAGCTCGCCCGGCTGCCCGAGACGCTCACCGAAGTCTTCCACCTGCGCACCTCGGGCCTCTCATACGAAGAGATCGCCGGGGTGCTCGAGGTGCCCATCGGCACCGTGAAGTCCCGCATGAACGCACTGGTCACCCAGTTGCGAGGAGCCTTGTCATGATGTCCTGCGACGCCGTCAAACCCGAGCTGTTCGCCTACCACCTGGGCGCCAGCGACCTGCCCCTGCGCGACGAACTCGATGCCCACCTGCTCGGCTGTCGCGAGTGCCTGGGCGCCTTCCTGGCCCACAAGCGCGCCTGCGAAGACGGCGGGGCCTTCGAGGCCCGCCCGTCGGACCTGGTGCGCGCCCGCCTGCGCCGGCAGGTGAGCAGCCGTCGCCCGCGCCGTACGACCTACGTGGTGCTCGCCGCCGCCGCGGCCGCCATGCTCGCCGGCGGGTGGTTCGCGCTCCACGCCGCGCCCGCCGCACGACCAGCCAGCGAGCTCATCGACGCCACCTCGCAGCAGCCCACCTTCACCTGAAAGCAAAAGCGCCATGACCCTCACGCTGCTCGTCGTCTCGCTGCTCGCTGCGCCTCCGGTCGTCGACCTCGACGCCCGCTTCGACAACGCCGAGAAGGTCTTCCTCGAGGTCAAGCGCGAGCTGCGCGACCACTACGTCACCGACCTCACCGAAGAGCAGCTCTACCAGGCCGCCGTGCAGGGCATGCTCGCTGCCGTCGACCCGCCCCGCCACGAGGTCAACAAGCTGATGACCCCGTCTGAGTTCCAGGACCTCACCATCGAGATGAAGGGTGAGGTCACCGGCATCGGCGTGGCGTTCAAGTTCGACGCCCCCACCGGCCGCGCCGAGATCACCGCGCTCATCAAGAACAGCCCCGCCGAGCGCGCGGGCCTCAAGGTGGGCGACGTCATCCTCTCGGTCGACAACACGTCGTACAAAGGCAAGCAGATGCGCGACCTGGTCAACGCCATTCGCGGCAAGGTGCAGTCGAAGGTCTCGCTGGCGGTGCTGCGCGACGCCTCGATTCTCAACCTCACCATCGAGCGCGAGCGGGTCACCTTCGACGTGGTCACCCACGAGCTGCAGGCCGACGGCGTGGGCGTGCTGACCATTCGCAGCTTCAACGAGACCACGCCCGCCGCCACCCGCACCGCGCTCGCCGCGCTCAAGGGCAGCAAGGGCCTGGTCATCGACCTGCGCGACAACGAGGGCGGGGTGCTCGAGCGCTCGTTCGACACGCTGAAGCTGCTGCTCCCCAAGGGCAAGGTGATGGCGCGCCTGGTCTCGCGCGGGAACAAGGAAGAGGTGCGCACCAACGGCGACGAGCCGGTCGTCTCGGGCCTGCCCACGGTGGTGCTGGTCAACGGTCAGACCCGCTCGAGCGCCGAGCTGGTCGCGGCCGCCCTGCGCGACGGGCTCAAGGCCCCGCTCATCGGCGCGAAGACCTTCGGCAAGTGGAGCGTGCAGCTGCTCAAGGAACTGCCGAACCACTTCGTGATGCGGTACACGTTCGCGTTCTTCAAGGGCCCCGACGGCAAGTCGTACGAGAACGAAGGCCTGCCCCCCGACATCGAGGTGGGCAACGAGCCGAACTCCTCGGTCGACGCGCAGTTGAAGACCGCGGTCAGCCTGCTCAAGCTGCAGAGCCACTGACGGCGCCGTCACGCAGCCCAAGCTGATCGAGCGAGCTGCCCGGCACGGGAAACGGAGAGCTCCTGGAACGCGTGGTCCATGAGCGACTGAATCTCGACGCTCGCTCGACGAAGGCACCCTTCGACGCTCAGTGGCTTCGTCACCGGGCGTTCCTTCAGAGCCAGCCGTGCTCGCGGTACCACGCGACGGTGTGGTTCAAGCCCGCCTCGATGTTCATCTCGGGCTTCCACTTCAGCGCCTGCTTCGCGCGGTCGGGGCTGCCCACCCAGTGCATCATCAACATCTCGGCCTTCTCGGGCGTGAGCATCACCGCGCGGTTGGTGACCTTGCCGAAGGTGCCCACCGTCGCCGACACCGAGCGCAGCACGAACTTCGGCAGGCTGACCCCGATGAGCGCCTTCTTGCCCAGCGCGCCCTCGACGTGGCTCAAGAACTCGCGCTGGGTGAGCGCGCCGCTGTCGTCGACCACCTGCAGCACCGTGCCCGACGCGACCTCGGCGTCGAGGGCGTTGATGCAGGCCTCGGCGCAGTCGCGCCCGAAGATGAACGAGCCCTTGGCGTGGCCACCGGCGACCACCGGCTTCAACCCACGCGCCACGGTCTGAATGGCGGCGAAGATCTCGACGTCGCGCGGCCCGTAGATGGCGCCCGGCCGCAGCACCACCACGTGCAGCTCGTCTTTCGCGGCGACGGCGACCTTCTCGCCCGCCAGCTTGCTGCGGCCGTACGCGGTGACCGGGGTCTCGGGAGCCAGCGGCGCGGGCGAGCCATCGGCTGACGGGCCACCGGCCTCGAGGCTCGAGACGATGACCACGCGCTTCACCGTCGTCCGGTGCGCCTTCGCCGCCTCGATGACGAACTGCGTGCCCTGCACGTTGGTCAGTTGGAACTCGGCCTCGTTGCGCGCCTTGACCAGGCCGGCGGAATGGATGATCGCGTCGACGCCCTCGGTCGCCGCCAGCACCGCCGGCCCGTCTTCGATCGACCCGTAGGCGAAGTCGACCTTCTGCAACGACTCGAGGTGCTTCGTGTTCGACGACTTGCGCACCAGCGCGCGCACCTGATGACCGCGCTCGAGCAACCGCTGCGCGACCCACCCACCCAGGAAACCACTGGCACCGGTGACGAGGACCTTCATGCGCGACGCTCTACGCGCGATGGCGCCCGCTCGTCAATGCGGGCAGCCGACGTACGCGAAGTACAGCTCGGTGTTGCCGGTCGGCCCGTCGCGGTCGTCCTTCCACGCGAAGGCGTAGGTCTGCCCGTTCCACAGCGCGGTGGTGAAGGTGCTCGACCCGGTCCCGCTCGAGAGCAGGAACTCGGGGCTGGTCTTCACGCCCGCCGCCGAGACCTGGGCGAAGTAGATGGCCGGCTTGCCGACGGTGGTCCGCTCGTCTTGCCACGACACGCCGTATTCCGAGCCGTTCCAGTCGATGCTGGGGAAGCCCGAGAAGTTGGGCGCATTGCTCAGTTGCACGTCGGGCCCGAGCTTGGTGCCGTTCGCGTCGAGGCGGGCGAAGAAGATCTCGGCGTTGCCGGTGCGCGTGTCGTGCCAGACCAGCGCCCATTCTTTCGCGACGGTGTTCCACGCCAGGTCGGGCCAGGCCGAGTCGGCGGAGTCGTTGGTCACCCGCACCTCGGTGCCGATGACCGCGCCCGAGGCGTCGAGCCGCGCGAAGTAGATCTCCCGGTTGAAGGGGAAGCGATAGTCGGTCCACGCGATGCCGTACTCGGTGCCGTTCCACTTCAGAATGGGGCTCGACTGCCGCGCCGGGTCGGTCGTCACCTGCACCTCGGGGCCCACCTTCTGCCCGTTGGCGTCGAGCTTCTGGAAGTAGATGTCGTGCGCGTAGGTGCCAGCGCGGTTGTCGTCGTACGCCACCGCGAAGTTCGTGCCGTCCCACACGATGTCGGGCCAGTCACTCTCGCCGGTCGAGTTGGTCACCTGCACCGCGTTGCCCTGCAGCACGCCCGCGGCGTCGACCTTCTGGAAGTAGAGCTTCAGCGGCGGCGTCGCGCTGTCCGAGTACACCACGCCCCAGTTGGTGCCGTCCGAATCGAGCGCCGGGTGGTACGAGGTTCCGGTAGTGGTCGAGACCCGCACGTCTCCCGTCGTCTGGCGCGCCCCCTTGAAGTCGAGCGGGGCGAAGAAGATCTGCCCCTTCACGGTGCGCTTGTCTTCCCACACCACCGCGAAGCCGGTGGGGCTCTTGCCCAGGTACACGTAGTCGCTGAGCGCAGGGTCGTTGGTCAGCCGCATGTCGCCGCTGGTGTTGGTCAACAGGCCCTCGTCGACCGTGCCGTCGCAGTTGTCGTCGAGGCCGTTGCAGATTTCCGCGCTGCCCGGCAACGGCATGCAGGTGACCGGTTGGCCCATCGCGCACGAGGGCGAGACCGTGGCGCACACGCTCAGGCCGCACATGGTGGGCATCAGGTTCTCGTCGACCGCGCCGTTGCAGTCGTCGTCGATGCCGTTGCACACCTCGGCCGTCGGCTGACCGGGGGTGCAGGTCTGCACCTGGCCCGCGTGGCAGAAGTTGACGGTGTTCGAGCACGCGCCGATGCCGCACGAAATGGTGCCCAGGCCGTCGTCGATGAGGCCGTTGCAGTCGTCGTCTTTGCCGTTGCAGGTCTCGGGCTGCGGCACGCAGGGGCACGAATCGGTCGCTTCACAGCCCGCGTCGGGCACGATCTGCACCTTGGGGGCTCCACAGGTGCACGCGGCGTTGTTCAGGGCGAAGAGCGAGAGCAGCACGGCGAAGCGGCGCATGTCCCTTCATTGCCACACCCGCCCCCCCAAAGTCACTCCGTCACCCGGCCGAGGTCACCCGGCCGATTCTCAGGGGTCGAGAGTTGCGGTGGGGGTGGATCTTGGGGCCGTTCCGTTCTCTAACCCTTCGTCATGGGGCTGTTCGAAGCGGTCAAGGCCGGCGATCTCGCGGCGCTCGAAGCCGAGCTGAAGTCCACCGTCGACGTCAACGTGTTGGGCGAGGGGCGGGTGACGCCACTCATCGAGGCCGCGCGGGCGGGGTGGGTGCCGGGCGTCGAGGCGTTGCTCGATGCGGGGGCCGAGCCCGGGTGGAAGGACGCCGAAGAAGAGACAGCGCTGCTCAAGGCCGCCGCCAACGGGCACGTGAAGGTGGTCAACGTGCTGGGCGAGTTCGCGGACGACGAGGAGCGCGATCTGGCGCGAGCCTTCTTGAAGGCCTTCGGGTCGTCGGCCTCGCCCGAGTTCCACTACGACGAGAGTCGGCTCAAGCGCCGTGCGGTCGAGCTGGCGGCTCGGGCGGCTGCGTTCGTGGGCCACGATGACCCGGAGTCGCGCGTGTCCCGCGTCGAGCGCTCCGAGAAACTGCGGAAGAAGTGATGAAGGCCCCGGTCCGGAAGAAGCCCCAGGCGAAGTCACCTCGTGCGCTCAAGCGGCCTGGCCCGGTCGGCGGCCTGCGCGACACCAACCGGCTGCAGAAGACCCAGGCCATTCGCGAGGCGGCGCTCTCGCTCTTCCTCGATCTCGGCATCGAGCGGGTGTCGGTCGACGACATCATGCGCGCCGCGAAGATGGCCAAGGGCAGCTTCTATCGCTACTTCACCGACCAGGCGCAGTTGGTCGAAGAGCTGGTGCGGCCGCTCAAGACGCAGATGGTGGCGGTGCTCGACGGGTGCCTGACGGAAATCGAACAGGCCTTCACCCGGTCGGCGCAGAACGAGGCCTACAGCAACGTGGGGCGGGTGCTCGCGGGTCTGCTGGTGGAATACCCGGGCCCGGTGCGGCTGTACCTGCAGGAATCGCGGGCACCCGCGGTCGGCGCGCGCGTGCCGATCATCGAGCTCTCGCGGCTGGTCACCCGCTACGCCATCGACATCACCAGCAGCGCGCTCGAGCAGGGGCTCATCAAGAACGTGCACCCCAGCGTGTCGGCGCTGACCGTGGTGGGCACCACCGAGCGGTTGCTCTACGCGGTGCTGCTGGGTGAGGACATCGGGCCGGTCGAGCACGTGGCGGACCACGTGACCCGCATGATCCTCGATGGACTCAAGGCCTGAGGAGGCGCCGCTCGAAGGGCGGGCCGTGGGGTTGGCTGGCGACCGCGTTGCCGATCGGCCCCGAGCCCCTTGGCGCGGGCGAACGAGCCTGGGTGGGCGTACGAGCCTTGGCGTCGTGCGCCCACGTCTGTTTGTGTAGAATTCACCCGTGCGGTCGAATTCTACACGAATGCCGCAAGTCGGTCTGCTGCGTGTTCTGCGCGAAGTTCGTGGCCGACGCACGGCCCGGTGGTGGGCGCCGAGGGGCTCGAGGTCGTTCGGCACGGCCTCAGATGACGAGCCTGCCCGCCCGCCTTCAGGCCAGCTGTTTTTCCCGCCGCCGCCTGTTACCCACCACCCATGCCCCACGCCATTCGCGTCTCGAAGGTCGGTGGTCCCGAGGTCCTGGAGTGGACGAGCGTCGACGTCCCACCGCCGGGCCCGGGTGAGGTGCAGCTGCGCCACACTGCCATCGGCCTGAACTTCATCGACGTCTACCACCGCACCGGGCTCTACCCGCAGCCGCTGCCCTTCACGCCCGGGGCCGAGGGCGCGGGCGTCGTCACCGCCCTGGGGCCGAACGTCACCGGCTTCACCGTCGGCCAGCGCGTGGCCTACGCCACCATTCCCGGAGCGTACACCGAGCTGCGCAACGCGCCGGTGGAGAAGCTGATTGCCCTCCCTCCGGACATCGACGACGCCACCGCCGCCAGCGTGATGCTCAAGGGCATGACGGCCGAGTTCCTGCTCAACCGCTGCCGCCCCATCGGCACGAACGACACCATCCTCTTCCACGCGGCGGCCGGTGGCGTCGGCCAACTCGCCATTCCCTGGGCGCGGCACCTGGGGGCGACGGTCATCGGCGTGGTGGGTCGCGAAGAGAAGATCGCCCTGGCGAAGGCTGCGGGAGCGCACCACGTGGTCTTGCAGGCCGACTTCGTGGCGCAGGCGAAGGCCCTGACCCAGGGGCGCGGCGTCGACGTGGTCTACGACTCGGTTGGCAAGGACACGTTCCTGGGCTCGCTCGACGCGCTGCGCTCGCGCGGCACGCTGGTCAGCTTCGGGCAGTCGAGCGGCAAGGCGGCGCCGCTCGACGTCAACGCCATCGGCGGGCCGCGCTCGCTCTTCGTCACCCGGCCTTCGCTGTTCGCGTACGTCTCGACGCGCGCCGAGCTCGAGGCCAGCGCGACCGCGCTCTTCGACGTCATTCGCCGCGGCGTGGTGAAGGTGCCGAAGCCGACCACCTTCCCGTTGCGCGAGGTGGCCGCCGCGCACCGGGCCCTCGAAGCGCGGCAGACCACGGGCTCGGTGGTGTTGTGCCCGTAGGAGCCGTGCTACGGCCCTGACCCCATGAATCGTCTTCTCGCGCTGTCCCTGGTGGTGCTGTCGGCGTGTGGCACGAAGCAGGTCGCGCCGACCTGTAGCCCGGACACCTGCATGGGCTGCTGCGATTCGAGCGGCGCGTGCCAGCCCGGCGACCTGCTCGCCGGCTGCGGCCTGGGGGGCCTGGCGTGCACCACCTGTGACGCCACGCAGACCTGTACCTCGGGCGCGTGCCTGGCCGGGACGGGCGGACGCGGAGGCGATGCTGGCACCGACGCAGGCGCTGGCGGAGGCGGCGGCTCGACCGTGTACCCGGGGCCCCACCCGGCCTACCCGCAGCTCATTCTGCTCGACGGTGGTCACGTGCTGGCGCACCCGCACTTCATTCCCATCAGCTTCGCCGACGACGACGCGGGGACCGTGGCGCTGTTCGACGACTTCGTCTCGAAGGTCGGCACCTCGACGTATTGGACCGCCATCACCGCCGAGTACGGCGTGGGCCCCGGCGTGTCGGAGTCACCGGTGCACCTGGCCGAGAATGCCCCCGCGATGATCGACGATCACCAGATTCAGACCTGGCTGGTGGACAAGATCGACGGCGGCCTGGGCGACGGCGTGGTCGACCCCATCTTCGCCATGATCTACCCGCCCACCACCGCGCTGACCTACGAAGGCGAGACGGCGTGCACGCGCGTGCTGGCCTGGCACGGCCGGGTGAACCTCTCGGGCGCCGAATATTCGTACGCCGTGATGCCGCACTGCCCGCCGGCCAATGGCCAGAGCGACACCCAGTTGCTCACCCGAGGCGCGTCGCACGAGTTCGCCGAGGCCTCGACCGACCCGCACTTCCCGCGCGCGTTCGGCGCCGTCGATTACCCGCACGGCGCCTGGCAGATTCTGCTCGGCACCGAGAACGGCGACCTCTGCGCGCAGAACCACGACGCGTTCTACACCCCGCCTGACGTGGGCTACCTGGTGCAGCGCACCTGGTCGAACGCGGCCGCCGCGGCTGGCCACGACCCGTGCGTGCCGGCTCCGGCGGGCGAGGTGTACTTCGCGGCGGTACCGGTGATGCCCGACATCGTCGACTACACCTTCGCGGGTGACGCCGGCACCATGCCCGGCGTGCACATTCCCCTGGGCACCAGCAAGACGCTCGAGGTGCAGCTCTTCAGTGACGCGCCCACCACCCCCTTCCAGGTCTCGGCCCAGGCCGTCACCGGCAGCATGCGCTTCTCGTGGGACCGCACGCTGGGCAACAACGGCGACGTGTTCCACCTGACCGTCACCCCCACCACCTTCGACGCGGCCTCGGGCGGGGCGTTCTTCATCGTCTTCGCCGCGCACTCGCAGAACGAGTACCACTGGGTGCCGGCCTTCGTGCACTGAAGGGCTGCGCCGGTTTCGGGTACAGTCGCCTGCAATGCACCGATTGCTGGCGGTGACCCTGGGGGGGCCTGCTCTCGTTTTCTTCGCTGGCCGCGCGACCTCGCGTCGTGGTGCTGGGCCTCTCGGCGTCGGACCAGGCGCTGACGTCCACCGCCGACTCGCTGTCCGAGCAGGTCTCGACCGAGCTGGCCGCCAGCGGCGCGGTCGAGGTGGCCAACGTGTCCGACCTGCGCACCGCCCTGGGGTTCGAGCGGCAGAAGCAGTTGCTGGGCTGCGGGGCCGAGAGCAGTACGTGCCTGACCGAGTTGTCCGACGCGCTCGGCGCGCCCTGGGTGGTGCTGGGCACCCTGGCCAGGCTGGGCGACGAGATGCGACTCGACCTCAAGCTGATTCGAGCGGCAGATGGCGTGGCGCTCGCGCGCGTCGGCAGGAGCATGTCGTCGAAGGAGACCTTTTCGGCCGTCACCGCGCTGGTGCACCAGTTGCTCGATGACTCGGGGGTGGTCGCTCGCGCGCCGTCGAAGGTGCCCGCGGTGGTGCTCTCGTCGGCGGGCGCGGTGGTGGCGGGCGTGGGCGTGGGGCTGCTCGTCGATTCGCGGCTCGGCGCGGGCAAGCTCGACACCGACCTGGGCTCGCTGACCTTCAGCGAAGCGAAGCAACTCGCGGCTCGGGTGAACCTGGAAGGCCTGGTGGGTCCGATCGTGGCCGGCGTGGGCGGGGCGGCGCTCATCGCCGGTCTGGTCTGGTTGGCGGTGGGGGCGAACCCGCCGGCGGTGGCCGTGGTGCCATGGCTCGACGGTCGCGGGCTCGTCGTCAGGGGGACGTTTCCATGAAGCGTGCGATGCTGGGGGGCGTGCTGGCCTGGTCGGTCGTCGGTTGCCAGTGGCTGGGCTCGTACGACGGCACGCGGTGTGACGACGGCTCGTCGTGCGGCGGCGAGGGCTCGGGCTACGTGTGCGTGGCCAACGTGTGCCGGCTCGCGGGCGTCGATGCGGGAAGTGCCGACGCGTCGGTCGACGCAGGGCCCGCGGTGGACGCCGGCGAAGCCGACGGCGGAAATGCGGGGTTCGACGCTGGCTTCGACGCAGGTTCGCTCGACGCGGGGCCGTGCCTGCTCTGGCTGGTCGGTAACGTCGGGGTGACCGACAACGGCTTTGGCGTCGTCGGTTGGGCCAACCAGTGCTCGGGCGGGAACCTGAACGCCAATGCCGTGAAGAACGACCTCGGCCTCGGTGCCTCGTACTGGCCCCAGTCCGTCGACGGCGGCGTGTCGTTCGGGCCGGGCATGGGCAATGCGGCGCCTTCGCTCGACGTGGCGATCGCGGACCTCCCGACGACGCTCACCGTCTATTTCGTCGGGCGCTCGGGGTCGTTCGCGCACGATGCGGGTTCGGTCGACACCGACCTCATCGGGCTGGAAGTGCGGCAGCCGGGCACGATGGGCGCCCCAGGCACCTTCTGGAACCTGTACGTCCGCGAGCTGAGTTCGAATACCCAACTGGGCGTGGGCAAGGGCGTTGGAACGCCGTGATTCGCGGTGGCTGGGCCGCCGGTTGGCGCCACGGGCTCGGTCATCGGGAGCCCGGTGGTGATTGATGCGGTCATCGATGCGTTGGGCATTCTGAGCGTCGTGACGACCGGGCTGACCACGTTGGCCACGTCTGCGGTGCCGATGACGGTGCCTTCCGACGCGGGGATCATTTCGATTGGTGGGCCCGGCTACAATGCCTGGTGCGAGGGCACCAGCCGCAACTGCGGTTGGCGCGGCGTCGTCAACGAGGTGCGCATCTACGCCGGTGCGCACGACGTGGCGACCCGTCAGGGCATCAGGGCCGAGCTCGTCTCTCGCTGGCACCTGCAGTGACGGCCGTGCTAGCCACCCGGCGGCCATGAGACTTCGGACCTTCGCGACGCCGCTCATCATCGGCGCGTTCCTGACCTCGGCCATCACTGGCCTGCTGCTGTTCTTCGAATCGGCCATCGGTTTCAACAAGCCCGCGCACGAATGGGTGGGTCTGGCGACGGTGCTGGGGGCGGTGCTGCACGTGGTGACCAACTGGACCTCGTTCAAGACCTACTGGTCGAAGACCAAGCCGGC
>CAIWFK010000236.1 GCA_903911905.1 uncultured Myxococcales bacterium
CGGCGGCGATGGCCGCGGCGACGTTGTCCGGCGTGAGGCCTCCCGCGAGGAGCACCGGGCGACGGGCGGCGATGGCCCTGGCTCGGGACCAGTCGAAGGTGCGCCCTCCCCCGCCGTAGCCAGGCTGTGCGGCGTCGAGGACCAGGGCACGCGCGGCGCGGAAGGTGGTGGTGGGGAGGCGACCCGACCCGACGTGCAGTGCACGGTACACGGGGCGTTGGAGCCGGGGGAGCAACGACTCCGGCTCGTCCCCATGGAGTTGCACCACGTGTAGCCCGACCTCGCGCGCGACGCGGTTGATGGTGGCCGCCGAGGCGTTGACGAACACGCCCACCGCCCACACGAAGGGCGGCAGCGACGCCACGATGCGGCGCGCGCGCGCGACCGAGACCACCCGCGAGGAGCGCTCGTAGAAATTGAGGCCGATGGCGTCGGCTCCCGCGCGGGCGGCGAGCGCGGCGTCGGCCACGGTGGTGATGCCGCAGATCTTCACGCGCACGAGAGGCTCCCTCCGCGAGCGAAGTGCTCACCCACCAGGAAGTTGGAGAGGCCCGCGCGGCGCAGGCGGTCGAGATCGTCCTGCGACCGAAGCCCGCTCTCGGCGACCACCTTCAGGTGCGCTGGCACCAGGTTCACCAGCCGCTCACTGACCGAGAGGTCGACGTGAAAGGTGCGCAGGTCGCGGTTGTTGATGCCGATGATCGACGCGCCAGCCGCGAGCGCCAGGGTCAGCTCGTGCTCGTCGTGCACCTCGACCAGCGCGTCGAGCCCGCGGGCCCGGGTCGCGGCGAGCATCGCACGCAGCCCGCCGCCCAGGACCGCGACGATCAACAGCACCGCGTCGGCTCCCAGCGCCGCGGCCTCGCCGAGCTGACGGGGGTCGACCACGAACTCCTTGCGCAGCACCGGCACCTCGACCGCGCCACGCACGGTCGACAAGTCGGCCAGCGAGCCGCCGAAGTCGGCCTCGTTGGTGAGCACCGAGATGGCCGAGGCGCCCTTCGCCACGCAGCCCTGCGCATAGGCCGCGGCGTCGGTGATGGCGGCGATGGCGCCCGCGCTGGGAGAGCGACGCTTCACCTCGGCGATGAGGCGCGTCGGGCCACCGCGGGCCGAGAGCATGGCAGCGAAGCGCCCGCCCGCGAAAGGTGACGACTCGAGGGAAGCAAGCACGCGCGGCGCCGAGGGCGTACGAACCTGGACCGCGCCGTGCTCGGCCTTCACCGCACTCGCCGACGGCGCACCAACCTCGACCGCGCCGTGCTCGGGATTCACCCCACTCACCGGCGGCGCACGAACCTCGGCCGCGCCGTACTCGGGCTTCACCGCACTCGCCCGCCGCGGAGAGTGGGTCCGCCCGGCTGCCACGTTCGCAGCGATGCGGTGCCCCGACTCCTCGACGCGAGCGTCCGATGGCGGGCTCGTCGACGCGTCGAAGCCCAACGGTTCCTGGGCTGGCGCGGCCCCACCGGTCGTCGAGACCACCGCCAACTCCGGCGGTCGTGACGCCACGGGAAGCCGCGAGACGATGGCGTCAAGAATGGTGGCGCCTCCGCTCTGAACGCGGAGGAACCGCTCGAAGTGCGCGCGCGCCGCGCCGGAATCAATGACCTCGGCAGCGCGTTGCACGCCCGCGCGCAACGAGGTGGCGTGCCCTGCGACCACCAGCGCTGCCGCGGCGTTCGCCAGCACTGCGTCGCGCGGCCCGCCCTGGGTTCCGTCAAGCACGCCGAGGATGATGGCCGCGTTGGTCGCCGCGTCACCGCCACGCAGCGACTCCACCGGGTGCACCGCGAGCCCGAGATCGTCAGGCGTCACCACGTACCGCCGACGCCGCCCGTCATGCACCTCTTCGACCACCGTCGGGCCGCACACCGACACCTCGTCGAGCCCGTCGCCGTGCACCACCAATGCGTGTTGGGCGCCGAGCTCGAGCAGCACGTCAGCCATCGTCGCGGCCAGGCGCGGATCAAACACCCCCAGCACCTGCCGCTGTGCGCCGGCGGGGTTCGCCAGCGGCCCGACCAGGTTGAACACGGTGCGCACGCCCAGCTCGCGCCGCAGGTTCGCCACCCGCTTGAAGGCCGGGTGATGCGCAGGCGCGAAGAGGAACGCCAGGCGGGTCTGAACGAGCAGCGAGGCGAGCGTCGGCACGTCGAGGTCCAACCGCGCGCCCAGGGCCTCGAGCACGTCGGCGCTGCCGCACTTCGAGCTGACCGAGCGATTGCCGTGCTTGGCGACCGTGACCCCACAGGCCGAGGCCACCAGGGCCGCGGCGGTCGAGAGGTTGAAGGTGCCGCGGGCATCGCCGCCCGTGCCGCAGGTGTCGACCACCACGCCGATGGAGGGCACGCGCACCGCCACCTCGCGCACCGCCAGGGCGGCGCCGACCAGTTCCTCGACCGTCTCACCCCGCACCCGCAGCGCGCCCAGCAACGCGGCGACCTGCGCATCGGCCGCCTCGCCGCGCAGCACCTCGGCCATGCAGTTGGCCATGTCCCGACGCGACAGCCGCTGCCCGTCGAGCACGGCAGACAGGTGTTCCCTCATCATGACGGCCTCCGGGTCAACCGTTCGAGCCACGTCGCCAGCAGCACGCGCCCCTTCGGCGTGAGCACCGACTCGGGGTGGAACTGCACGCCTTCGACGTCGTAGCGGGTGTGGCGCACGCCCATGATTTCGTCTTCGTCGGTCCACGCGGTGACGCGCAGACAGTCGGGCAACGACTCGCGCTCGAGCACCAGCGAGTGGTACCGGCCGGCCTGGAACGGCGAGGGCAACTGGCGAAACACGCCCGCGCGGCGGTGACGAACGCCCGAGGCCTTGCCGTGCACCACCCGCGCGTTGCGCACCACCTTCGCGCCGAACGCTGCGCCGATGGCCTGGTGCCCCAGACACACGCCCAGCAGCGGGCGCACGCCGGCACAGCGACGAATCAGCTCGACGGAGATGCCCGCCGAGTCGGGCGCACAGGGCCCCGGGCTGATGACCACGCCCGCCACGTCGAGCGCCAGCGCCTGCTCCACGGTCAGCGCGTCGTTGCGGAAGACCAGCGGCTTTGCGCCCAGAGCTCCCAGTTCCTGCACCAGGTTGAAGGTGAACGAGTC
>CAIWFK010000237.1 GCA_903911905.1 uncultured Myxococcales bacterium
CGGGCCTGCAGGTCGGCAGCCCGGGCGACCATCACCACCACCACCCCATCACCCGACTGCCGCGCGTGCTGCACCACCGACAGGCCGCTCTCGGTGGGCAGCTCGAGGCTGACCACGATCAGTTCGACCCGGGTCTCCATCAGCGAGGCCACCGCGGCCGACACCGTGCCCGCGGTCGTGACCTGCGCGCCCTGGGCCTCGAGCGCCGCGGCGAGCTCGTCGCGCGTCGTCGGGTCGGCCTCCACCACCAATGCGCTGAACGGGTCCCCCATGGGAACTTCGGTCTTAGCCATCGACGCGGTTTGTCACCAGCGGCCAATGGTTTTTCTGGGCCGTTTCCATGAGGCTGCAGCTTTACACGGCAGGGTGACTTCGACCCGGCAGGTGTGGTCAAACGCCGGCCATGTCGAAGCGACCCTCGTTGAGCGTGTTCTTCCCCGCCTGGAACGAAGAGGCCTACGTCGAGCGCACGGTCGGGCTGGCCCGCGAAGTGCTCGAGCGGCTGACCGACGACTGGGAAATCATCGTGGTCAACGACGCCTCGACCGACCGCACCCAGGAAATCGCCGAGGCCCTGTCGAAGGCCGACCCGCGCGTGCGCTGCATCACCCACGAGGTGAACCTGAAGCTGGGCGGCGCGATGAAGACCGGCTTCTCGGCCAGCACCAAGGACATCGTCATCTATTCCGACATGGACCTGCCCTTCGACCTCTCCGAGCTCGAGCGCGCGCTGCGGTTGATGGACTACCTGGAGGCCGACATGATCTGCGCCTTCCGGTTCGATCGCACCAGCGAGGGCCCCAAGCGCATCATCTATTCGTTCGTCTACAACCTGCTCATTCGGCAGCTCTTCGACGTGCACGTCAAGGACATCAACTTCTCGTTCAAGGTGGTGCACCGCCGCGTGCTCGAGTCGCTCGAGCTCAAGAGCCAGGGCAGCTTCATCGACGCCGAGTTGGTGGTGAAGGCCATCAAGAAGGGCTTCCGCGTCTTTCAGATGGGCGTCGACTATTTCCCGCGCACGCGCGGCATCTCGACCCTGGCCAGCCCGCAGGTGATCGCCAAGATGATCAGCGAGCTCGGCTCGCTCTATGGCGACGTCAAGTCGCCGAAGGACCCGGTGCGGCCGGTGCGCCTGCCTCCGTCGGTCAAGCCCATCGACGCGCGGAAGGCGGTCAGCGGTCGGTGATTCGGCTGGTCATCAACGCAGACGATCTGGGGCTGCACCCCCGCCTCGACGAGGGCATCTTCACCGCGCACGCCGATGGGGTGGTGACCAGCGCCACCCTGCTGGCCACCGGCCCCAGCGCCCACGAGGCGGTGCGGCGCGCGAGGCGCGAAGGCCTGCCCCTGGGGCTGCACCTGTGCCTGACCTCGCACCTCGAGCCGGCCGCCAACCGCGCCGACGTGCGCTGGCTGGCGCCGGGCGGTCGCTTTCGCGGCAACTGGGCCGAGCTGTCGGCAGCGTGGCTGACCCGCATGATTCCGGCCGAAGAGGTGGTGCTCGAGTTCCGCGCCCAGGTCGCGCGCGCGCAGCAACTGGGCGCGAAGATCGATCACCTCGACACCCACCAGCACCTGCACCTGCTGCCGAACCTGACCTCGATCGTCGAAGTGCTGGCCGCCGAGCTGGGCGTGCCCATGCGCTGGCCGTCCGAGCGACCCTCGGCGCGGTGGCTGGTGCGACCGGGCCCGGCGCTCAAGTCGATGCTGCTCTCGTCGCTGGCGCGCCTGAAGGAAGTGCGGGGCGTGCGTCGCGTGCCCGCGGTGGGCATCTACGAATCGGGCCGGCTCACCGAGCGACGCCTGCTGCGGCTGATTTCGAAGCTGCCCGCCGACGGCGACTTCGAAATCGTCACCCACCCCGGCCTCGCGCCAGGGCTCGTGCCGCAGGACCCGTCGTGGACCTACGGCTGGGAAGGCGAGCTGAGCGCGGTGCTCAGCCCCCGCGTGAAGGAAGCGCTGGCCGCGCGTTCGGTGCAGTTGGTCAGCTACGGGCAGTTGAGCTCGAGCTGACGGCTCACGCCTTCGAGGCCACGAACAGCACGTGTGGCGTGGTCGAACGACGCGAGAGCGCCTCGACCTCGTCGACCCGGAAACCGGTGGCCTCGAGCAGCGCGACCGTGCGATCTCGAGGAAGGAACCGCAGCGCTCCGCTCGACCGGGTTCGCCCCAGCACCCGCACCATCACCCGTTCCTGCAGCAGGGCCTTGCGGGTGCGCCAGCCGCCGTCGTCTTCGGCTTCCTTGAGCAGCAGGCGGCCGCCGGGCCCGAGCACCCGGTGACAGGCGGCCAGGCACGAGCGCTGCGCGTCGGCGTCGAGCAGGTAGAGCACGTCGCAGATCACCACCGTGTCGAAGGGCCTGGGGGCCTGCGCGGCGAGCTGCTCGCAGGTGCCCACCTCGAAGTGGCTGCGGGGAGCGCGGCCGATCGACGCCCGGGCCCAGGCGATCTTCCGCGGGTCGGGGTCGAGCCCGACCACCTCGCGGTTGGGGTCGTCTTCGTGAAGCAGCGCGCACAACAGCCCGTGCCCACAGCCCACGTCGAGCACCCGCCCGCCGCGAACCCGCGTCGCGACCTGCTGCAACGGCGCGCTCGCCAGCCGGGCCCGCACGAAGGCGCGCTCGGGCAGGGGCAGCCTCGCGAAGTGTTCGAGCACCGCCGGCATCGGCTACTTCTTGTCGCCGCAGCTCGCCGCGACCCACTTTGCGGTGAAGGTGTTGCTGGTCTTCACTTCGCGGCCGGGGAAACTGGCGACCGACGAGGTGTGGCCCACGTAGTCCTTCGGGCTCTTCGTCTCGACGGTCAGCTCGATGGCCGACTTGCCGCTGGGCATCAGGCAGTCGGTCTTCATCACCACCTTGCTGGCCGTGCGGCTGACGATGGTGTCCTTGCACCCCTCGGGCGGCTTCGGCGTGGCGCGAAGGAAGGCATTCTTCGTCTTCCACGCGTCGTCGACGCAGAACGAGCGGCTCGAGCGCTGCACCGAGGGCTCGGCCCTGCCGCCATCGACCGGGGTCAGCGTGGCCAGCTCGGTCACGCCTTCCCACAGGCCGCTCGTCAGCTTCCTGAAGTCAGCGGGTGCTGGCGGCGGCCCCACCGGCGCAGCAGCCAGCCAGCACGCCACCAGTGGAGTCAGCATCATGGGTAGAGGCGCTTGCCCGACTTCACCGAATCGATCAACAGCGGCGCAGGCGTGAACCGGGTACCCAGCTTTTCCTGGTAGTGCTCGGTGCGCTGCAGCACGCGACCCAGGCCCTGACTCTCGGCGTAGCGCAGCGGCCCGCCGAGGAACGGCGGGAAGCCCAGGCCGAAGATGGCGCCGATGTCGCCATCGCGCGGGCTGCGCAGAATGCCTTCGCCCAGGCAGCGAATGGCCTCGTTGACGAACTGCAGCACGCAGCGCTCGGCCATCTCGGCGCGATCGAAGCGCTTGCGGTCCTTGCCGTGCGGGGTCAACGCGTAGACCGAGACGTCGACCTCCTTCTTCTTCTGGCCCTGGCCGTACAGGTAGAAGCCCTTCTTGGCCTTGCGGCCCAGGCGACCGTCCTTCACCAGCACGTCGGTGGTGTCGGGCGCGGCCAGGCGTTCGCCGAAGGCCTCGTGCATGATCTTCGCGACCTTGGCGGCCACGTCGACCCCCACCTCGTCGAGCAGGGTGATGGGCCCCACGGGGAAGCCGAAGTCGACCAGCGACTTGTCGAGCTCGGCGATGTCGGCGCCCTCGGCCAGCAGGAACGCGGCCTCGTTCATGTACGGCGCCAGAATGCGCGAGGTGTAGAAGCCCACGCCGTCGTTGACCACGATGACCGTCTTGCCCTGCTTCTTGCCGACCTCGACGCAGGTGGCGACGGTCTGCTCGCTGGTGCCGCGGTGGGTGATGATCTCGAGCAGCGGCATCTTGTTGACCGGGCTGAAGTAATGCATGCCGATCACGTTCTGGGGGCGCTGCGCCGCCTCGGCGATCTTCGAGATGGGAATCGAGCTGGTGTTCGAAGCGAAGATGGTCTCGGGCCCGCACACCCGCTCGAGGTCCTTCACCATCTGGTGCTTGAGCGCGAGGTCTTCGAACACCGCTTCGATGACCAGGTCGGCGTGCTTGAACCCGGTGTAGTCGGTGGTGGCGCTGACCAGCGCGAGCAGCTTGTCTGCCTCGCGGAAGGTCAGGCTGCGCTTCTTGACGCGCTCGTCGTAGAGGCCGCGCACGTGGCCCATGGCCCTCGCGGCGCCGGCCTCGTCACGGTCCTTGATGCGAACGGTGACGCCCTCGAGCGCCGAAGCGACGTAGGCGATGCCGCCGCCCATCAACCCGCCGCCCAGCAGGCCCAGCTTCTTCACTTCACGCGGCGTCAACTGCGGGTTGCTGGTGCCGTTGTCCTTCTTGAGCGCGGTGGTGGCGAAGAAGATCTCGACCAGCCGCTTCGACACGTCGCTCATCACCAGCTCGCCGAACGCGGCCGCCTCGGCGTCGAGCCCGGCCTTGAGCCCCTTGTCCATGCCGATGCGCACGACCTCCAGCGCCTTCTCGGGCGCGGGGTACTTGCCGCGGGTCTTCTTGAGCAACTGCTTCTTCGCCTGCTCGAAGAGCACCTTGCGGCCCAGCGGGTTCTCTTCGAGCGCCAGCTCGGCCCACGATTCCTTGTTGGTCAGGCCCTTGAGCACGTCGGCGAACGAGCGCGCGGGGCCGGTGGCCAGGCCGCGCGCGCGCTGCGGGGTGAGCGTGCGGTCAGCCAGCTCGAGCGCGCGCGCGAGCGCCACCTCGCGCAGAATCGAGGGCGGCACCAGTTCGTCGGCGACGCCCAGCTTCACCGCCTTGCGCGCCTTGAGCGTCTTGCCGGTCAGAATGAGATCGAGCGCGGCCTGCACGCCGATCAGCCGCGGCAGGCGCTGCGTTCCACCCGCGCCGGGAATGAGCCCCAACTGCACCTCGGGCAACCCCAGCGAGGTCTTCGGGCTGTCGGTGACGATGCGGAAGTCGCAGGCCAGCGCCCACTCGAGCCCCCCGCCCAGACACGCGCCGTGAATGGCCGCGACCACCGGCTTGTCGAACGCGTCGAGGCGATCGAACCCGGCCTGGCCCTGGCGCGAGAGCGCGGTGGCGTCGGCCGCGCTGGCGATGGTCGAGAGGAAGTCGATCTTCGCGCCGGCGATGAACGAGTCCTTCTTGCCCGAGATGATGACGATGGCCTTCGCGCTGGCGTCGGCCGCAGCGCGGGTCATCAGCCCCTCGAACTCGGCCGAGATGGGAGGCGAGAGCGTGTTGACCGGTTCGCCTTCGATGTCGAAGGTGATGACCGCGACCTGCCGTTCGACGGCGTAGCTGAAGTTGCTCATGTGCGCTCCAGGACCACGGCGGCGCCCTGCCCGCCCTGGGCGCAGACGGTCACCAGGGCGTGGGCGAGGTTGCGTCGCTTCAGCTCGCGAAGCGACTGGTGGATGATGCGGGCCCCGGTGGCGGCGAAGGGGTGACCGATGGAAAGCGAGCCGCCATTGACGTTGAGCCGGCTGCGGTCGACCTCGCCGACCGGCGCCGAGCGGCCCAGCTTCTGGTTGAACGAGCGCGAGGCCAGCGCCTGGATGTTGCTGGCGACCTGCGCGGCGAAGGCCTCGTGCATGTCGACCAGATCGATGTCCTTGAGCGACAGGCCCGCGCGATCGAGCGCGATGGGCGCGGCGTAGGCGGGGCCCTGGAGCAGTTGATCGCCCGGGTCGGTGGCGGCGAACGCGTACGAGCGCAGGTAGCCCAGCGGCTCGTAGCCCAGCGCCTTCGCCTTCTCTTCGCTCATCAGCAGCAGCGCGCCCGCGCCGTCGGTCAGCGGCGAGGCGTTGCCGGCGGTGACCGAGCCATAGCGGCGGTCGAACACCGGCTTGAGCGCCGAGAGCGCCTCGAGTGACGTGTCTTCGCGCACGATGTTGTCGCGCTCGGCGAGCACCGCATATTTTGGCGGAATGGCGACGGTCATCACCTCGTCCTTGAACAGACCGGCCTTCCAGGCCTTCGAGGCGTTCTGGTGCGAGGCGAGCGTCAGCTCGTCCTGCTCGCGGCGGGTGATGCCGTTTTCCTTGGCCATCTTCTCGGCCGAATCGCCCATCGACAGGCCGGTGGTGAACTCGGCGATGGCGGGCGGCACGGGCAGCAGGTCTTTCGCCTTGAGCCGCTGGAAGGGCTTGATGCGCCCGGGCAGGTCCTTGGCCTTCGAGGCGCTGACCAGGGCGTGCGCGAGCGGCCGCGAGGTGAAGACCGGCGGGTCGCTCATCGACTCGGTGCCGCCGGCGATGGCCACCTCGGACAGGCCGAGCGCGATGGAATTGGCAGCGTCGACCATGGTCTGAATCGAGGTCGCGCAGGCGCGGGCCACGGTGTGCGCCTCGACGCTGCGGGGCAGCCCGGACAGGAGCACGACTTCGCGGGCGATGGACGGCGCGGTGAGCCCGGGCACGACCTGGCCGAAGACCACCTGGTCGACCTCGCGCGGGTCGAGGTCGTAGCGCTGCACCAGTTCCTTCACGACGATGACCCCCAGGTCGAGCGCCGAGAGATCGTTGAAGAGGGTGTTCGCCTTCACGAAGGGCGTTCGCAGCCCCCCGATGATCGCCACGCGCCTGCCTGTGCGGCCGGTCGATGCTTTCGCCATGGTGCCTCCAGTGGGCCTGCTGGAGGAGTGATAAGGATCATTGATTTCAGAGTCAATCGATATTGACGCGGCGAGTCACGCCGACTCCGCGGCTCCTCGCCGGGAATCCCTGAGCGCGCGCACCGCGTCGTCGAAGAGCGGCTGGGGCAACAGGTGGCGGCGCTCGAACGCGCCGACGCGAAAGGCGTGCTCGACGAACACCGCCTGCTGCTCGCAGTTGAGCGTCGACCATTCCCCGTTCAGCGCGAGGTCGAGCCGGTAGGCCTGGTTGGTGGCCTGGGCGATGACCGAGTCGACGATGTACCGATGACCCGCAGTCTGGAATTGCCAGACGTGTACGGCCTCGTGCACCAGCAGCGAGGGGGCCATGGGCAAGTACCGGGTGGGCAGGAAGATGGTGTTCTCGATGGTGAAAGGACGATTGCTGGCGTTGACCGGACCCGCCACGTGCTCGGCGAGGCGAACGGCGTC
>CAIWFK010000238.1 GCA_903911905.1 uncultured Myxococcales bacterium
GTTCAACAAGACCATTCAGGTCAAGCCCCGGCAGGACTACCACCGCGAGCAGTGGGACCTGTTCGTCAAGCCGGTCGCCGGCGTCGAGATCAAGATCTCGACCACCGCCGTCGACCACGACCCCAACACCTATTCGGGGGCGCGCAAGCCCGGCGGTGCCAGCGAGGCCCGCTTCGAGCGCGACCGCGGCGGTGGCGGCGGTGGCGATCGCGGCGGTGACCGTGAACGGGGAGGTGGCGGCGGCGGAGAACGCGGCGGCGGAGAACGCGGTGGTGGCGAACGGGGCGGTCGTGGCCGTGACCGCGGCAACCGGGGTGGTCGCGACCGCGATCGCGGCGGCGACCGTGGCGACCGCGGAGGCGGTGGCGGTGGCGGTCAGCAGAACCGCCCCCGGCCCTCGAGCCCCGACGGCGGCCCCGCGCAGGACTGAAGGTTCCTTCGAGGCATCGGCTGGTCGGTCATTCGCCCAGCCGGCTGCTTCCTGACGGAGGCGACATGACGGGCACTCTCGAGCGGCGTCACGAAGTCCGCAGAATGATCAACCACGAGTTCACCTCGGTCGATCAGTTCATCGCGGAATACGTGATGAACATCAGCCGCTCGGGCGTGTTCATCAAGTCCGAAGACCCGTTGCCCATCGGCACCCACGTCAACCTGCGCTTCTCGGTCATTCTCGAAGAACTCGAGCTCATCGAAGGCATCGGCGAAGTGGTGCGCCTGGTCGAGCCCGGCCCCGATCGCGTCGGCGGCATGGGCGTGGTCTTCGTCGAGATGACCCAGGTCTCGAAGGAACTGATCGAGCGCATTCTCGTGCGCCGATGACGCCCATGCCCGCCGAGCGCGACACGGCGGTGCCTCGCACCGCGTCGGGTCCCCGGCGGGCGTTGACCCGGGCTGGCCGCCTCTGGCGCTCGATGGTCGCGGTCATCGTCGGCTTCCAGGGCGAGCAGATCGGCCTGCGCGCCGGCAACCTCACCTTCGTCACCGTGACCTCGCTGGTGCCGCTGGCCGCCGTCATCATCTCGCTGGTGCACCTGTTCGGCGCCAAGCAGGTCGACGTGCTGGTCAAACGCTTCTTCACCGAAATCCTCTCGCCAGGCGGCGAGCAGAGCGTGCGTGCCTTCTTCGCTGCCGCCAATTCGCGCACCGCCGGCGGGCTCTCGTTCCTGGTGGTGATGATTTCGGCGGGCGTGCTGCTGCGCCACCTCGACGCTTCGCTCAACGACGTGTGGGCCGTGCGGCGCAAGCGCCCCCTGCTGGTCAGCCTGGGGCTCTACACCGGCGTGCTGGTGGTCGGGCCCCTGCTCATCGCCGTGGGGCTCATCGGCAGCGAAGGCGCGCGCCACTTCGTGCAGTGGCTCGAGTTTCCCTTCTCGACCCAGGTCTATGCGCTGGGCGCGGTGCTGGCCGCGATCGTCGTCTTCACGTTGCTCTACAAGTTCGCGCCTCACGCGCCGGTGCCGTGGAAGAGCGCGCTCATCGGCGGCGTGGCGGCTGGCATCTGCTGGGAACTGGCGCGTAACCTCTATGGCGGCATCGCCAGCATCATTCTCAACGCGAACATGCTCTACGGTTCGCTCGGCGTGGCGCCCCTCTTCCTGATGTGGGTCTACGTTGGCTGGTACCTCATTCTCTCGGGCGCGCGGCTGGCCTACGCCGTCGAGCACGCCGACTTCCACGACGAGTTCGCCGACCTGCTGGCCAACCCCCGCAGCAACGAGCTCATCGCCTCCCGCGTCGCCGAGCTGGCCACCCGCGCGGTGCTCGATGGCAAGCGTGGCGTGAGCACCCGCGAGCTGTCGCTGGCGTTGGTGATGCCCGAGCAACGCATTCGTGAGCTGGTCGGCCAGTTGCTCGAAGCCGGGCTGCTGGGCGGGCCACCCGATGCGCTCGCGCCCGCCCGCGATCCCGCGACGCTGACCCTGGCCGACATTTCCGACGCCGTCGGCGGCGCAGGCCGTACCGTGCGCCGCGACGCCACCTCGCGCACCGGGCAGTTCGATGGGGTGGCCCGCTTGTTTCAACAGGCCGACGAGTCAACCGTCGAGAAGCTCAAGGGAATTACCTGGGAGTCACTGGCCCGAACTCCCGCTGACCGACCTCCGACCGCCTCGGCCCCTGCAGCGGCGGGCGAAAGGAAACCGTAGCTTTCTTGCTGGGTTGAGTCGTTTGCGAGTAACGTCGTTTCGAAAGGGGCAGCAATTCCAGCCCATTGGTTGCTGTCACCTTCAAGGGGAGCGCAGATGCTCAAGTCAGATCTGGTGAACATTCTGGTCGCGAAGAAGGGCGTGACGCAAAAGCAGGCCGAGGCGACCATCGAGGTCATCTTCGGCTCAATGAAGGACGCGCTCGTCGGCGACGGCAAGGTGGGCGAGAACATCGAGATTCGTGGGCTTGGCGCCTTCCACGTGAAGCACTACGGCGCGTACCAGGGCCGCAACCCGAAGACCGGCGAGCCCATCGCGGTGCGCGCCAAGCGCGGCATTCTCTTCCGCGCCGGCAAGGAATTGAAGGACCGGGTCAACAAGCCCGGCCCTGACGGCAAGGTGCCTCCGCTGAACCCCAACCAGCAGTAGCCTTCAGCGGGCAGGAACCAGGCGGCCCATCGGCCGCACCTGCAGCTCGGGGTCGAGCTCGGCGAAGGTCAGCACGACCACCTCGGGGAACGCGCCCTCGAGTAGCCGCCGCAGCGCGCGGCGCACGTCGGGGCTCGAGAGCAACACGCCTCGCCCACTGCGCGCCAACCGCTTCACGCCCTCGAGAATCGCGCCTGCTTCGTTCGGGTCGAGCCCCGTGCCCCGCGAGCGCAGCGTCTCTTCGACCGAGGGGTCGACCAGGTACGCGAAGA
>CAIWFK010000239.1 GCA_903911905.1 uncultured Myxococcales bacterium
CGGTCACCCCGCCCACGAAGACCGGCTCGAGGTTCGCCACCGGGGTGATGGCGCCGGTGCGGCCCACCTGCACCACGATCTCGGCCACCGTGGCCTCGACCTCCTCGGGGGGGAACTTGTAGGCCATGGCCCACCGGGGGCTCTTCGAGACCTTCCCCAGCCGTGCGCGCTCGGCGGTGCGGCTGACCTTCACCACCAGGCCGTCGATTTCGTAGGGCAGCGAGCCGCGCTCGGCCAGCAGCGAGGTGTACGCCGCCCGCACGCCGTCGAGCCCCCTGGCCACCGAGCGACGCGGGTTCACCGGCAGCCCCAGCTTCACCAACTGCTCGAGCTTCTCGACGTGGTCGACGAACTCGAGGCCTTCGACCTCACCCACTTCGTAGAGGAAGATCGACAGCGGGCGCGAGGCGGTGATCTTCGGGTCCAACTGGCGCAGCGACCCGGCCGCGCTATTGCGGGGGTTGACGAACGGCTCTTCGCCCTTCGCCACCAGCTTCGCGTTCATGCGCTGGAAGTCGGCCTTCTTGAGATACACCTCGCCGCGCACCTCGAGCCGCTTCGGCGCGTGCCCCTTGAGCGTCAGCGGCAGAATCTTGATGGTCTTCAGGTTCTCGGTGACGTCTTCGCCGATGACGCCGTCGCCACGGGTGCTGCCCTGCACGAACTGGCCATTCTCGTAGACCAGCTCGATGGCCAGGCCGTCCATCTTGGGCTCGCAGACGTACTCGACGATGCCGACGTCCGCGCCCAGGCCCTTGCGCACGCGCTCGTCGAACTCGGTCAACTCGGCGTCATCGAAGCAATTGGCCAGCGAGAGCATCTGCTGCCGGTGGGTCACCTTCTCGAACTTGTCGAGCGCCGCGCCACCCACACGCTGCGTGGGTGAATCGGGGGTGACGAGCGAGGGGTGCTGGGCCTCGAGCGCCTGGAGTTCGCGCATCAACGCGTCGTAGGCGGCGTCGGTGATCTCGGGGTCGTCGAGCGTGTAGTACCGGTGGTTGTGGTACGCCAACTGCTCCCGCAACGTGAGGACCCGTTCGGCCGGTTTCATGCGGCGAATGTCAGGCAAGGCCGCGCCGATGTCGCGATCTTTCCGCCAGTCGCAGACCACCGTTCGCCCGAGCTGGGGCGAACCTCGCCGTCAGAACGAAGTCACGAGCCCGACCGACGCCTCGGGCATGGCCACCGCATCGTTGCTGCGCCCGTGAAAGGTCAACCCCAGCGAGAAGACGAACGAGGTCTTCGCCGACAGGGGCACCTCGGCGCCACCGCGCACCAGCACGTTGCTGCCCGGCACCACCGGCGGCGGCACGCCCGAGAGCGGGTCGGTGGTGAAGGGCTCGGTGTCGAGCGCGAGCAGGTAGCGCGCCTCGAAGAACAGCCGCGCGCTGCGGGGCCGCACGTCCTGGTACGAGAGCACCAGCCCCGGCGAGAAGTCGATGTTGCGACGCCCGGTCAACCACCGCGCGCCCTTGTTCTCGCGCGGCGCGCTGACCACGAACCACGCGTACCCCGCGTCGGCGACCGCCGAGAACGACCACGACGTGCCCTTGACCAGCGCCACGCGCGCCAGCAGCAGCGGCTCGTTCATCAGCCCGTAATAGCTGTCGAATCCCACCCCCAGATCGAAGCGGTCGGTCAGCCCCAACAGGAACCGCAGGCTGATGAGCGGAAAGCCAATCGACACCGCTTCGCCGCGGTTCCACTGCCCCAGCGTGGGCGCGCCGAAGACGCTCACGGGGTTGGGCGGCTCGGGGTGGTAGCGGCGGGTCACCAGCGGTGAGGTGTAGGTCGGCTGGGTGGTCAGCGGCGGCGGGGTCACCTGCCGCGGCGCCAGTTGCGGTGGCGGCGGCGGCGGCAGCGAGGGCAACGGCGCTGGCCCCGGCGCGACCCCGCCATCGAGCGGCATCGAGCTCCATTCGCTCTCGGGCTGGCCCTGGGCGTGCGCGAGGGCGCCGAAGAGCACCACCGCGATCATCATCACTCGCATGGCTGAAGACTCTCGCATGCCGGCGCCTGCGCGACCTCGATGAAATGAATCGACCCGACACGGCCGGAGCCACGTGCTGGCTCCGGCGGCGTCCTGCCCTGAAGGTGAGGCGCCCTCAGAGCGACTTGAGGTAGGTGACCAGGTCGTTCTTCTCGGCGGTCGACAGCGCCGACAGGGTGCCGTGCTGGGTGTTGGGGTCGGCGAACACGCGCGCCTCGAGCGTGGCTTCCGAACCGTCGTGCAGGTACGGCGCCGAGCGGCCCACGCCCAGCAGCGAGGGCACGTTGAAGCCCTGGGTCAACACCACGCCGTTGTCGGGGTTGGCGAGCGCGGTGTCGAGCGTGCCGACCTGGGCGTTGGTGTTGTTGGTCAACAGCGCGCCAGCGTGGCAGCTCTGGCAGTTGGCCTTCTCGAAGGCCGCGCGGCCGCGCGCCACCGCGTCGACGGCGCCGGTGCGCAACGCGTTGTCGGGCAGGGCCAACTGGTCGATGTACTGGTCGAGGAAGCCGGCGGTCGCGTCGTCCAGCCCCGAGCCACCCATGCGCTCGGTGATGGTGTGGGTGTTGAACGCGGGCAGCGAGCTGAACTCACCGCTCCAGTGGTACGGCGCGGTGGCCAGCAGGTGGCGACCGGCGAGCGCGGGGGTCTGGCGAGGGCCGTCGGGGAACTGCCAGACGTGCCCGTCTTCGCGGCCTTCCAGGTGGCAGGTCGAGCAGGCCACCACGGTCTGCGCCGAGCTCATGCGGGTGTCGGTGGCGTCGTAGAAGAGCCGGCGACCGAGCGCGAGCTGGGCCGAGAGCTGCTCGTTGGCGACGTCGGTGATGGTGGTCTGCACGTACAGTTGACCGACGGCCTTGTCGGGGCAGTCGCTGGCCTGCTTGCACTGACCGATGACGGTGACCGAGTGGTCGAACTGGTTGTACACGTACGCCTGCCGGCCGTTGGCGCTCAGCGCGATGCCGTCGGCACCATTGCCCACGGTCACGGTGTCGCGCACCGAGGTGCCGTTCGACTCGTAGTGCAAGTCGTCACCGGTGCGACGGCCGGTCGGCAGCACCGCCAGGTTGTGCGATTCGCGGTTGACGACGAAGACGAACCCGCCCGAGGCGTCGACGGTCGAGACCGTCGCGCCCTGCACGGGGAACGAACCGTCGCTGGGGGCCAGCGCCGAGGTGGGGAAGTCGAGGTTGGCGCTGGTGGTGCCGCGCGAGGCGCACGAGGTGAGGTCGTCGACCTTGGGCGTCGCCGCGCCGGTGGTGTCGATGGTCACGAGGCCTGCGGTGGCCACCGCGCCGATGTTGCACGGGCCGCCCGAGGCGTAATACCCGCCCGAAGAATTGGGCCGCTTCGAGATGGCGTCTTCGCGCGCCCAGACCACCGGCGTGAAGGCCCGCGAGCCATCGGGCGTGACGACCAGGTCGTTGAGCGCGCGCGCCTTGAAGGTGCTGAACGAACCGAAGCCGTTCGACCCGCCGGCCGAGGCGTTGGCGGCCTGGTTGATGCCGATGTCGGCGTTGGTGACCTTCGCCTCGTCGAGGTCGACCTCGATCACCACGCCCTTCTTGAACAGCGTGACCAGGGCACGGTCGCCGCCGAGCACCGCCACCGAGCGCGGCTCTTCGCCGACCTTCAGCTCCCACTTCGGCTGCAGGGTCGCGGTGTCGAACGCGCTCAACAGGCCGGTCTCGGTGGTGTCGAGCGCGGTCGACGAGGTGACCAGCAGGGTCTTGCCGCCGTGCGCCAGGGCGAGGCCGGTCGGCTCGACGCCCACCTGGAGCGTGCTGCTGACCGCGGTCTCGCCCTTGCGCACCACGGACACCGAGCGGCTGCCGCGGTTGGCGACGTAGATGGTGTCGTCGGCGCCGACCAGCACGCGCACCGGCTCGAGGCCGACCTTCAGCTCGCGCACCTTCTGGTTGGTCTTGGTGTCGATGACGTTGAGCGTGCCGTTGTCACGGTCGACCGCGTACAACTGCGAGTCGTCGCTCGAGAGCGCCAGCGACCCCGACGAACGCGCCACCGCGCCCGTGTTCGGCGGCTGGCAGCCCTGCAACAGCAGACTCGCCGCCACCGCGCCCACCATCATGCTTCGCTTCAACCAGTTCATTGTTCCCCCGCGTCATGCGGTACCGAAACCGAAACCGAAACCACACCTGTGAAGACCACCCTGACAGCCATGCCCTGCCAGAGAAGTCACACTGCTGGGGCCCATCGACTTCGACTGCCCCGAAATTCAGCGGCTGTTCGCCTGTTGTCCCCTCGTCGGCTCCCCACGTTTGCACGTCATGTGCCGGTCACAGAAGCCCCCTCGCTGCTTGAGTTGCCGCAAGGTCGCACGATGATCCAACCCCTGGCTGTGCACTGAAGCGCAACAGGCTGCGCAGGTTGGTGCGCAGTGTGACAGGCTTCCCGAGAACGCCATGGCGAGCCCCGAAACCATTGAATTCCTGTCGTTTCGGCGCACCTTCACGCTGCTGATTCTGCTCGTGGTGCTGCCCTCGGCGGGGGTGTCGGCCTTCGGCATCGTGGCCATCGTCAACGAGCGCGACATCGTCGAAAAGCGCATCGAAGGCATCTGGGCTTCCCGGCTGGCGACCCTGCAGTCCGAGCTCAAGGGCCAGCTCGACGCCGTGCAGGGAACGCCGACCGAAGGGGGGCTGGCGCTGCAGACCGGCGGCGTTCCGCTGTGCGAGACCGGCTTCGAAGTGGTGGGAGGCGCGGTGAAGAGCGCCGACGCCCGGCTCAACACGCTGGTCACCGGGCTGAGCGCCGAGCTCGAGCGATTGCCGCTGCGCCCGGTGGTCTTTTCCATCGTCACGCCGCAGGGCACCTCGCTGCTCGCCACCATGCGCGACGGCGAGCGGGTGGTGGGCTGCCAGGTGAAGCTCGAGTCGCTCGAGCGGCTCTTCGCCGCCCAGGCCGCGCGGGTGACCTCGACCGACCCGGGCCGGTTCGACCTCGAGCCGGTGCAGCGTGAAACCGCCCAGGGCGGCGTGATGGCGCGCTTCGCCGAGGCGCGGGAAGCGGCCCTGGGCCCACGAGAGCTGGCCAGCCTGACCCTCGCCAGCCCCCTGCAGGACTTCAAGCTGGTGGCCCGGGCGCTGGGCGAAGACCCGGTGGTGCGCGCTTCGACCCGCAACCGCATCTGGTACGGCGTGCTGCTGACGCTCTTCTACGTGACGCTCGCGCTGGGGGTCATCTACACCGGGCGCACGCTGTACCGCGAAGCGCAGCTCTCGCGGCTGAAGACCGACTTCGTCTCGCTGGTCAGCCACGAGCTGCGCACGCCGTTGACCTCGATTCGCATGTTCATCGACACCCTGGCCATGGGGCGGGTCACCGACCCCGCGGAAATGCAGACGGTGCTCGACCTGCTCTCGAAGGAAACGACCCGCCTGTCGGGCATGATCGAATCGGTGCTCGACTGGTCGCGCATCGAGAGCGGCAAGAAGCAATACCAGCGGGTGGTGACCCCGGTGACGGTGATCATCGAGACCGCCGATCGCGCCTTCCGCACCCAGCGGCTGGGCCAGGCCATGAACTACCAGCTCGACGTGCCCGCCGGGCTGCCACGGGTCGACGTCGATCGCGACGCGGTGGCCGGCGCCCTGCTCAACCTGCTGCAGAACGCCTTCAAGTACACCGGCGACGACAAGCAGATTCGGCTGCGCGCGCGCGCCGAGGCCGACCAGGTGGTGCTCGAGGTCGAAGACAACGGCATGGGCATTCCCCGCCGCGAGCTGCGCAAGGTGTTCGACCACTTCTACCGGGCCGACAACCTGCTGACCCGCAAGACCGAGGGCTCGGGGCTGGGCCTGGCCATCGCCCAGCGCATCGTCAAGGCGCACGGCGGCCGCATTTCGGTCGACAGCACGGTCGGCCAGGGCAGCACCTTCCGCATTCACCTTCCCATCGTGACCACATGAGCGACGAGACCAAGAAGCTGAAGATTCTGGTGGCCGAAGACGACCTGTCGATTCTCACCGGCCTGTCGATGAACCTGCGCTTCGAGGGCTACGACGTGCTGCAGGCCCAGGACGGCCGCAGCGCGCTGCAGAAGGCCATCGACGAGGCACCCGACCTGCTGGTGCTCGACGTGATGATGCCGCAGATGAACGGGTTCGAAGTGCTCCAGGAACTGCGCAACCGGGGCAGCGCGGTGCCGGTGGTGGTGCTCTCGGCCAAGGGGCTCGAGGCCGACAAGATCGTGGGGCTCAACCTGGGCGCCGACGACTACGTGGTCAAACCCTTCGCGCTGCAGGAACTGCTGGCCCGCATTCGCGCCGTGCTGCGCCGCCGCTACCGCGACGAGGACATCGTGAAGTTCTCGGACACGGTGGTCGACCTGCGGGCCAAGACCGTCGCGCGCGCCGGCGCTCCGGTCGAACTGACCGCTCAGGAATTCAAGCTGCTCACGCTCTTCGTCACCAACCCGGGCAAGACCTACAGCCGCGACGAGCTGCTCTCGGGTGCGTGGGGCTACGGGTACGAAGGCACCGCGCGCACGGTCGACAACTTCATCAGCCAACTGCGCTCGAAGTTCGAGCCCGACCCCGACAAGCCCCGGCACTTCAAGACGGTGCGCGGGCTGGGTTACCGGTTCGACGCCTGAACGCGGGTCTGCACCCAGTTCACCAACGCGTCGGCCAGCAGGAAGCGCAAGGTGGCGTCACCCAGGCGAATGTCGGCGCCATCGGCCAGCGGCGTGCGCTTGCGCGGTTCGCACTTCTGCCCGTTGACCCAGGTGCCGTTGCGGCTCTCGGCGTCGGTCAGCGACCACTGCCTGGTGCGCTCGTCGAACTGCAGCCAGGCGTGGAAGCGGCTGACCGACGCGTCGTCGAGCACCAGGTCGTTCGAGTCGACCCGGCCCAGGGTCACGCCCATGGGAAACGGGTTCGACGCGCCGGTGGCCTTCTCGACCCGGTAGATGAGCGCTTCGCCTGGAGAGGGCCGGGTGACGCGCTCGCCGTTGTGGGTCATTTCCCAACTGGGGGCGTCGGCTTCGGTGCGCAGCGGCGCTTCCCAGATGATGGCGGGAACCGTGAAGTGCGCACGGAAGGCGACCGGGTCGCGGGTCACGCTTCGCCACACGGACATCAGGAGCTGAGGGTCGGCCACGCGTCGGAGTGTACTCCTCCCGGGGCCTGTCGCATCTGAGTTCGCGGGTGTGCTAGCCACCCGCGCATGCACCGCCGCTACACCATTCACCGCGATGGCGACTTGCTGGTCGAGGACCTGGGCCCCGACGGAAAGCCCCTCGACCCCGAGCCCGTGCCGGCCGAAGAGCGCCTGCCCATCGAAGTGACGGTGCTCTCGCCCGACGACGCCGATTCACGCGCCGCGCTCATCGACCTGCTCGAGATGGCGCTGGGCGTCGAGACCGAGAACCCCGAAGGGGTGGGCCTGAAGAAGAAGGAAGGGCACAAGCTCGACGTGTTGAGCTGACGCCGTTCGCTTCAGCCGAGCAGCGAGTCGAGATCGTCGAGCGAGGCGTTGAAGCCGTTCGAGGCCACGCCCGCGCTGATGGGGTCGGCCTTCGACTCCGCCTTCGAGGCCGCCTTGAGGCCACCCGTCAGGTCGACGCCACGGCGCGTGGAGCGCTCGAAACCGTCGGTCTGCAGCGAGCGGCCGGGAGCCGCCGAGAACTGGGGCCGGAACGCGCGCTCGGCCGCCAGCGTGCCCAGCGTGCCGCGAGCGCCCTGCGGAAACTGCTCGAACGCGTCGCGGAAGCGCGAGGTCTGGAGCACCGGCGCCACCCGCTGCTGGCGCACCGCCTGAAGGCTGGTGGCGGAAAGGTCGGCCGGCTTCGCCGACACCCGGTTGGCCAGGTCCATCACGTCACGGGCGATCGAGCGGAAGACGTTCACCAGGACATTGTCGGCGTGAGGCGGGAGTCGGTTGCGTCGAGCCATTCCCGGCCCGTCATTTCAGCGGGTTACAGCTAACCCGCCGAGGATCTTCCGGGCCGCCTGCGACGAGGCGAAGGGCTCCTTGCCGGCCACCCACGGCATCGACGTCAGCGCGCGCTGCCTGGTGGTGGCGTTGACGCGCGTGTCCGACGGCAGTTTGGCGATCGCGTCGCGCAGCCGGGCGTACGAGGCGTCGTCGCTCTTGTCGGCGTCGGACAAGTGGGCCTTGATGCCGCCCATCATCACCTCGTCCTTCATCAGCAGCGGGTACTGGGTCGAGGTGCCGGTCACGGCCTGCTCGACCACCGCGACCGAGTCGTTGCACACGCCGGTCACGCCGTAGCCGTCGGCGTAGAGGTTGAGCTTCTTGGCGGTGGTGTTGACGAGGTCGGTGTACGTGCCGGCCAGCTTCACCGCGTCGAGCGCCTGATCGCCCGAGACCTTCGCGGTGGTCACGCCGCCGCACCACGACGGGTCCTGCCAGACGTTGGCCGGGAAGAAGCCGGTGCCCGAAATGCCCTGATAGAACTTGGTGTCGGTGTCGAGCTTCGGGCCCTTCGTGTCGGGGCCCGAATGGAGCGAGATGATCATCTCGCTGTGCCCCGCGGGCACCACCGCTTCCTTGCCCTGGCCGTCGCGCACACCGGTCTTGATCATCAGCGGCGCAGGCACGTCGAGGTACTTCGGCGGGTTCGAGCCGGGCACCGGGGTCTTCAGGTCGCTGAAGTTCGCCACGCGGGTGTTGAACGAGACGTCGACCTGGTACCCGTCGGCCTTGAGCGCGCCAAGAAAGTCGTCGAGCTTCGTGTACGACTGGCCCCCGTAGGTGACGGTGAACTTCTGGCCGTCGGCGGCGCTGGCGTTGTTGGCGAGCCGGCCGAAGACCTCGGCCACCACGCGGTTGCGCTTGACCTGATCGTCCGAGGTCGCGCTCGGCAGGTCGCCGGTGAAGAGGCCGGGGGCGAGCTCCTTCAGGCTCGACGCGGGGCGCGGCAGGTTCAGCGAATCGAGCGACCCCAGGTCGAAGGTCCGGGGCAGGAACGGCGCGTCTTCGCTGGCCTGCTTGAGCTTGCCGGCCTGATAGGCGGCGTTGAGGCCCATGATGCCGGCGCTGAGCTGACCGGGGGTGACCTCGAGCGCGTTGGTCAGCGCGTTGGGGTTGGCCATCACCGCCGAGCGGAGGTCGGGCGGCACGTCGATGCCGGTCTTCGCCTTGAGCCCGTCGAGCACGGTGTTCAGCGCGGCCTGGCCCGCGGGCGAGCTGCCCACCGACTGCAGCACCTGAGGCAGCCCAAC
>CAIWFK010000240.1 GCA_903911905.1 uncultured Myxococcales bacterium
CTGGCCCGACGCGGGCGTCGTCGGCCCCGACGAGGTCTCGCTCGAGCACCAGACCCGCTGCCCGTACTGCGGTGAACCGGTGTTGGTCGCCGTCGCTCCCGAAGACGCGGGAGGGGCCCGGTACGTCGAAGACTGCCCGGTGTGTTGCCGGCCCTGGCAGGTCGAGGTGCGCGGCGGCCGCGTGTCCATCGATCGCGACGACGCGCAGGACTGAAGCTTCAGCCCGCCGCGCGCCGACGGAAGAAGAGCGGGTAGAGCGAGGGCAGCACCACCAGGGTGAGGAAGGTGGAGGTCACCAGGCCCCCCACCACCACCGCGGCCAGCGGTCGCTGCAGCTCGGCGCCCGGACCGGTCGCCAACATCATCGGCACGAAGCCCAGGGTCGCCACCAACGCCGTCATCAGCACGGGCCGGGCGCGCTGCTCGGCGGCCTCGTGCGCCGCCTGCTCGTGCGTGACCCCGTCGGCCTCGAGCTCGCGAATGCGCGAGAGCATCACCACGCCGTTGAGTACCGCGATGCCTGCCAGCGCGATGAAGCCGATGGCCGCCGACAGCGACACCGGCAGCCCGCGCGCGGTGAGCGCGATGACGCCGCCCACCGACGCGAAGGGCACGTGACTGAAGATGATCGCCACCGGGGTGAAGCGTCGGAAGGCGGTGAAGAGCACTGCGATGATCAGCCCCAGCACCAGCGGAATGACCACGGCCAGGCGTCGGGAAGCCGCCATCAGCGACTCGTACTGACCACCCCATTCGAACCGAATGCCCAGGGGGCGCGCGACCTTCGTGTCGACCTGCTGCTGGGCGAGCTTCACCACCGTGCCCAGGTCGGCGCCGCGCACGTTGAAGCCCACCATCAGCCGTCGCTCGCCATTGCGCCGGTTGACCTGGGCCGGCGTCTGCGAACGCTCGACGTCGGCGACCCGGGACAGCGGCTGCAACCCGAAGCCGGGCGTCGCCACCGGCACCGAGTCGAGCGCCGCGTCGCTGACGTCGCCGGCCTGGCGCAACAGAATGGGCAGTCGCAGCAGGCCCCGCCAGGTCGCGCCCACTTCTTCGCCCTGCCGCAGCGCCTTCACCGTGAGCAACAGATCGGCGGCGTCGAGCCCGACCGTCGCGGCGTCGAGCGGGCGGGGCCGCACCGTCGCCAGCGGCACGGTGGGTGGCGCGAGCACCTTCACGTCTTCGGCGCCCGGGACCCCGGCGATCGCGTCGCGCACCTCGCTGGCGGTCGTCGAGAGCTGCGCCAGGTCGTCGCCGTACACGCTGACCACCACGTCCATCACCGAGCCACCGAGGAGCTCGTTGAAGCGCATCTGAATGGGCTGGGTGAACGAGGGCTCGCCGCCCGGCGCGCGGCGCGCGAGCACCTGCTCCAGGTCGGCGATCAGCGCGGGCACCGTCAGGCCCGGCCGCCAGCGCTCGCGTGGCTTCAAGGCCACGAAGACGTCGGCCTGCTCGAGCCCCATGATGTCGGTCGCCACCGCGGGGCTGCCGACGCGCGAGACCACCTGGCTGACCTCGGGCACCTCGGCCAACAGCGCCTGCTCGAGTTTCCCCGCTTCGACCGTCGACGAGGCGAGCGAACTCTGTGGAGGGCGGGTGGTCTGAATGACCACGTCGCCTTCGTTGAGCTGCGGCGTGAACTCGGTGCCCGAGCGTGAGAACAACCACCCCCCCAGGGCGATGAGCGCCACGGCCCCGGTCGCCAGCGCCACGCGACGGCCTTCGGCCACCCGCAGCACCGGCGGGTAGGCGCGGTCGATCACCCGCGCCAGCAACGGCAGGCGGGTCGGCACGTCCTGCGAGCGCAGCACCAGCGCGGCGGCGGCCGGCACGAAGGTCAGCGCCAGCACCAGCGAGATGGCCAGCGCGAAGACCACCGTCAGCGCCATCGGGCGGAAGAGCTTGCCGTCGGTGCCCGTCAAGGTGAGCACCGGCACGTAGACCAGCAGAATGATCAGCACCGAGAAGAAGACCGGGTTCGCCAACCGGCCGCAGGTCTCGCGCACCGCAGCCTTCATGCGTTCGCGGGGCAGGGGCTGGCCCGACCTGGCCGGGTCGTGGGCCAGCACGTGGAAGAGCCCTTCGATCATCACCACCGCGCCGTCCACCAGCAACCCGAAGTCGATGGCTCCCAGCGACATCAGGTTTCCCGGCACGCCCAGGGCCCGCATCGCCGCCGTCGCGCCCAGCATGGCCAGCGGAATGGTCGACGCCACCAGCAGCCCGGCGCGGGCGCTGCCCAGCAAGAGCAGCAGCACCAGCACCACCAGCGCGCCGCCTTCCAGAAGGTTCTTGCCGACCGTGCGCAGCGTGCCCTTCACCAGCACCGAGCGATCGTAGACCACGTCCAGGTGCACGTCGGCGGGCAGCGTCGCGAGCACCGCCGGCATCACCTCGTGCAGCGAAGAGGTCACGTCGAGCGCGTTCGCGCCTCGCAGCATCTGCGCCATCACGTAGACCACCTCACCCGTACCGTTGCGCGTCGCCGCGCCCAGCCGCACCCGCTCGCCTTCCTTCACGCTCGCCACGTCGGCCACCCGCACCAGCCGCGGGGCACCGCCGGGCTCGGTCGTGCGGTGCACCACTGCGGCCCCGAGCGATTCGGGGGTCGTCGGGTTGGCCACCCCGCGCAGCAGCACCTGCCCGTCGGCCGACGGCAACGCCGCCCCCGAGGTGGTGCCGCTGGCGCGCCGCAGCGCTTCGGCGAGCTCGCTCAGGGTGAGGTCCCGCTGGGTCAACGCCAGGGGGTCGGCCAGCACGTCGAAGCTGCGCTGCGCACCACCCCAGGTGTTCAGCTCGACCACGCCCGGCACGCGCTTGAGCAGCGGGGCGATGCGTTGTTGCACCAGCTCGAGCAGTTCGGCCGCCGAGCGCGCGTCACTCGAGAGCGTGAAGTGGAAGATTTCGCCCAGCCCGCCGGTCACCGGGCCCAACGCCACGCCGTCGACCGGGCCGGCAGCGGCAACCCCGCCAACCGCTCGGTCACCTGCTGACGGGCCAGCGCCACCGGCACCTCGTCGTCGAACACCAGGGTGACCGCCGAGACCCCGGCGCGCGACAGGCTGCGCGTCTCGACCAACCCGGGCGCGCCGCCGCAAGCCACCTCGAGCGGGCGGGCCACCAGGCGCTCCATTTCCTCGGGAGTCAGGCCGGGCGCCGTGGCCAGCACCAGCACCTGGTTGTTGGTCAGGTCGGGCAGGGCGTCGAGCTCGAGCCCTCGCGCCGCGAGCGCAGCCACCAGCGCCAGCCCGAGCGTCGCGGCCACCACCGCGCCGGCGTGGTCCACCGAGGCCTCGACCAGCCGCCGAATCATCGGTTCACCTGCACCGCGTCGCCTGCCGACAGCGCCCCGCGCACCAGGCAGTCGGTGGCGGTGCACGACTTCACGTCGACCTCGACCCGCCCCGCGTGGGTGTGCACCACCGTGCGGCCCTCGGCCTTCGAAATGGCCCGCGCCGGAACCCGGAACAGGGCCGGGGCCGCGTCGCCACCTCGCCTCGAGACCCGGCCCAGGGTCTGCGCCGCGGGCAGTTCGGTCCCGTCGAACCACGCCACGAAGGTGCCGTCTCTGGGGTCGGCCCCCGGCGCTGCGGAATGCAACGTGAGCCGCCACTGGCGCTCGCCGACCTGCAGCTCCCACGCACTCGCGCCGGCAGCGGCGGCCTGACTCGGGTCGACGGGGTGAGCGAAGCGCGCCTCCACGCGGCCCAACCCGGGCGTGCTCAGGCGCACCAGCGGGCCCGAGCTGGGCTCGGCGGCGGACCTCAGCGTCGCCGCGACCTCGGTGACGACGCCGGCCCGCGGCGCGCGCAGCGTGAGGGACCCGGCGGCCACCATCGCTGGCGCCTCGGCTTCGCGCACTCCTGCCGCGCGGAGCGTCGCCAGGCTCTGCTGACGGTCGGCCCTGGCGTCGGCCACCCGCGCGGCCGCTTCGGTCACCTCGACCGCGCGGGCCAACCCTTCGTCGCGCAGTCGGGTGAGCTGGTTCAACCGCTCGGTCGCCGCTGCCAGCCGTCCGGTCGCGCCGTCGAAGCGGGCCGCAGCGTCGAGCACCTCGGGCATCACCACC
>CAIWFK010000241.1 GCA_903911905.1 uncultured Myxococcales bacterium
GCCGCCAACGCCATGCTCGCCACCCGCATCTCGTTCATGAACGACATCGCCGCGCTCTGCGAGCAGGTCGGCGCCGACGTCGACCTCGTCCGCAAGGGGCTCGGGTCCGACAGCCGCATCGGCTACCCGTTCCTGTTCCCCGGCGTCGGGTACGGCGGGTCGTGCTTCCCCAAGGACGTGAAGGCCCTCGTCGCCACCGCGCGCGCCAATGGGCTCGAGTTCGACCTGCTCGAGGCCGTCGAACGCACCAACGCCCGCGCGAAGACCTTGCTGGTCGGGAAAGCCAGGAAGCACTTCGGGTCGTTCGCCGGGAAGACCTTCGCGGTGTGGGGGCTGGCGTTCAAGCCGCAGACCGATGACATGCGCGAGGCGCCGTCGGTCGAGGTGATCTCGGCGCTCCTCGAGGGCGGTGCGAAGGTGCAGGCGTTCGACCCGGTGGCGAGTGGCAGCGCTCGCCGGGTGTTCGGGGAACGGATTGCGTATTGCGAGCATCAGTATGAGGCCCTGGCACAGGCCGATGCCTTGTTCGTGGTGACCGAGTGGAATGAGTTTCGCCATCCGGACTTCGAGCGAATGAAACAGGTGATGCGCCAGCCGGTGATCTTCGACGGGCGGAATGTGTACTCGCCGGGGAGGATGAAGGAGCTGGGGTTCACCGCGTATTCGGTTGGTCGACCGTGGGTGCCTTGAGCGGAGGCGCGGTTCCCAGGCCGTGAGCCCGGGAAGATGCGCATGCTCGTCGCCCAGCACCTGACCGGACCTTCGAACCAGCGCGCGGAGATGCCCGCGCAGCTGCCGCGAACTCCACGGCGTTCTCCTCAGCCGAGCCGTGAGCACGACTGCCTTGATGGGTGGTGGCCGCTTCATGGCTCGCGGCGTCGCAGTCGAGCACGATCAGCTCCTCGGACTCGGGCGCGAAGATCCGCACGCACGACTCCCATCCCCACGGCTTCACTTTGGATCGTGGTCCAGCACCTGACCGAAGGTGAGCTGCGGGTCGTAGCCGTCGAGCGCTCGCCGCAGGTTCTGCACCAGCCGCTCCGGCCGGTGGGTCACCTCATCCCACGTCGTCTGCACCACCCGCCAATTCAACGCACTCAGCGCCGAGACCTGCTCGAGGTCACGTGCCCACTGGCGCGTGTTTCCGTGGAACCTCGCGCCGTGCGCCAACAACGCCACCCTCGGCACGTTCGTCGGCCACGCAAAGTCCAACTTCGCCACGTACCGCCCTCCGTCCCCCACCTCCACGGCCGCCTCCGGCATCGGCAACCCCGCACTCCGTATCAACCGCCGCACCTTCACCTCGAGCGCCGAGTCCAACGCCGCACTCCGCTCCTCCAACAACGCTCGCAACCCCACCAACCCCCGGTGCCCCTGGTTCGGCCACCCCTTCACCACCCGTGAGACCCAGCTCCTGAAGTCGGGCTGCTGCCGAAGTGCTGAGTCGAACGCCAACTCCAGCGTCTTCGGCTCCAACACCTCGGACAAATCGATGATCGTTCGCGCCAGGTTCGTTCGCGGAATGCCGCCGCGCTTTGCAGCGTGCTCAGGCCGCAACGTCCGACTCCGATGCACCTTCGCGAGTGCGCTCGTCGGCGGCCCTGTGTTCGGTACGATCACCTCGATCTCCCGAGGCGCCTGCCGACCCAACCCGTCGAGCCCGAACAACCACCCCGCCGTCCGGTGCGAAGCGAGCCCACCCGTCGCCAGACACGCCGCCAACGCCCGCTGCTCCCACGTTTCCGGAGCCCCCGGCAACCGGTACAACCCTCGCGCGACCTCGAGCAACTCGCCCTCAGCCAATCGCGCACCGATCTGATTGCGCGTGCGGCCGTGACTCACGACCTGCGCGCGCGTCACCAGCCCATGTTGCGTACGCGCCAGCGCCGCAACCGCCCTCCACCCATCGTTTTGCGTAATTTGGAACTCTCCCGTTCAAGTTCTAAATTACGCAAACACCACCAAGAACTCAAACGCCTCGGGCCGAGGGCTGATCGCCACCGGCACGGCGCCGCGAGCCCAGCCCCGACTGCCCACCCTCGAGGCAGCCCGACCACCGTCCACCGCAAAGACGGCCCCCCCACCACCACACCACCACATTCCAACCCCTTACCGCTGGCACCGAACCTGCTCTGAGCCCCGCAATGGACCCGATGACCCGCATCCTCTCGGTACTTTCCCGCTCGAGCCACGCGCTGACCCACCGCGACGACGCGATGCTGGCCGACCTCGACCAGCTCGCGCGCCAGGCGCTGCTGAACTTCGAACTGGCCTCGCTCTTCGACGTGCCGTCCGAGCTCGACGTGGCCCGCCGGGAACTCGTGGCCGCGATCTTCCGACTCAGCTCGCTGCTGGACTCGTGGTCACACTCGGCGCTGGCCCGTCGGGCGGCGTGACCACCTCCTCGCGAGAACACGCGGCCGCGCACGCGAACGCCCCCACCACCAGCGCGTAGTAGTTGCAGAACGCCTGCTTGTTGAAGGCGAAGAACAGCATCATCACCAGCCCCAGGCCGCCGGCGAAGCCCGCGGCCGTGCGCGGCGCTCGCCACAGCACCAGCCCCACCCCGATGAGCGCGGCCACGAACGCCAGCACCGTCGGCGGCTTCTCGCCACCATGCTCCGAGGCCCACCACGCGAGGTAGCTGAGCGCCTCGACGCGGAACGGCTGGTACACCTGCAGCGCCACCACGTCGAACCAGAAGTCCTTCACGCTCCACAGCGCCAGCGGCAGTGACACCAGCCCGGGCAGCAGCACCTCGAGCGCGAACCGCCCGCGCCGCGACAGCCCTTCCTTCAGGCCGGGCACCAGCCAGGCGAGCGGCAGCGCGAAGACCAGGTACTGCTTGAGCACCAGCAGGAACCCCAGCGACATCGGCACCCACCGCGGCCACCGCACGCTCAGGAACACCACCAGCGCCACCGCGAAGACCACGATCGGCTCGGTCCACCCCTGCTCGAGCACGAAGAGCGTACGCGGCATGAACAGGTACAGCGCGGCGATCGCCTTGCCGACGGGCCCCGGCCGCGCGTAGCCCATCAACGCCGCCGCACCCGCCATCGCGGCGAGCTGGGCATACCGGTAGTCGCCGAAGGCGAGCTGAAAGGGCACTACGGTGTAGAGGCTCATCGGCGGGTACGGAAAGCCGAACGCCAGCCGCCCGTTGACCGACAGCCCTTCCCCATAGAACGGCGAGTTGCCGTAGATGTCGGGGTAGCGCAGCGCATACGGGTTCTCGCCGGAAATGAGCGCGGTGGTCGCGTCGCGCTGGAAGACGAAGACGTCGATGAAGGGGTTGGGCGAGCTGCGAATGAGCCACGCGCCGAGCACCACGAAGACCACCAGCACCGCCGGAAAGTGCAGCCGCCCCAGCCACGGCTTGTCGCTCAAGCCGCCCCCGACCAACACGCCCAAGGTCGCCAGGCACGCGCCGAAGAGGAACAAGGGCTCGGGGCCGGTGGGCCGCAGGTAGATGCCAGGCATGCGGGTGAAGCTCTGCGCCAGTTCGACGCACAACAGCACCGGCACCACGCAGGTGAAGATCGACTGCGCCCGGCTGGCGATGACGGCCGGCCACCGCCTGACCGCGAACGACCCCACCCCCACCACCACCCCGGCGGTGAGCCAGCGAATGGCCGTGGGGTGCAGATTGCCGTTCGAGACCAGCACCGCCTCACCGATGGCGAAGGCGACGAAGGCCCAGAGCACGGCATTGACGTCGGGGCGCGGCGTGGGCGTCGGGTCGGTCATGGGGGCGTCAGCGCTCGCTTGAGTCGGGTGTCACGGGCCGCAGAAACGCAGACGGCGCGGCCTTCGACCGGGCCGCACACGAAGCCGGCGCGGAGCAGATCGTCGAGGTTCTCTCGCACGTACGGCACGTACACCGTGTCGTCGTCGAAGCGGGTGGGACGCGCGTGGCAATCGACGCCCGGTGGCTGGCGACCGACGTGCCCCGAGTTGATGGTCAGGTGCTGCCGGTAGGCTTCCCACGACAACTTCGCCACCAACTGCTGATCGAACGCGCAGATCCACTGCAGGTGCATGGGCATGATCGCCACGTGCCGGTAGTCGCTCATCAGGCCCCAGGTCGGCGACTGGAACGAGGTGAAGGTCTTCAGCGGCGGCCGGGTGCTCATGGCCGGCTCGTTGAGATCGGCCAACTGCAGCAGCACCCCGGCCAACAACACCAGCCGCCCCTTCCACGCTTCGCGGAAGACCAACGCCAGCGACACGCCGGCGGTGGTGAGCAGCACGTGGAGCGGCCACATGAACCGCCCCGAGCTGCGGAAGATGCCAGTCAGCGGCCCCAGGTGCGCATAGAGGCCCGACAGGTCAGCCACCAACCGCCCGCGGAAGACCACGTGATCGCTGGTCGCGTACCCGGCGCACCCCAGCGCGACCACCATCATCGGCACCCAGGCGAGCAGCTCGCGGGCGCTCGGTCGGTACCACCGCAGGGCCACCACCCGCGCCACCAGCAGCACGATGGCCCCCAGGCCCAGGTACGAATACCCCTCGTACTGCCGCCCGCCGATGGGCCAGGGCGAGACGAAGCGGCTCCACTGCAGGGGGTTGAAGAGCGCGAGTGGGTCGGCGCTGAATTCCCCGAAGCCCTCGGTGGCCAGCGAGTCCTTCGTGCCGGACAGGGCGCCGCTGACGAACCCGAAGAGCCAGAACGAGAGCAACGCGGTCACACCCAGCGCGCCCACCCAGCCCAGGCCTTCTGACGGGCGGAAATGCCCCTGCACCACCAACCTGGCCAGCACCGCCACCGCGACGCCCAGGCACATCACCGCGAGGTACGGGTTGGTCGCGCAGGCCAGGAACGCGAGCGCGCAGGTGACCGCCGCCACGCGCCGCGCCGACTGCAGCGAGCCCACCACCCAGCCATTGAGCCCGACCAGGCCGACCAGCATCCACATGGCGAAGAACGGCGGGTGGCCGAAGCGGGTGGCGACCACGGGGTTCATGGTGAAGAGCGCGGCGATGAGCGCGAGCGAGGCCGGGTCACGCACCCGGTTGCGCCAGACCAGCACGCTGACCACCCCCAGGCCCAGCACACCCAGGAACATCCACAGGCCGAAGAACTGGTACTCGAGCCCGAAGAAGGGCGAGAACACCTTGGCGATGGTGGTAGCCAACGGAATGGCATCGGTGAGCGCGGCGCTCGAGCCCGACGGGTAGAGCAGGTCGGGAGCCTGGGCGAAGGGCACGCTCCACGGCGCGTTGCGGGCGAAGAGCCAGCCGAAGAGCCCCATGAACCAGTCTCCCTCGATCATCCACCCCACGTACGTCGGGTCGAGAATGCTCGAGGGGAAGAGCGAGGCGAACCAGATCGCCCCGAAGGCGAGGCTGGAAACCAGGGCGATGGCGAGGGGCCGACGCTGCACGACGTGCGCGTATAGAACATCTTCGCGAGCTTGCCCCGCACAGTGGGAAGGGATTATCCGACGCCCATGGCGCACACGCTTGGCATCGAAGGGTTCGCGTTCACCGACCTCTACCGGCCCGAAGGGCTCGCTCGACTCCACCAGCGCTTCCTGAGCACCCTGCGGGCCGACGACGCGGGCCTGGCCGACCGCTACGCCGTGTACGCCGCTGGCAGCGCGACGCTCACCGGCCCTCAGGAATCAGAGCTGCTCATCGCGATGGCGGCCCGGGTGTCGCGCTTCGTGGCCACGCTCTTCCGGGTCGAGGCGCAGGCGGGCGCCCAGGCCACGAAGAACACCAGCGAGCTGGCGCTCTTCGAGTTCAAGCGCGAATTCGTCACCCGCCGGGTCTTCAAGAAGGGCGTGGTCGATCGCCCCACGAAGGCCGAGCTGGGCCCGCTCGACGAGCGCATGAACGTGCTGCTGCAACTGGGCTTCGGCGCCGACTTTCCGGGGCCTGACGCCGAGCGCGCGCTGGCCGAGGCGGTCATCACCCTGATGCGCCTCGAGCGGCACTTCGCCGGCCAGTCACCCGACCCCCACCTGGGCGCCCGCTTCGTCGCCCTGCGCACCGCGCTGCTCTCGAGCGACGCGGGCAAGGCGGCCTTCGGTTCGACCCTGGTGGGCGCCGAGGTCGATCAGGTCAAGGGGCTGCTGGCGCTGGCCGACCGCTGGACCTGGGCGCGCGCGACCTTCACCCACACCTTCCACGGCTGGGCGACCATCACCCAGCCGAAGGCCCTGATTCCCGACAAGCTGGTCGAGCTCAAGGTGCCCGACGCGAACCTGCCCGAGGCCTTCGAGGGCCCCGATTCGCACC
>CAIWFK010000242.1 GCA_903911905.1 uncultured Myxococcales bacterium
CCTGCTGCCAGGCGTGAGCTGGGCCGGGCACCTGGGCGGGTTCCTCTTCGGCGTGCCCGCCGGGCTGGCGCTGCGCCTGGCCCCCGCGCGCTTCTCGATGATCATACCCATCGTCGCCTTCGTCGGTGGCCTGGCCTGCCTGTTCGTCGTGAGGGCCGCGTGACGCCCAACCGCCTCTGCGTCTTCTGTGGTTCACGACCGGGCGCTCGCCCCGAGTACGCGCTGGCCGCGCGCGCCATGGGCCGCGCCCTCGCTCCCGCCGGGCTCGAGCTGGTGTTCGGCGGCTCGGGCGGCGGGCTGATGGGCGCGGTCGCCGACGGCGCGCTCGAGGGTGGGGCGAAGATCATCGGCATCTTTCCCCAGCGCTTCCCCGCGGCCGAGTTCGCGCACCCGCGCCTCACCGAGACCCACGTGGTGGGGTCGATGCACGAACGCAAGGCGCTCATGCACGAGCTCTCGGGCGGCTTCGTCGCGCTGCCCGGTGGCTTCGGCACCCTCGACGAGCTCTTCGAGACCCTCACGTGGACGCAGATTGGGCTGCACCACAAGCCCATCGGCCTGCTCGACACCAACGCTTTCTACCAGCCGTTGATGGCCATGGTTCGCCACGGCCTGGCCGAGGACTTCGTGCCCGAGCGCCTGAAGAACGCGATCACCATCGACGCCGACCCGACGACCCTGGTGTCGCGGCTGATCTCGCTTCAGACGGTCTGATCGCCCCGCGATCGAACACCCCACGCTTTTCCCCGTCATTCCGAGCGCCTGGTCGCTCGGCGCGATCTCGCGCCTGATCGCCGGCGCGTTCCTCGCGCTGTCCTGCCACGCGACAGCTGATCGCTTTGTCCGACCGGTTTCAGGGCGACTGAAACGGCTTCGCTCGGAAAAACGACACGATCGCGATCGAAATGTCACAGGAGCCCTTGACAGCTCTTTTCAATAGTCGATATTCATGCGCCACCATTCAGTAGCCTCTTTCGAATGGCTTGCTTCGAAGTGAGAGTACGAGCGCGTGGAACTTCTTCGGCCTGACGAGATCGAACGAATCGAGCGCGACCACGCCGGTGGCATTCCGGCTCGGGCCATCGTCGACGTGTTCGCTACCCGCGGCGTCGCGCTCAGCGAGGCCACCTTCCGCAAGTACGTGCAGGCCGGCCTCTTGCCCCGCAGCACCCGCGTGGGGCGCAAGGGCAAGCACCGCGGCAGCCAGGGCCTCTACCCGGTCGAGTCGGTGCGCCGCATCAACGCCATCAAGAAGATGATGGCTGCCGGCCTCACGCTCTCGGACATCAAGGACTCGTTCGTGGTCTTCAAGAACCACCTCGATCTCGCCGAGCGCGAGCTGGCCACCGTGTTCGACGGCTTCGAGTCACAGCTCACCGAGCGCGCGTTCTCGGAACGCCGTCGCCGCGAGCTGCTCACCGAGCTGCGCAGCCTGCGCGGGCAGACCCGCGAGTTGCTCACCAACATCGCCCGCCTGGGTTCGGCCGTCACGGCCCGCAGCGGCAGCACCGCCGAAGTCTGAAAAAGCAGCCAAAGCAGCACGAACACGCTGGGAGGGGATCACATGATGACTGCGGAACCCACTGACGCGTTGGACCTCCTGAAGTCCGACGACGCGGTCGACGAGCGCAAGCGTTCGAAGACCATGTCGCGCAAGGAAATGGCGCGCGACCTTCGCCGCCGTCGCCTGAGCGGTGACATCGACCCCGAAGAGGCCGAGCTGCTCGGTGAGCTGACGAGCAATCGCCCGAAGACCCGCGCCGATTGCGTCTCGAGCGCGCGCCCCTGCGTGTTCGTCTCGTGCAAGTACAACCTGTATCTCGACGTCAACCCCGAGACCGGGTCGATCAAGCTCAACTTCCCCGACAAGGAACTGTGGGAACTCGAGTTCACCTGCGCGCTCGACGTGGCCGAGAAGGGTGGCATCACCCTCGAAGAGGTCGGCGAAATCATGAACCTGACCCGCGAGCGCATTCGCCAGGTCGAGACCCGCGGCCTCGAGAAGGTCCGCACCGCGACCGAAGCCGAACCCCGGCGCCCGCGAAGCTGACGGAGTTTTTGTTCCGGGGCAGGGGAGCGGGTGGTAGCACCTGCCCATAGTGCTCGCTCTGCTCTCGGTGTCCGACAAGCGTGGGCTGGTTCCCTTCGCGCAGGGGCTGGTCCGTCTGGGGTTTTCCATTCTGTCCACCGGGGGCACGCTCGACGTGCTGACCCAGGCGGGTGTTCCGGCGAAGAAGGTGTCGGAACACACCGGCAGCCCCGAGATCCTCGGTGGGCGCGTCAAGACGCTGCACCCGAAGATTCACGGCGGGCTCCTCGGCCGCCCCTCGCTCGCCTCCGATCGCGCCGAGCTCGAGGCCAACGACATCACCCCCATCTCGCTGGTCGCGGTGAACCTCTACCCCTTCCGCGAGACCGTGGCCCGCGGCGCGCCCCGCGAAGAGGTCCTCGAGCAGATCGACATCGGTGGGCCCGCCATGGTGCGCGCCTCGGCCAAGAACGCCGCGCACGTCACCATCGTGGTCGACCCCGACGACTACCCCCGCGTGCTCGCCGAGCTCGAGGCCAGCACGACCGTCGGTGAGCCCACCCGCCGCTCGCTGCAGCGCAAGGCCTTCGCCCACACCGCCGCGTACGACGCCGCCATCGCCGGCTGGCTGGCCGAACAGGAAGGCGACGCCTTCCCCGAGCAGCTCTCGCTCTCGTACGTGAAGTCGCAGAACCTTCGCTACGGCGAGAACCCGCACCAGCGCGGCGCCTTCTACCGCGAGCACCGCGCCCCCGCGCAGCCCACCGTGGCCTTCAGCGAGGTGCTGCAGGGCAAGGAACTCTCGTACAACAACCTGCTCGATCTCGACGCGGCGCTCGGCGTGGTGCTCGAGTTCGCCGACTCGCCCGCCGCGGTGGTCATCAAGCACAACACGCCCTGCGGCGTGGCCATCGACCCCGTGCTCGAGCAGGCCTACCGCCGCGCCCGCGCCGTCGACGAGACCAGCGCCTTCGGCGGCATCGTCGCACTCAACCGCGAGGTCGACGTGGCGACCGCGAAGGCGCTCGCCGAGACGTTCCTCGAGGCGGTCATCGCCCCCTCCTATTCAGCCGCCGCGCTCGAGGTGCTGGCGGGCAAGAAGAACCTGCGCCTGCTCGCCGCCGGCCCCGGCCTCGCCGCGCCGGCCGCGCTCGCTCGCGCCCAGCTCGACGCCCGCAGCGTGTCGGGAGGCCTGCTGGTGATGGATCGCGACGCGGTCGAACCCACCTCGGAGTGGAAGGTGGTGACGAAGCGCACACCCGACGCCACCGAGCTCGCTGCCGCCCGATTTGCCTGGCGCGTGGGCAAGCACGTGAAGTCGAATGCGATCGTCTTCGCCAGCCCGAACGTGCTGCTCGCCCAGGCAGGAGGGCAGACAAGTCGGGTCGATTCGGTGAAGATTGCGGCGACGCGGGGTGGGGAGCGTCTGAAAGGAAGTTCCGTGGCGTCTGACGCTTTCTTCCCCTTCCGAGATGGGCTCGATGAACTGGCGAAGGCCGGAGCCACCTGCGTGGTTCAGCCCGGTGGCTCGGTGCGCGATGCCGAAGTCATCGCCGCCGC
>CAIWFK010000243.1 GCA_903911905.1 uncultured Myxococcales bacterium
CAGGCGATGGCGGCCTTCTTCGAGCAACTGCAGGCAGGCCTGGCCGTGCTCCACGCCGCCGGCATCGGGCGCAAGCAGGCCTGGGGGCGCCGCAAGGGGCCGCCGCCGCCGCTGCAGGCGCATCGCGCCCTCGTGGGGTGGCTGCGCCGCGCACAGGAGCAAGAGCGGCTGGGGCCGTGTGACGTCGACCTGCTGGCCTCGACGGTGATTGGTGCGCTCAACGGCTGGGCGTTGAACGCGCGACTGGCGGGGCAAGCGGGCGAACCGCCTGCAGAACGGCTGGTCGACCTGCTGTGGAACGGGGTGCGTGGACGTCGCGAATGAGCCCACCCGGGCCGATTCACCCACGGTCCCGCAACGAACTTCGCCGCAGCGTGTTCAGGCCGGCATGATCCCTTCGCTCTCGTTTCGCCGGGTCGCCTTCCTTGCCGCGGGGCTCGCGGCGCTCTTCTCGTGCGGCCCGACCCAGGAGGTCACCGGCGCCGAAGATGGAGACGAGGCCGCGTCGGTCACCAGCAACGAAAGCGCACTGACCAGCGAGCTGAGCGACGAAGCCACCCAGCCCATGAGCGCGTCGGCCGCCGACCTCGCTGCCTCGGCAGGCGACCGCGTGGCCACGCACCTCGCGCCCGCGGGCTGCTTCACGAAGACCGTGTCGGGCGCGACCGTCACCTTCGTGCTGACCGACTGCACGGGCCCCTATGGGCTGGTGCACCTGACCGGCACGCTCACCGCCGTCTATGCGCGTGACCCTGCTGGCGGCGTCGACGTGACCATCACCGGGAGTGGGGTCAAGGCCAATGGCGCGGTGCTCGACCTGAACGCGACGGTCGTCGCCACGCAGACCAACGGCGTGCGCAACGCCACCGTCACCACCCACGCCACCGGCACCGGCGCGCGCGGCTTCGCGCTCACCCGCGAGGGCACGTACGATTTGTCGTACGACCCGACCGCCGAATGCCTGACCCTCGACGGCTCGTGGACCACCACCGTGGGGCTGAAGACCGCGTCGACCACCATCGCCAACTACACCCGCTGCAAGGGCACCTGCCCCGCGGCCGGCGGCTCGCTGGTGCACACCACCCGGGCCGGGGCGGCGGTCACCGTCACCTATGACGGCTCGGCGAACGCGGCGTGGGCCTCGTCGAACGGCAAGTCGGGCACCCTCGCGCTGACCTGCTCGAAGTGACGCTTCCTGGTCGCACCGTCGGTGGGGGAGCGCCCCGGGGGGCCTCACCGACGGTGGGGCCTGTTTCACTGCCGACGGAGTTGGTGATGGTTTCGCGAGGCCATGGGTGGTAACGGCGCATCCATGGACGCTGCTGCTCGCGGAACTGGCCTGTGGGACAACTCGGTTTCAGTCGATTCGATGCTCCGGCTGATCAAGCTGCCGACCACCGGAACCACGCTGCACTACCTCGTCGCGCACGGAATCAAGCTGTGGTTCGCCCAGTCGGACATGCAGGAGTTCGCCCGCGCGTCGGACCGCAAGTCGCGTGAGATCATTCGTCTGCCCAAGCCGCTCTACGATGCGTTCGCGCGCGTCGCCGGCAGCCCCCGCAGCTTCCCCAAGACCACCCGCAGCGAGGCCCACAAGGCCATTCTGGGCGACGCGTGCGACGGCATTCGCATCGAAGCGCTCTTCGCCCAGCCCGAGGTCCCCGAGATTCTCGCGCCGCTGGTCACCTCGCTGTGCGCGCGCCTGGACAAGGCGTTCGCCGACCCCAAGCTGACCCTGGCCAAGAACCCGTTCACCGAGCTGGGCATTCTGCTCGAGCTGACCGTCATCGGCATCTACCCGCCGGCCGACAAGGTCAAGGCGTGGCACGCGGCGTTCGACGCCGCCAATGAGCGCACCAAGGACAACCGCGAGTTCTTCGACGCGTTCGTCAAGCGCGTGCGCCCGCTCTTCACGCACCTGGTCAAGAAGTGAGTCGGCTGGCGCTGGTGGTCGTGGTGCTGGGCCTGTGCACGCAGGCCCGCGCGCACTTCGTGCTCGACGCGCCGGCGAACTGGGAAAGCCAGGACTTGCTGGGCAGCCCGCAGAAGGCGCCGCCGTGTGGCACCGAGAGTGCGGCGACCCCCAGCAACATCGTCACCCCGTATTTCCAGGGCGACACGGTCACCGTCACCATCAACGAGGTCATCTTCCATCCTGGGCATTACCGGGTGGTGCTGGGGGTGAATGGCCAGAGCGATCTGCCGGCCGACCCGGTGGTGACGCCCGGCGCGACGGCGTGTGGCAGCACCACCATCGAGACGGTGCCGACCTTTCCGGCGCTGGCTGACGGGCAATTGCTGCACACCACCGCGCTCAGCGGCATGCAGAGCTTCACCGTCAAGTTGCCCACGAACGTGACGTGCACCAACTGCGTGCTCCAGATTCAGGAGTTCATGTCGAACCACCCGCTCAACAACCCGGGCGGGTGCTGGTACCACCACTGCGCGAACATCTCGATCGCCGCGCGCCCGGGCACCGATGCTGGCACGTCGATGGATGCCGGTACGCCTCCGCCGGACGCGGGCTCGATGGAAGACGCGGGCGTGCTCGCCGACGGCGGTACCGGACCAGGTGCCCAGGGCGGTTGCTCGTGCGGCACCGTCGACGGCCTCGCGGTGCTGCTGGCGGCTGGGGTGGTGCTCGCCTCTCGCGCGGCGCGTCGTCAGCGCCGCTGAGCCTGGCGAGGCGAGCGACGTCCGCTTCGGGGGCTTCACCCGGCGAGCACGAACACCCGTTCCTCGGCCGTCTCTGCTCTTGCGCGCGTTCAGAAGCTGGGCGCCTGCGCAGGCGGGGCCATTTCCTGGTGGCGCTCTGGCTCGACGAGGCGATGTCGCTGCGAGCCGTGCCGTTGCTCGCGCCCGTGCTGGACTGACCGCCGCCTACCTGCAGCGTTCGACCAGCGCCTTCTTCTCGACCGCCGAGGCGGTCTTCCACTCGGGCAGCTCGGCGGCGACGCACGTGTGCACGACCGCGCGAGTCGCCGGAGCCGCTGGAGCGGTCTGGGCCAACGCAGGCGTCGTGGTTCGCACGCAGACGCCCGTGGCCGAGACCATCGTGAGGCCCTGGTCGACCTGAACCTGGACCACCGCGTCGCACCCCAGCTCGTTGGCCTCGGCCTGCAGACCGGCGATGACCTCGGGCAGGGCCGCGCCACGAATGCCACGAATCTGCACGATGGCCACTTCTTCGGCGTGGTCAGGCATGGCGCCGCCGACCATCACGATCTTCGCGCCCGGGTGGGGGCGGCCGGGCGAGCCGGTCAGCACGTGGCTTCCGCGGACTTCAGGCGCGAACGAACAGGCGCAGAGCAGGAACGCGACGACGATTCGGGGAAGGCTCATCGTGACTCCGGTACGTGGAAGGCGTGACCCTGAACGCTGAAGGTCTCAACCTCGACCTGGCGCGAACCGACGCAGGTCGAACTGCCGCATTTGTAGGTATAGGTCTGCGTGACCCACTCGTACTTCGCCTTCATCCGGTCGATTCGCGCGACGTTGCCACCGAGCAGGCGGGCGCGCTCGGCGAACTCGGTCGAGACCTGCTCGAGCCCGAGGTTGTTGCCGTGCGCTTCGATGACCCCCACGTCCTCGGTGCCGGGAGGCGCCTGGCAGAGGTGGCAGAGGCGAACCGGCCCGGTGACCACCGCGTGCACGCCCGAGGTCGCGAACCCACTGGACTTCGCGTGGTTCACGCAACCCGAAGTCAGCACGGCGGTCATCACGAGCGTCTTGAGGCTCACGGGCGGTGCTGTAGCAGCCCCGCCGAGCCGCGCGCAGTGGATTTCGTCGCGCACCGTCAGCCGAACATCGCGCCCAGCACCTTCATCGAGACCCAGGCGAACGCGGCCGACAGCGGCAGCGTCACCACCCACGCGATGAGGATGTTGCCGGCCACGCCCCAGCGCACCGCCGACACGCGCTTGCTGGCACCGACGCCCATGATGGCGGCGTTGATGACGTGGGTGGTCGACACCGGAATGCCCAGGTGGCTGGCGCCCAGAATGGTGAGCGCGCCCGCGGTCTCGGCCGCGAAGCCCTGAATGGGCGTGATGCGAATGATCTTCGTGCCCATGGTCTTGATGATGCGCGTGCCACCAGCGGCCGTGCCCGCGGCGATGGCGCCGGCGCACGCGATGATGACCCACATCGGCACGTTGCCGCCGACCGGCAGAATCCAATTCGGGGCGTCGGGGGGCAGGGCGTTGCCGGCGCTCACGAAGGCCATCAGCGCCAGGGTGATGATGCCCATCGACTTCTGCGCGTCGTTCGAGCCGTGGCTGTAGGCCATCATCGACGCGCTGAGCAGTTGCAGGCGCCGCGAGTGGGTCTGCACGAAGCCCGGCCGCGCTCCCCAGAGGAAGGGAATCATCACGGCCAGGGCCAGCGCGAGCGCCAGCACGACCTTGGTTTCCCACTTCGAGTCGAGGAAGGCCGCGTACAGCGCCTGCGCGTGCAGCCCCGCGTCGACCAGGCCCACCGACACCGCCAGGCCGAGCACGAAGAGCACCCACGTTGGCCACCCGCCGCGCGCCACCCACACCAGGGCGATCATCAGGAAGAAGGCCACCACGAAGCCGATGGTGGGGCTCGCCACCAGTGGAATGAGCACCTTCTCGACCAGCGCGTGCCACTTGAAGGCGTCGAGCCCCGCGTGCGCCACCACCGAGCCCGCCAGCCCGCCCACCAGCGCGTGCGACGAGCTGCTGGGAATGCCGAACCACCAGGTGATGAGGTTCCACGTCGAGGCGCCGACCAGCGCGGCCAGCACCACGGTCTGGGTCACGATGGCCGGGTCGGCGAACCCCGAGGCGATGGTCTTGGCCACCGCGGTGCCGGTGATGGCGCCCATGAAGTTGAGCGCTGCCGCGAGCAACACCGCGGTGCGAATGGGCAACACGCCGGTCGACACCACGGTGGCGATCGCGTTCGCCGCGTCGTGGAAGCCGTTGATGTAGTCGAACACGATGGCCATCACGACCACCGCCAACAGCAGGCTAACCATGCTTCACGGCCAGGTTGGCGAGAACGTCGGCCACGTTGTCGCAGTGGTCGACCGCGTTCTCGAGGGTGTCGAGCGCTTCCTTCTGCTTGAAGAGGTCGCGGGGGTCCATGGCGGCCTGGTCACCCGCGAAGAGGTTGCGAATGGCCTGGCGGTAGATGACGTCGGCTTCCTTCTCGACCGCGCGCACCTTGCGACCTTCGTCGATGAGCCCCTGGTATTCGTGGCGGCGCAGCTTGGGCAGCGCCTCCGACAAGATGCGGGTGGTGACCTCGAGTCGCTCCATCAACTGCAGCATGGCCGCGGTCGGCTTCTCGAGGTTGTAGAGCGTGAACGACCGCGCCGAGAGGGTCATCAGGTCGATGATGTCGTCGAGCTGCCCCGAGAGCCGGTGCAGGTCTTCGCGGTCGATGGGGGTGACGAAGGTGCGGGCCAGCGCGTCTTCCATGCGGCGCACCACGTCGTCGGCCTTGTGCTCGAGCACCTGCACGTCTTCCTGCACCCGGGCCGCCGGCTGATCGCGGAACTGCAGCAGCGCCTTCGAGGCCTCGTGACCGAGCCGCCCGAGCTCCTCGAGCATGTCGTACCAACCGTCGTCCTTCGGGAGCAGGAAGCGGATCAACCCTTGAATGGCCATGAGCCCGTTCCACCACTCTCGTGCGGCCCCGGGGCAACAGTTCGGTGACGGGAAGGTGACAAGCACCGGGTTGGTGCCTGTGGGCGCTTCAAGGGCTGGGGGTCAGCAACAGTTGCTGTTCGCGCTGAAGCCACTCGGCGTTCGCTGCCTCGGCCTGCTCCTGTTGCGCTCGACGCTGGGCGTCTTCGGCCTGTCGCTGCTGCTCGTCGCGCAGCGACTGCTGGGCCTGCTCGAGCTGGCGTTGGCTGTCGGCCTGCATGTGCGCGCGCTGCTGCTCGTCGCGTTCCTGCCATTGTTGCTGCAGGCGGGCGAAGCCGTCGTCGACCGGTGGTGGCGGCGGCACTGGTTGCGGCGACGAGTCGTCGTCGCCGACGCCCGGCTGGTATCGCGCGAGAGCGGCACGGGCCGCCATGGTCGGCGACACGCAGCCGGCGAAGGCCAGGACCAGACTGACGAGCATGATTCGGCGCATGGGTGTGCCTCCTCCGGTTCAGGAAGAACCCGCGGCGCGCCGAAAGGTTGCGTCAGCCCATCAGGGTGGCCAACTGCTCGAGCTCGGCGGCCAGGCGGCTCTTCGCCAACTGGGCACCGCCCTCACGCACCAGGCGCTTGGTCGAGGCGTAGCCCGTGCCGTTGAGCTCACCCAGCGCGCGCGCGCGGGCCAGCGCGGCGGCCTTCAGCGCCTCGGGCGCATGCACCGACTCGGCGACGTTCATCGCCAGGGCCTCGCCAGGGTTGATGACCCGGCCGTGCACCACCAGCGGCGTCAGGTGCGCGGGCGAGACCGCCGCGCGCATCAGCTCGATGGCGTACGTCGGCACGAAGAGGCCGGCCGGCACTTCGTTGAGGCCGAACTTGAACGCGCCCTCGGCGAAGAGCCGCACGTCGGCCGCCAGCGCGAACATCGCGCCGCCACCCAACGCGTGACCCGAGACCGCCGCCACCACCGGGCGGGGGAAGAGGAAGAGCTTGAGCACCGCGCTGCCCATCGCGCTCACCAATTCCTGCTTCTGCTGCATCGACATCGCGCCCAGGGCCTTCAGGTTCAGGCCCGCGCTGAAGAAGCCGGGGCGGCCGGTGAGCACCACCGCGCTCGCCTTGCTGGCCGCGATGGTGTCGAGCGCCGCTTCCAGCCCCTGGAACTCGGGCACCAGCACCGTGTTGGCCTTGCCGTCGTCGCGCGAGAGCAGGGCGACGTCTCCGTCGTGTTCGATGGTCCAGGTGGTCATGCGTGGGCGTGTACCGCGCGGGGCAGGGGGACTCAATCGTGGCCGGTGGTACTGGTGGGCCTCCAGCTCATGCGCGAACGTTCTGCACACGTGAAGACACGTGCGAAGAAGAGGACCCATGTCGGTGGGCAGGTGCCAAAAGTGAAGGCGCTCGGCGTCTCCCGGTCGCTTGAGTTCGAGCGGCCCGCGACCCAGCCGGCCGACGTGCGTCGCACGGTGCGCTGGCTCGAGGACAACCAGCAGGATTTTGTGGCGTATGCGGGCTTCGTCGAGAGACACGGCGTGTTCAACGAGGACGACCGCGGCTGGTGAGTCGTCGGCGCAGGTGACTGAGGGCTCCACAACTGCCTCGAGGCTGGGCGGCTGCTCTGGGTACGCCGGCCGCCCAGCCGAGCGCAGACAGCATCTCGGCTCGCGAGCTTGCGAACGTGGAGGGTTGGAAGTGACGGGTTGAGCGTTCTGGCAGTCACTCTTGTTGTCCCCACAACAAAAGTGACTGCCAGAACGTCAGACCCCGTCGTCATGATGGGCACATGGGCGATGAGGGGTGGCGGCGGATGGTGGCGCTCGCGGGTCGGCAGCACGGGTTGCTGACAAGCGAGCAGTTTCGGGAAGGCGGCGTGCGACCGGCGGCCGTTCGGTGGCGGCTGGATACGGGCCAGCTCGAGCGCGTGTGCACGAAGATCTATCGGTTCCCCGCGGCTCGTCGCACCTGGGAGCAACGCGCCCAGCTCGCGCTGCTTCGGCTCGGGCCGGGCTCCACCCTCTCACATGCGAGCGCCGCCCACGTGCTTCGGCTCGACGGCTTCGAAGCGAGGCCCGCGACGATTGAGGCGCTGATGCTTCGTGGGCGTGGCGCAAAGTCGAGCACGACCGAGCCGGTTCTCGACGGGCTGGTGCTGCACCGCACCAGAGTGCCCTTCGAGACCCGGGTGGTCGACGGTCTGCGGGTGACGGATCTCGCACGAACCATTCTGGACCTGGCAGGTCAGGTCGGCGAGGAACGCCTGGAGTTTGCCCTCGATGCGGCGCAGCGCCGGAACCCCAGGCTTGGAGCAGCACTCGAGCACACGCTCGAGCGAGGCCACCACGGCGTGGCTGGGGTCGTACAGCTCTCCGGCTTGCTCGACGAGCGTGACGGCCAGCACACTGACTCGGCGCTGGAGGCGAAGGTCTTCCGTCTGCTTCGCAAGGCCGGGGTTCGACGACCGGTGCACCAACACGATGTCTTCGACCGCGACAGCTACGTGGTGCGGCTGGATTTTGCGTGGGTGCGCGAGAAGGTCGCGCTGCACGTCGACGGGTATGGCTTCCACTCCCAGCGCGAACGGTTCGAACACGACCGCGAAGTGACGACGCGCTTGACCGCCTTGGGGTGGAACTCGATCAGAGTGACCAGTCGCGGCCTCGATCGTGGCACCTGGGTCGAGGCGCTGAGGGCAGCGTTGCGAGCTGGAAACCCTCAACTCACGTTTTTCAAGACCTGACCCTGACCGCGCGAGTCGAGGGGCTGCCGCGTGGTCCGCAGTGAAAACGAACCACCGCCGTCATCGCCCCTTCGAGGCCTCAGCGCCTCAGCCGCTCGTCCACCACCGCCGCCAGGTCGCGCCCGTCGGCGATGGCCGTGACGATGAGCGCAGCCCCGCGTGACGCGTCACCACCGACGAACACGCCAGGCACCGACGTCTCGAACTTCCCCACCGCGTTGACGTTCCCGCGCGCATCGAGCGAGACCCCGAGCTGCTCGACCAACGACGTCGTCTGCGGCCCCACGAAGCCCATGGCCTGAATGAGCAGGTCGACGGGCACCACCGCTTCCTCTCTGCCGGGAGACTGCACGTCGACCCAGTGCAAGGCCCGCAGCGCCCCACCTTCACCGCTCAGCCGGGTCGTCCGCCGGGCGAACAGCCGCTGCCCGCCTTCTTCCTGGCTCGAGCTGGTGCGGAAGACGAGCGGCCACTGCGGCCACGGGTTGCCCGCCGCGCGAGTCGAGGGAGGCGCTCCCATCAGCTCGACCTGCATCACCGACGCCGCACCCTGTCGATGCGCGGTCCCAAGACAATCGGACCCGGTGTCGCCACCGCCCAGAATCACCACCCGCTTGCCGCGCGCGAGCGGCGGTCCACCGCGGTTCCACGCCTCCAGGTAGTCCATCGCCTGCATCACGCCCGAGAGCTCGACGCCCGGCACCTCGAGCGCGCGCGGTCGCTGCGCTCCAATCGCCACCACCACCGCATCGTGCGAAGCCCGAAGCTCGTTCCACGTGGGCGCGCGGCCGACGTCGACGCCGGTCTTGAACACCACGCCCTCGGCCTCGAGCAGCTTCAGCCGTCGCTCGATGACCCACTTCTCCAACTTGAAGTCGGGAATGCCGTAGCGCAACAGGCCGCCCGCCGCGTCAGCGCGCTCGAGCACCGTCACCTGATGCCCCAATCGATTGAGCCGCGCCGCTGCGGCGAGCCCCGCTGGCCCGGAACCGACGACGGCGACCGACTTCCCGCTGCGAATGAGCGGAGGCCTCGGCACCACCCACCCCTCGACGAACGCGCGCTCGACGATTTCCTTCTCGAGCTGCTCGATGGTGACCGGCCCCTGGTCGATGGCCAGCACGCACGCGCCTTCGCAGGGCGCCGGGCACAGCCGCCCGGTGAACTCGGGGAACTCGTTGGTGCTGGTGAGCACGTCCCACGCCTCGCGCCAGCGCCCCGCGAACACGTGCTCGTTGAAGTCGGGAATCAGGTTCCCCAGCGGGCAGCCTCGGTGACAGAACGGCACGCCGCAGTCCATGCAGCGCCCGGCCTGACGCGTCGCCTCTTCGGGCAGCAGGGGCAGCGTGAATTCCTTCGAGTCACGGACCCGCTCGGCGACCTCCCGCTTGTGCGGCAGCTCGCGGTCCCATTCCATGAAGCCGGTTGGCTTGCCCATGTCGTCAGCCCTCCCCGCCGCTGATGGCGCGCAGCCGTGGTGCACTGGGCGGAGGTCGCAGCCGCTGGGCCCGCCGCGCCTGCAGCACCTTGCGGTAATCGGTGGGCATCACCTTGACGAAGGCGTCGACCAGGTGCTCCCAGTTGTCGAGCACACGTTGCGCGAGCGGGCTTCGGGTCAGCCGCAGGTGGCTCTCGACCAGCCCGTACACGAGCCAGATTTCCGATTCGTCGACCAGCGACTCCAGCTCGACCATCTCGAGGTTGCAGCGCTGCTTGAAGGTGCGGTTGCGGTCGAGCACGTAGGCGGTGCCGCCGCTCATGCCTGCCGCGAAGTTTCGGCCGGTCGGCCCCAACACCACCACCACGCCGCCGGTCATGTACTCGCAGCCGTGGTCGCCCACGCCTTCCACGACGGCGGTGGCACCCGAATTTCGCACCGCGAAGCGCTCGCCAGCCAGGCCCGAGAAGAAGGCCTCACCGGCGGTCGCGCCATAGAGCGCGGTGTTGCCGATGAGGACGTTGTCTTCCGGCGCGAACGAGCCGCCGCGCGGAGGCGCGATGATGACGCGCCCGCCCGACAAGCCCTTGGCGACCGAGTCGTTGGCTTCACCTTCGATGTCGAGCGTCACGCCGCGACAGAGGAACGCGCCGAAGCTCTGCCCCGCGGACCCCCGCAGCTTCACGTGCAGCGCGTCGTCGGCCAGCCCCGCGGCGCCATGCTTGCGCACCAGGTCGCCCGAGAGCATCGCGCCCACTGCCCGGTGCACGTTGGTCACCGGCACCGTCGCGCCGTCCTTCGCGCGGGCCAGCAGCGCCTGGTCGAGGTGCCCCGACAGGTCCTTCTTCTGCGGCGTGCTGCACGAGCGCGGGCCGTCGACCGGCGTGGTCAGCAGCGCCGACAGGTCGACCCGCCGCGCCTTCCAGTGGCCCACGTCGGTACGCTGGCGCAGCCGCTCGACGCGGCCCACCGCTTCTTCGACCGACCGGAAGCCGAGCGCGGCCAGGTGCCGCCGCACGCCCTCGGCGATGAAGGTGAAGAAGGTCACCAGGTCTTCCACGCGCCCGTGGAAGTGCTCGCGCAGCTTCGGGTCTTGCGTGGCCACGCCCACCGAGCAGGTGTTGAGGTGTCACTTGCGCAGCATCACGCAGCCTTCGACGATGAGGCTGGCGGTGGCGAGGCCGAATTCCTCGGCGCCCAGCAGGGTGGCGACCATCACGTCACGCGAGGTGCGCAGCCCGCCGTCGACCTGCAGGCGAATGCGATCTCTGAGGCGGTTCATCACCAGCACCTGCTGGGCTTCCGCGAGGCCCAGTTCCCACGGCAGCCCCGCGTGCTTGATGCTCGAGATGGGAGACGCGCCGGTGCCCCCTTCGTAGCCCGACACCGTGACGCCGCCCGCGCCCGCCTTGGCCACGCCCGCGGCGATGGTGCCGACGCCGACTTCACTGACCAGCTTCACGCTGACCCGCGCGGCCGGGTTGACCGACTGCAGGTCGTAGATGAGCTGCGCCAGGTCTTCGATGGAATAGATGTCGTGATGCGGAGGCGGCGAGATGAGCGTCACGCCCGGCGTCGACCACCGCACCTTCGCGATGCGCTCGTCGACCTTGTGGCCGGGCAACTGGCCGCCTTCACCGGGCTTGGCGCCCTGCGCGACCTTGATTTGCAGCTCGTCGGCCGAGACCAGGTACTCGGTGGTGACGCCGAAGCGCGCCGAGGCCACCTGCTTGATGGCGCTGCGCCGCGAATCGCCGTTGGCGTCGGGCGTCGCACGTCTCGATTCTTCACCGCCTTCACCGCTGTTCGACTTCCCGCCCAGGCGGTTCATGGCGATGGCCAGGGTCTCGTGCGCCTCGGCGCTGATGGACCCGAACGACATCGCTCCCGACACGAAGCGCTTCACGATGGCCGAGGCCGGCTCGACCTCGGTCAACGGCACTGGCTTCGCGACGCTGAGGTCGAACTCGAGCAGGCTGCGCAACAGCAGCGGCTGGGCCTGCTCGTCCATCGACCTTTCGTAGGCGGTGAAGCGCGCGTAGTCGGCGGTGCGGGTGGCGTGTTGCAGCGCGCCGATGGTCTCGGGGGTCCACGCGTGTCGCTCGCCCTGGGCCCGCCACTGTTGCGTGCCACCCAGCACCGGCACCCGCAGCGCGTCGGTGGGGGTGGTGCCGAAGCCTCGCGCGTGTCGCTCGCCCACCTCGCGATCGAGCTCGGTCAGCCCGATGCCCGCCAGCCGCGAGGGCGTGCCGTGGAAGAAGCGCTCGACCAGCGACGGCTCGAGCCCCACCGCCTCGAAGATCTGCGCGCCGCGATACGACTGCACCGTGCTGATGCCCATCTTCGACATCACCTTGAGCAGCCCCTCGCTGATGGCCTTGATGAAGTGGTCGACCGACTCCTGCCCTGGCGGCAGCGAGTCGAGCGCGAGCCACGGGTTGACCGCCGCCGCCCCGAAGCCGATGAGCAGGGCGAAGTGGTGCACTTCGCGCGCCTCGGCGGTCTCGACGAGCAGGCCGGTGTGGCGACGAATGCCGTCCTTCACCAGGCGCTGGTGCACGGCGCTGCAGGCCAGCAGGGCGGGTATGGGCCTTCGCACCGCGTCGACGCCGCGATCGCTCAGAATCAGCAGGCCCGCGCCCGACTCGACCGCCGCCACCGCGTCGTCGCACAGCGCGAGCACCGCGTCCTCCAGGTTGCCCACGTAGGTCAGCGGCAGCACCTGGGGCTCGAAAGCGCCTAGCGCCCGCATGCCCTTGAGCCGCGCGGCGTGCGCGTTGTCGAGAATGGGGCCGGGCAGCGAGAGCCGGTGACACTGCTCGGGCGTCTCGTCGAAGGTGTTGCCGTCGGGGCCGATGCTGGTGGCCAGCGACATCACCATCGATTCGCGAATGGGGTCGATGGGCGGGTTGGTGACCTGGGCGAAGAGCTGGTGGAAATAGTCGAACAGCGAGGGCGCGCGATCGCTGAGCACCGCCAGCGGGGTGTCGTTGCCCATCGACCCCGTCGGTTCCTTGCCGCTCTCGGCCATGGGCGCCAGCAGCAGCCGCAGGTCTTCGTCGGTGTAGCCGAACGCGCGCTGCAGTCGCGCCAGTTCCTCGGGGCCGGGTGGGGGCGGCGCCGGCACTTCCGGCAATTCGTCGAAGGTGAAGACGTTGCGGTCGAGCCACTTGCGGTACGGCCAGCGCTTGACGATTTCGTCCTTCACGCCGGCGTCGTCGAGCAGCAGCCCTTCGTCGGTGTCGACCAGGAACATGCGGCCCGGCTGCAGGCGGCCCTTGCGCACCACCTGCTCGGGCGGCACGTCGATGACGCCGACCTCACTCGAGAGAATGACGCGGTCGTCGCGGGTCACCACGAAGCGCGCAGGCCGCAGGCCGTTGCGGTCGAGCGTGGCGCCCACCAGGTGCCCGTCGGTGAAGACCATGGCGGCCGGGCCGTCCCACGGCTCCATCAAGGAACTCGAGAACTCGTAGAAGGCGCGGCGCGCGTCGTCCATCTCGGCGTTGCCCGACCACGCTTCGGGAATGAGCAACATCATCGAGTGCGGCAGCGAGCGGCCCGCCAGCGTGAGCAGCTCGAGCATGTTGTCGAACTGCGCCGAGTCGCTCTTGCCCGGCACGATGATGGGGTGCAGCCGGTCGAGCGTGCCGCCGAACTTCGCCGACTGCAGCAGCGCGCGCCTCGCATTCATCCAGTTGCGGTTGCCCTGCACGGTGTTGATTTCGCCGTTGTGGGCGATGAAGCGGAAGGGCTGCGCCAGGTCCCAGGTGGGGAAGGTGTTGGTCGAGAAGCGCGAGTGCACCACCGCGATGGCCGAGACGAAGTCGGGGTCGCGCAGGTCGTCGTAGAACTCGGGCAACTGCGAGGGCAGCAGCAGGCCCTTGTAGACGATGGTCTCGGCCGACAAGGACGCGATGTGGAAGCGCCCCAGCGGGTCGACGCCCGAGGCGCGCACCCGGTTCTCGATCAGCTTGCGAATGACGAACAGCTTGCGCTCGAAGGCGCTGGGCACGCACCGCCGCCGGGCGATGTAGACCTGTTTCATCACCGGCAACACGCTGCGCGCCACCGGCCCCAGCCGCGACTCGTCGACCGGCACGTCGCGGAAGCCCAGCAGCTTCTGCTCTTCGAGCCCCACCACGTCGGCGATGATGCGCTCGCACTCTTCACGCGCGAACCGCTCGGTGGGCAGGAAGACCTGGCCCACGCCGTAACAGCGCTTGCGGGGCATCTCGAAGCCCAGCTTGAGCCCCTCGCGCTTGAAGAAGCGGTGGGGCACCTGCACCATGATGCCGGCACCGTCACCGGTCAGCGGGTCGGCGCCGGTCGCCGCGCGGTGCGCCATGCGCTGCAGCACCACCAGCGCTTCTTCGACGATGCCGCGCGATTTGACGCCCTTGATGTTCGCCACGAAACCGATGCCACAGCTGCTCTTCTCGGTGCTCGGCGTGTACAGACCCGTCATGTGACGAGCTTAACGCGTTGCGTCGGTCGCGCGACAGCCCCAGGCCCCGCCTCCCTCGGCGGGGTCACGCTCGGGTGTAGAGTCGGCGGTGGTTCTCGACGCCCGCGAAGCGGAACGCGGGCACCGGGTCGGCACCGGGCACGCGGGTGTCGAGGCCTTCGCGCGCGGTCATGATCTGCTCGTACTCGGCGATGGTCAGCTGCCGCCGTGCCTCGAGCAGCGCCCCGAGCCCCAGCGCCTTCACCTTCGCCTGCGCGCCGGGCGTCACCGTGCCCGACCAGAATTCGGCACACGAGCCCGAGCCATAGCTGAAGAAACCCAGCGCCTGGCCATCGAGCGCGCGCGGGTCACCGTTGAGCACGCTGAGCAACGAGAGGTAGAGCGAGCCGGTGTAGATGTTGCCGACGCGCTCGGGCAGCAACAGCCCGGTGCGCACCTGGCGCTCGAAGCTGGCGGCCGGCGCAGCGTCACCGTCGACCAGGCGCAGCGCTTCGTGGGCCTTCTTCGCCATCTTCGGGTAGGGCACGTGGTACGCGATGGCCGCGAAGCGGTCGGAATAGCTCGGCGTCACGCCGGTGCCGGTTTCCTGGTGGGCGCGGTACGCCCCACGGAGCGCGTCGAGGTAGCACGTGACGGAATACTGGCCGTCGACCACCGCGTCCTTCGAATAGAGCGGCCGCCAGAAGTCCATCACGTCGTTGGCGTAGGTGCCGACGTTCTGGTCGAAGGCGACCAGCGAGGGGGTGGCGCTCACCAGCATCGCCACCGCGCCGGCGCCCTGGGTCGGCTCACCGGCCGAGCGCAGCCCGTAGCGCGCGATGTCGCTGGCGATGATGAGCGCCTTGCGGCCCCGGTTGCTGCCCGAGCGAATCCAATCGAGGGCGGTCATCAGCCCGGCGGTGCCGCCGTAACAGGCGTGCTTGGTCTCGTAGATGCGGCAGTGGGTGGGCAGGCCCAGCAGCCCCTGCACGAACGAGGTCACCGGCTTGCTGTGGTCGACCGCGGTCTCGGTGCCGACGATGCACAGGCCGACGTCCTTCAGGTCGACGCCTGCCAACGCCATGCGCGCCGCCCGCACCGCCAACGTCACCGTGTCTTCGTCGACCGCTGGCACCGACATCTGCTTGAGCCCGATGCCTTCGACGAACTTGCCCACCGGCACGCCGCGCGCTTCGGCCAGTTGCGCCATGTCGACGTACAGCTCGGGAACGGCCAGGCCCATTGCTTCGATGCCGACGGAAACGGTCATGGCGCACGAGTTAATCGCCACGCCGCAGCGTGTCATGGGTTTCTGCAGGGCGTGGCCGAGTCCGTGCGGCTGGTCGCGTCGGACTCAGGGGGCTCGGCCAACGCCTGGCGAACCCGTCGCCGGGCCCGGTGCAGCCGCATCTTCACCGCCTCGAGCGAGAGCCCGAGGGCCTTCGCGGTCTCGGGGCCCGACAGCCCGTCGAGCTCGCGCAGCACGAAGACCTCGCGCAGCGGCTCGGGCAACGCCTCGATGACCTGCACCAGCGACCGCGCCAGCACCACGTCGTCGAGTGACGCCAGCTTCGCCTCGAGCCGCTCGTCGAGCGCGTCGTCGGTCGCGTGTTCGCGCCAGGCCAGCCGCGCCAGTTGCAGGCACTGGTTGCGCACGACCGTGAAGACCCACGCGGTGAAGCGGCTGACACCCCGCAGCAGCGAGGTGCGGGAAGTCAGAATGAGGAGCGTGGACTGCACCGCGTCGTCGGCGTCGGCATGGGTGCGGCAGACGCGCGTCGCCACCCGTCGCAGCTCGGGCCCGGTCTTCTCGAGCAGGCGCTCGAACGCTGCGCGATCTCCCGCGCCCGCGCGCATCGCGAGCGTGTCGAGCAGTTGGTCACTCATCGAGGTTCCCGGCGCGCGAGCATTCGTCGACCGGCAAAGTAGCAGGCGGGGCAGAAGCCGGTCGACGCGGTCGCCAGCAACCCCACCGCCGAGGCCACCAGGACGCCCGCGGCGAGCAGCCCGACCCGGCTCGTCACTGCTGGAAAGAGGAGGGTTGCCGCAAAGACGGCCCGCAGCAGTCGTTCCCAACCCGGGGTGTTGCGCGTGTAGAAGGCGGCGTCGACGAAGCGTTTGAGTGATTCCATGGGGTCCCCGGCAAGGTGTGACCCACAGATGGTCGAGGGCGGGGAAAGGATACCGGCGCCCCTTCTTCCCGTCGTCGGGGTACGCGGTGCTGACCTGGGGCTTCGACCTCGAATGGGCCGGCCGCGAGGCGTGGCTGACCGAGCTGGTTCTCGAGCCCGAGGTGCGAGGCCGTGGGCTCGGCACATCGGTGATGCCGCTGTTGATGCGCTTCGCGGAGCCGAGGGCGCGCGCGCCATGCACCTGATGGTCCGGTCCCAGAACGAAGCGGCGGTGCGGCTCTACCGGTCAGCGGGCTTCGCACCGCCCGAGCGGGTCACGCGTTCCCGCGCGCTGCGCTGAAGCGGGTCACCGCGTGCGCACGCTCGAGATGGCTTCGCCGAGTGCCCTGGGGTCGCTGGCGAACAGTTCGACGAAGCCACATGCTCACACGTGTGCGCGAGCAGGGCGGAGTGGACCACGTCTCTTGAGAACGCCGACGGCTCGCGGTCGATGGCGAGCGTCACCGTCACTTCTCCCCGCAGCTCCACCGGTGGCAGCATGCGGCGCCCGCACTTGCCGCAGGCGTTCGACGGGGGAAGCGAGGGGAGCTGTCGATCGACCTTGGGCCAACCGCTGCTTCACCGCGCGGAGTTGGTCCTGGTCGAGACCAGTTGTTCGGCCAGTCGTTGTCGCTGCGCATCGTCGGCTCGAACTGCGCGAAGCGAGGTGGCCCGCGAAAGCGCCGCTTCCAGCGACCGCACCCGCTCTTCGAGCGCGGCCACCAGCGCACGATGTTGCTGCTCGTTCAGCTCGGCGACCCGCTTGCGCTGCTCGAGCTCGTCCACCTTCGCCATGGCCGTCGCGAGCCGGCTCTGGGCGCGTTCGAGCGCGTCTCGCACCTCGCGGTCGTCCATGACGCGAGCGATATGAGCAACGAAGTCCACCCGCCGCAAGCAGCCCAGGTCTCGTCACCCGGCACGGGGCGGCACCACCACGCTCAAGCACGTGAGCCCCGCCTCGGCCTTGCCGAACTCCGAGAGCTCGAGCAGGCGCACCTCGAAGCCCGCGCGCTCGAGGCGCGTCGCCGTCGCCGGAAACGCGTGGAGGACCGCCCCGCCCGCATGCAGGCAGTTCGCGGCGAATGGCTCGCGCGGGTCGACGTCGACGACCGTGAAGCCCTCGAACGCGCCCGCTTCGACCCACGCGCGGTTCATCACCAGCCGGCCGTCGGGCAGCGCGGTCACCGCGGTCTTCAGGTGGAGCGCGCCCGGCACTCGAACTCGGTGTACCCGGTAACCGTGCCGCGCGAGCGCTGAAGCGAGCTGTTCCACCGCCGCCGCGGTGGTGCGCGTCGACAGGCCCACGAAGACCTCGCGACCCACTCGCAGTACGTCGCCGCCGTCGAGGGTGGCCGGCGCGGTCAGGCGATGGAGCGGGCGATCGATGCCCAGGTGCGCGACGAAGGCGTCGACTTCCCCCGAACGGCTGGCCGCCCCCGGCCGACACACCACGTTCAGCTCGGGAAAACTCAGCGCGACGTCTTCGACGAACGGCGCATCGGGAAAGCCCTCGAGCGCCGGCATCACCTCGACCGAAAGTCCGAGGCCTTCGAGCGCCGCGCGGTACGCCGCGTGTTGTTTCAGCGCCAGCGCGAGGTCGATGGGCTGGCGCGCCAGGTGGGTCAGTTCGGCGTGCGCGAGCTTTGGCCCAGGCAGTCGGGTCAGGGCTCGCACGCGCCGTGCTTCCTTCAGAACGACATCAATGAGCCGCCGATGAGCGACATGCCACCATCGACCGTGTACACGCCGCCGGTGCAGTAGCGCGCCGCGTCCGACGCGAGGAAGAGCGCCAGTTGGGCCACCTCGTCCTTCGTGCCGAAGCGCTGCAGCGCCAGCTTGCGCTCGATGGCCTTCTTCGACGCCTCGTCGCCGGCCAGGCGCTGCATGCCCTCGGTACCTTCGATGGGCCCCGGCCAGATGGACATCACCCGCACGCCCGACGGCCCCCACTCGAGCGCCAGCGTCTTGACCAGCATGTCGACGCCGGCCTTCGCCGCGCACACGTGCGCTTGCATGGGGTAGGGCACCGCGGCCTGCGGCGCCGAGATGGCGATGATGCTGGCGCCCGGCTTGCGCAGCTTCTCGAACGCCGCGCGCGTGGCGTTGAAGGTGCCGACCAGGTCGATGTCGACCACCGCCTTGAAGCCGTTCGACGACATGCCCAGCGCCGGAGCAGGGAAGTTGCCGGCCGCGCCACACACCAGCACGTCGATTTCGCCGTGGGCCGCGACCGCCTGTTCGATGGCCTTCTCGACCGCGGCGTAGTCGCGCACGTCGGCGGCCACGCCCAGCGCGGTGAGGCCCTTCTGCTTCAGGCCCGCCACCGCGGCATCGAGCTTGTCGACCTTGCGGCCGTTGATGGTCACCTTCGCGCCCATTTCACCGAAGGCCTCGGCGATGCGCAGGTTGATGCCGCTCGACCCGCCGGTCACGAAGACATGCCGGCCCTGGTACAGCCCTTCGCGGAACACGCTCATGAGCGCTTGCCCTTCGCCGTCGCCGCCGCCGGTACTTCGGGAGGCAGGGTGGGCGCGTGCGCACCGTGCAGGAACAACATGGTCACGCCGCGCAGCGTGTCTTCGAGCGGCAGCACGGGCTGCACGCACCACGAAGCCATCGCGGCCAGGCAGTTGAGCAGGAAGAAGTCCGCGAGGATTTCCGGCGGAATCATCGGCGAGAGCTGCCCGCGCGCCGCGGCCTCGTGGAAGCGCTGGCTGACCACCGCGCGCACCGGCTCGGCGTCACGGTCGTGCGCCAGCACCCGCAGCCGGCGCAACTGCACCGCGAACACGTCGATGAGCAGGACCTTGTGGGCCTCTTCCTGCCAGAACGCGCTCATGCTCTTGACCACCACCTCGAGGAACTCTTCGAGCGACGCCGTCACCGGCAGCGCGTGGAAGGCCTCGATCATCGGCACCTCGGACTCGTGGAGGAAGTCGATGAGGACGTCGTCCTTGGTCGGAAAGTGGAAGTAGAAGGCCGCCCGGCTGACCTCGGCCTTCTGGGCGATGTCTTCGATGCGGCAGCTGTCGACGCCGTCGCGGGCGAACACTTCGACGGCCGCGTGGTAGAGCCGGCGGCGCGTCTCTTCTCGTTGTTTGTCTCGCATCGACCTGCATGTGTACCCTGATCGCCGCCGTCCGGCAGCAACCCCATGTACCTTTGCTGATTGCGGCCAATCGCGACGAGGTTCGCTCGCGCCCGGCCTCGGTCGCCCGTCGCTGGCCCGGTGAGGCCTTCGTCGCGCCCCGTGACGAGCAGGCGGGCGGCACCTGGCTGGGGCTCAACGCCTCGGGCCTCTTCGTCGGGGTGACCAACCGCTTCCTGGCGCCCCGCGACCTCGCGCGCGAATCGCGAGGCACGCTGGTGGTCGAGGCCCTGCGCGCCACCTCGGCCCAGGCGCTGGCCCGTCAGCTCGCGCCGCTCGACGCCCACCGCTTCAACGCCTTCCACCTGCTCTACGCCGACGCCACCGACGCCTTCGTCACCTGGAGTGATGGGGAGCGGGTCGACCACCTCGCGCTGCCGCCCGGGCTGCACGTGGTGACCGAGCGCAGCTTCGCCGGCCAGGAAGAAGCACGCGTGGGGCTCATTCGCCGTCACTGGCCCGCGACGCCGACCGTGCCGGCCCTCGAGGCCTTGCTGGGGCTGGTCACGCCCGGTGACCCCGGCGGCAGCGTGTGCGTCGACGTGCCCGACTGGAACTACGGCACGCGCTCGTCGCTGGTGCTGGTGCGCGAGGCCGAGCTGACTGCGAGCCGGTGGTTCGAATGCGACGGCCGCCCCGACCGCACGCCCTTCGTCGAACGCCCCGAGCTCATCGCTTCTCTGGCTTGGTGACCTTCACGCCCCGCTTCGGGCACAGCTCGGCCACCACGCAGCGGTGACATTCGGGCGAGCGCGCGTGGCAGACCCGTCGCCCGTGCCAGATGATGAGCTGGTGGCCCTGGAACCAGCGCGTCACCGGCAACAGCTTCTGCAGGTCGGCCTCGACGTCGTCGGGCTTCGTGTTCGACGTCAACCCCATGCGCCACGACAGGCGCAGCACGTGGGTGTCGACGGGGAAGGCGGTGTCGCTGCCCAGGTGAATGGCCACCACGCCGGCGGTCTTGAGGCCCACGCCGGGCAACTGTGCGAGCTCGGCACGGGTGGTGGGCACGGCACCGCCGTGTCGGGCGACCAGCTCGCGGCCCAGCGCCGCCAGGTTCTTCGCCTTGTTGCGGAACAGGCCGACGGTCTTGAGGTACCCCTCGAGCTGTTTGGGCGTCGCGCGCGCGTAGTGCTGCGCGGTGGGGAAGTCGCGGAAGAGCGCGGGCGTCACCAGGTTCACGCGCTTGTCGGTGGTCTGCGCCGAGAGCGCGACGGCCACCAGCAGCTCGAGCGGGGTGGTGGAATCGAGCTCGATTTTCGCCTCGGGCATGGCGTGGTCCAGCCGGTCGATGATGGCGCTGGCTCGCTGCTGCTTGTCGGCTCGCGTCTCGCGGGGCATGGACCAGGTCTTTGCCCGCGCCGCCCCGGTCACGCAACGAATTGATGTGCAGGAGCCCGACCGCTGGCTCCTGCACCGCACTGGCTCAATGCCCGGGGTCGGCGGGCAGTCGCGTGTCGTACTGGTCGAGATAGTTGAGCACGCCCAGCACGAACCACGAGGCGGTCACCGGCTCGATGGCGGTGCTCACCATCAACTGCTGGGTCGACCAGTCGACCGCCTCGCCCGGCGCGGTGAAGCCCACGCCCATCACGCTGACCACCCAGTGCAGCCGGGCGAGCGCGCTTGCATCATTCCCGGTCCAGTGCTCGGCCATGCCGACGTACATGCTCATCTGCGGCCAGACCGGCTCGGGCACCTTGCATTCGTACTGCCCGCCGGGGCTGTAGATGCTGGTGTAGTAGAACTCGTCGTTCTCGAAGCGCGAAATGCCCTGGGTGTTGAAGCCCTGCTCGGGCTGCAACCTGGCCACCGTCGCCTTCCGCAAGCCGGCCGCTTCGGCGTCGTTCACGTCGAGCAACCCCAGCACCGCGACCAGGTTGACCGACGAGTCGACCCGCAGGTCGGGCGTGCAATCGGGAAGAATGCCGCGGTACAGGAAGTTGCCGGTCGGGTTCCACAAGCCACCGCACGCGCCCGCCGTGTAGGGGCTGACGAGCTGCGCCTTGATGGTGCGGGCTGCCGCCAACCAGCCGGCACCGCCGTCGATCAACGCGAAGCCGGGCTGGGCCGCGAGCAGGTGCGCCGCGTACAGCCCCGCCGCATAGGTGGTCTGGGTGAAGCCGGCCCACTCGTACTTGTCTTCCCAGATGGAAAAGTCGGCAGGCCCGAAGCCGTGGTTGACCAGCGGCTGGTTGACCCCCGACTCGATGAACTGGGCCGCGGCGATGACCGCCGGCTCGACCTTGGCGAGGAAGGCGGCCGCCAGCGTGGGGTTCTGGGTCAGCAGCAGCTCGTAGTGCTGGTAGACGCCGACGATGAAGAGGCCCAGCGAGTCCCATTCAGGCGCGACGAAGCCGATGGGGACGTGCTGGTGCCAGTAGTCGTAGTTGGTCTCCCAGGTGCCAGGGGGGAAGTCGGGGTCGTGACCGTCTTCCTGGGCCTGCGCCATCCACAGCCAGAACTTCTCGGCGTCGGCGGTGAAGCCCGCGCCGTCGAACCCGATGGCGACCGCGGCCGAATCGCGCGGCCAGACCTTGAAGCTGTAGGCCGGGTTGGTCGAAGCCACGAAGGAACCAAAAGGACCCTGCGCTTCCTTCATGCTGATGAGCGAGAGCGCGTAGGCGGTGCGCAGCGCCGGGTCGGTGGTGGCGGGCGCCTTGCCGGTCGCCAGCCACGACGCCCAGCTCGACGCCTGCTTGGTGAACCACTGCGCGACGGTCTGACCATTGACCCGGGCCGCGATGGCTTCGACCGACGCCAGGTCGGCGCCGACGGCGTAGTAGTAGTCGACGGTCGCGCTCGCTCCGGGGGCGATGGGCAGGGTCGACAGGAAACCGACCTCGAGGTCGGCGCCGGTCGCGGTCGCGGCACCGTTGAGCGAGCCGTCGGCAGTGTACGTGCCGATGAGCCCGTTGGTGGCGCCGAAGGCATTGGTGCCGTGCGCGGTGGCTGGCTGCAGCGCGCCGATGATGACGAAGGTGCCGTTGGTGGCGCTCAGGTCGACCACCCAGGCCTGCAGGTCGTCACGCCAGGTCGAGGTCAGGTGGTGGCTGCCGGTCAGCCCTTCCTTGTTGTTGGGGTGCACGTATTCGAGCAGCGAATAGCTGCGCGCGAGCGACGTCACGTTGGTCAACGTGTAGCGCACCAACAGGAAGTCTTCGTTGGGCACCAGTGCGTATTCCTTCTGCACCGCGGCCGTCAGCGGCGTCTCACCCCACGACAGGTAATCGACCACCACTGCGCCGTCCTGCCGCAGGGCCTGGTTCGACTGGAACGGGTTGCGGGTGAAGTCGACGTACGCGTGCCCGATGGTGTCGTCGCGCAGGAAGCCGGCGGCTTCGTCGACCTGGTTGGTCGGCCAGTCACCCTGCCAGTTGAGCGAGCCCAGTCGCGGGCCCAACGGCAGCTTGAACTGCGGGTTGGTCTGCCCGCCGTAGTGCGAGGCCACCAGCGAGCCCCAGTTGTTCATCATCAACGTCGCCACCGAGGTGAGCGAGGGCTGGGGACCGGCGCTGAGCACCAGGTTGTCCAGCGAGAAGGTGCCTCGGTCGTCGCCGTCGAACGAGAGCTCGACCAGGTGGTGACCCGCGGCGAGCCGGACCGATTTCCGGGGCGTCGCCGACTCGGCGACCGGTTCCCACCGCGAGGGGTCGGCGCGGGCGATGAAGCGAAGCTTCCCCGGCACCGAGACGCCGTCGACCACCAGGGTGCGGGTCGCCTCGTTGCCGGTGCCGTTCGCGTAGCGGAAGGACAGCGTGTAGTAGCCGTCGGCGGGAATGCAGA
>CAIWFK010000244.1 GCA_903911905.1 uncultured Myxococcales bacterium
ACCGACCTCAAGAGCGGCTACCTGCTGGGCGCCAACCCGCGCCAGCAGTTCCTCAACATGGTCTTCATGACCCACGCGGCGTACGACTTCGCCAGCGACGCGCGCGGCTACTCGTGGGGCGCGGTGGTCGAGCTGTATTGGGACGACTGGGCCCTGCGCGTCGGCCGCGCCAGCCCCCCGCAGAAGCCCAACCAGCTACCGGTCGGCCTGCAGCTCGATCACTATTACGGCGACCAGGTCGAAGTGGAGCACCAGCACTCGCTCTTCGGGCTCAAGGGCGCGGTCAGGCTGCTCGGCTTTCGCAACCGCGAGAACATGGCGCGCTTCCAGGACGCCATCGACCAGCTCGCCCTCGACCCCAGCCGCAACGCCACGACCTGCGATCAACACGGGCTCTTCAACTACGGCTCGCAGAACCCGACCGCGCCCGACCTCTGCTGGGCCCGCAAGCCCAACGTGAAGGTCGGCATCGGCCTCAACCTCGAGCAGCACCTCACCGCCGACATCGGCGTCTTCGCCCGGGCCATGTACGCCGACGGAGAGACCGAGGTGCAGGCCTACACCTCGAGCGATCGCTCGGTGTCGCTGGGCGTGCTCGCGCAGGGCTCGGCGTGGAAGCGCCCGCTCGACGTGGCCGGGGTCGGCGGCGCCATGGCGTGGATCTCGGCCTCGCACGCGGCCTACCTCAAGCTCGGAGGCGTCGACGGCTTCATCGGCGACGGGTCCATCACCGCCGCACCCGAGTCGGTGATCGAGGTCTTCTACAGCGTCAACCTGCTCAAGGTGCTGTGGCTGACCGTCGACTACCAGCACCTCGTCAACCCGGCCTTCAACGCCGCCCGCGGTCCCGTCGACGTCTTCGCGGGGAGGGTGCATGCGGAGTTCTAGCCTCCTGCTCCTCTCGCTCCTCGCCGCGCCCGCCTTCGCGCAGGTGCCCGCCCAGGGCTTTGCCCTCGAGCGCCTCGACGCGGCCCCCGCTGGTGCCGGCTGGCTCCAGAACGACGAGCTCAACCTCGACGGCCCGCTGGCCGGCGCCGCCTCGTTCACCATGGGCTACGCGCACCTGCCGCTGCGCGTGGGCGGCCTGGGCGTGGTCACCCACCAGGCCTTCGGCACCGTCGCCGCCGCCGTGCAGTGGACGCGGTTTCGCCTCTCGGTCGACCTGGTCGCGCCCGTCGACGTCTCGGGCGTCAGCGGCGAGGTCGCGGGCGTCAGCTACACCGCGCCCGCGGTAAACCTCGAGCAGAACCCCGACGCCATCTCTGACGTGCGGCTGGGCCTCGAGGCGCGGCTGTTCGGTGCGCCTGGCGCCCCCTTCCGTTTCGGCGTGGGCGTGCAGCTGTTCGTGCCCTCGGGCGCGCGCGACCAGTACGTCAGCGACGAGACGCTGCGCAGCGTGGCGCGCGCGCTCTTCGCCGGCGACGTGCGCTGGTTCTCGTGGGCGGCGCACCTCGGCGTGCACGCCCGCCCGCTCGACGACGGCACCTGGCCCCAGTCACCGCGCGGCCCCGAGGCGCTCGCGGGCCTGGCGCTCGGCGCGCGCCTCACCCAGGTCGGCCCTGGCCTCGAGCTGCTGCTCGGCCCCGAGCTCTCGGCCGTCACCGCCTTCAAGGCCGCGCTCCAACGCGACACCACCGGCGTCGAGGCGCTGATCAGCGCTCGGCTCGAGCACCACCTGACCCCCGCCGTTTCGTGGCGCGTGCGCCTCGCCGGCGGGGTCGGCCTCCACCCGTCGTTTGGCGTGCCCGCCTGGCGGGTGGTGCTGGGCGTCGAGCTGCTCGGCCACGAATGAAGTTGGTGGCGCGCACTGGCGCCCTCGGTCACCGGCCTCCAAACGGGGGAGTGGTCGTGTTGGAGGTGTCTCCCATGGTTGACAAGGTGCGCGCTCGTCGGCACATGTCGTCAAGTGTGAGGTACGGGTTTTCTTCGCCGAGCACGTAAGGGATCTCTGCTATCTACACCCGTCGAAAAAGGGGCCGAAGATGGACGACGCCGAGAAAAAGGTAGAGGGGGCTACACCCGCTTCGCAGCCGCCGATGAGTGCTGCGGAGGGCGGGGGTGGTGTCCCAGCGTCACAGATTCTTGACGATGAGATCATCGACGAGTCCCGCTTTCTCGGGGCACCCAGCACCGGCAACAACCACCTGGTGATGGAAGAGCCGGTCGCGATTCCCATCGACGCGCCCATCAGTACCGAGACCCCTGCGGTGCTGCCGCCGCCCCCTGAGCTCGTCGTGCCTCCGGTGGTCGCGGCCCCGCCGTTCGCCTCGTCAGGCTCGTCACCACGCGTCGCGCCGTTCGTCTCGTCGGGCTCGTCGCCGCGCATCGCTCCGGCGCTCGACCCCGCGCCGCGCGTCTCCTCGGGCTTGACCCCGCGCCCCGTGCCGCCTGCCGTCGTCTCGTCGGGTTCGTCGCCACAGCTGGTCGCGCCGCCCTCGTCGTCGTCGCCGTCGGGCACCTTCACCGTTCCGGTGCCGGCGCCGCCGCCCGTCACCGCCGCCCCGGTGCCCTCGCCGTACCCCACCATGCCCGGCCCCGCGCCGTCGGTGCCTTCGCCGATGCCCTCGGTGCCGCTGGGCGCGCCGCTGCCTCCTCCGCCCGGTGGGCTGCAGCCTGATCAGCTCTTCGGCAAGTACCGCATGGTGCGCGACCTGGGCGCGGGCGGCATGGCGCAGGTCTTCCTCGCGGCCATCGATGGCCCCCAGGGCTTCCAGAAGCAGTGCGTGGTCAAGAAGATCCTCCCCGAGTACGCGGGCGACCCAAACTTCTCGAAGATGTTCATCAACGAGGCGCGCATCGCCGCCATGATGAGCCACCAGAACATCGTGCACGTCTTCGAGTTCTCGGAAGACGCAGGCCAGTTCTTCCTGGCGATGGAGTTCGTCAACGGCGCCTCGCTCGATCGCGTGATGCGCGTGGCCCGCAAGACCAACTTGAAGCTCGGGCCCCGGGTGGCGGTCGAGGTCGGCATCGCCATCGCCAACGCGCTCGCGTACGCCCACGGCATGACCACCCCTGAAGGGCGGCCCCTGAACATCGTGCACCGCGACATCTCTCCCGAGAACATCCTCCTCTCGCGTGACGGGGCGGTGAAGCTGACCGACTTCGGCGTGGTCAAGAGCTCGCTCACCGACCAGGCGACCGTGGCAGGCGTGGTCAAGGGCAAGTGGCGCTACATGGCCCCCGAGCAGGTCGCGAGCTTGCCAGTCGACGGGCGCAGCGACCTCTTCGCGCTCGGCGTGGTGCTCTACGAAGTCTGCGTCGGCCGCCGGCTCTTCCGCGGCGATTCCCTGGCCGCCACCGTCAGCGCCGTGCTGCACTCGCGCATCGAATCGCCGGCCGTGCTGGTGCCCGGGTTCCCGCCGCAGCTCGAGAAGATCCTCTTCACCGCGCTCGAGCGCGACCCGAAGAAGCGCTACCAGAGCGCCGCCGAGTTCGCCGCCGCGCTCGAGGCCTTCCGCGCGAAGCAGACCTGGACCTCGGGCGGCAAGCACATCTCGAGCGTGGTCAACACGCTCTTCCCGAAGGACGGCTCGCAGCCCGGCGTGCGTACCAGCTCGAACATCTCAGAGCTCATCGCGCAGGCGCCGAGCAAGGACACCGACTCGGGCAACGAAGAAGAAGACGTGCAGATCGACATCGACCTGAGCGGGCAGTCGGGACAGACGCCGGCCAACACCCTCTCGGCCACCACCATTCTGCTGCTCGGCGCCGTCGCGCTGATCGGCTCCGCGGTCCTCTGGTTCATCCTTTCCTGACAAAGCTCGAACTATGAAACAGAAGCAGCTCATCGGCGCCGTCGTCGCCGCCGTCATCGCCGTCAACGTCGTCGCCTTCCTGCTGGTGAAGAAAGACCGCGGGGCGCCGAAGACCACCGCCCCCACCACCACCACCGCGCCCGCGCCCTCCGACGACGAGAATCAGGGGCGCGCCCGTCGTGCCGCGGGCGTGGCCGCGCTCGAGGCCGGTGAGTACGACAAGGCCCTCATCAACTTCACCGAGGCCAAGTCGCTGCTGGGCAGCGACGCCAAGGTCGACGAGATGTTGAAGATCACCCAGGACCTGCGCAACCGCCAGGTGCAGAAGGCCGCCGAGAAGGAGCCCGAGCCCGTCGCGGTGCCGCCCACGCCTTCTCCTGTCGCGGCGCCCTCGCCGGTGGTGGTGGCCAAGCAGCAGCCCCACGCGCCGCCCCCGCGCCCCACACCCGCGCGGCCGGTCGAGCGCCCGCCCGAGAAGCAGCCGGAAAAGCAGCCCGAGCGCGCGCCCGAGAAGCTCGCCGAAGCGCGCCCCACCGAGGCCCCTGCGCCGCTGAGCAGCGGCACCGGCATGCTGCTGGTCAGCACCACCCCGCGTGGCCTGGTGGTTCGCGTCGATGGTCAGGCCACCGACCTCACGCCCATGCGCACCACGGTGAAGGTCGGCATGCACAAGATCGCCCTCTACGACGGTGATCGGAAGCTCTACGAAGCCACCGTCGACGTCACCGAAGGCCAGGCGGCCACGGTGCTGCGCGACGTGTCGGCCGAGATGGCGCAGCAGGCGGCCCCCGTCGCGCCCGCGCCCACCCAGCCCACCGTGCTCGAGCCCAAGCCCACCGAGAAGCCCACGGTGGTGGCCGCGGTGACCGCACCCGAGAAGAGTCCCGCCCCAGCGCCAGCCCCCGGTCCCGAAGCCACCGGCACCGGCGGCATCACCGTCACCGTGCCTGGTCTCTACGGCGAGATCTGGGTCAACGGTCACTCGTACGGTTTCCCGCCCGCCACCATCGAGGGGCTCAAGGCCGGCTCGGTGAAGATCGACGTGCGCGTCAACGGCTCGGTGAAGCGCTCGGCCACCGTGATGGTCGAGGCCGGCCAGAACAAGCCGGTGCGAGTCAAGTAGCGCCACCCTGTCATTTTTCTCTGCTGCGCCCTCTTTCCCCCGCACTTCGGCGGGTGCCTGTTTTCGGCAAGGAGCTTCCGTGTCGTTCTCTGCTCGCTGTTCAGCAGTCTGTGTGGTGGTGCTGTCCTCGCTCGCGCTGGCCGAGCCCGACGCCGGCACCGCTGAAGAAGCCGATGACTCGGCGTCCACCAGCCAGGTCGCGTCGTTCGCGACCACCAAGCTGAAGGACTCGCCCGCCGTCGTCACCGTCATCTCGTCGCAGGACATCAAGGAATCGGGCGCGCGCGACCTCGTCGACATCTTGCAGCTCGTGCCCGGCCTTTTCATCGCCAGCGACGTGCAGGGCATCGTGGGCGCCGGCTTCCGCGGCCTGTGGGGCTACGAAGGCAAGATCCTGCTGATGATCGACGGCAAGGAAATGAACGAACTGCTGTACCTGACCATGCAGCTGGGCAACGAGTTCCCCGTCGAGCTCATCGAGCGCGTCGAGGTGGTGCGCGGCCCGGGCTCGGTCATCTACGGCGGCATCGCCGAGCTGGCAGTGATCAACGTCATCACCCGCAGCGTGCAGGGCGGCACCGACCTGATGGTCTCGGGCAGCTACGGCCAGTTCACCGAAGGGCCGTCGTTCTCGCAGTCGTACTCGCGCCGTGGCGCCGTGGTCTCGGGTCGCTACGTGTTCGAGTCGGTGCCCGGCCTCTCGGCCTTCGTCTCGGGCAGCATCGGCCAGGGCCAGCGCAGCACCGGCACCTACACCGGCTACGACGGCACCACTGGCTCGACCGCCGGCGGCTCGCAGCTCGACCCCGCGGTCATTCAGGCCGGCGTCGGCTACCGCGACTGGCAGGCCACGTTCCTCTACGCGCGGCAGCTGCTCTCGAGCATCGCGCCCAACGGCACCGTGACCCCGCCCATCGCGGCCAACTTCGAGACCCTGGCCGGCGAGGTCAGCGGCACCATCCACTTCAGCGATCGGTTCGATCTCACCCCGCGCTTCAACATCACCCAGCAGCGCCCGTGGACCGACCCCAACATGGACGACCTGTACTACGACAAGTCGGCTCGCCGGCTGCGCGCGCGCCTGATCGCGCGGTGGGCCCCGCTCGACTGGCTGCAGCTGACCATCGGCGGCGACGCCATGTTCGACCACGCCAACCTCAACGGCGTCAGCAGCGGCACCTTGCCCGGCTTCCAGACCTACTTCGGCGGCGCGTCGCAGGACCCGTGCAGCACCTGCACCACCAGCGTCGACTACCGCACCTTCGCCGGCTTCATCGAGGCGTTCAGCGAGAACCCCATCGTCAACGTCTCGGTCGGCGGTCGCTTCGACTACAACAGCTACTACCCCACCCAGCCCTCGTTCGTGCCGCGCTTCGTGCTCTTGCGCAGCTTCGGGCCGGTCAGCTTGAAGGGCCTCATCTCGTTCGCCTTCAAGTGGCCTGGCGTCGAGAACATCAACATCAACCCCCAGGTCGCGCCCGAGCGCACCACCGTCTACGAGTTCGAGGTCGGGGTCGATCTGACCAAGCAGTCGCGCATCTCGCTCAACGCCTTCAACGTCGGCATCTCTGCGCCCATCATCTACCAGTACGACGACGTGGCGATGGCCGAGGTCTACAAGAACTTCGGTCGCCAGGGCACGACCGGTGGCGAGCTGGCCTTCCGGTGGAAGAACTCGTTCCTCCGCATCGACGCGAACTACAGCCTCTACGTGCCGACGCTCACCGACAACGTCGCGCCGTACCTGGCGCCGGGCCACACCGAGAGCTTCATCGCCGCGCCCGCCCACCACGGCGTGCTCACCGGCTCGGTGCGGCCGCTCAAGTGGCTCTCGATCGCGCCCACCATTCTGGTGTTCGGGCCGCGCACGGCCATCGCCAACCTCGACGCCACCGAGACCCAGGCCATTCCCACCCAGGTGCTGGCGAACCTGGTGGTGCGGGCCGACGACGTGGGCGTGAAGGGCCTCAACGTCTCGCTGGGCGTCTACAACATCTTCGGCGTCGACTATCACTTCCCCCAGGCCTACGCGGTGTCGACCGGCGGCAACGCGCCCATGCCGGCCCTGGGGCGCGAGGTGCTGCTGCGCGTCGGCTACACCTTCGAGCCCAGCTACGACTGACCCGCATCACGCGCGCCACCGCGCTCGTCACCCGAGGAGGGCTGGCCTACGGTGCGCGCCATGCGCCCTTCGCTGCGAACCCTGGTGATGCTGTCCTGCTGCACGGTGGTGGCGCTGGTCGGTTGCGACGACGGCAGCTCGACGACGGACGCGGGCACCGACGCTGGCGCACCCGGAGTCGATGCGGGGCGTGACGCGTCGGTCGGCGAAGACGCCGGCCTCGACGCAGGCTCCGGCGACTCCGGGGTGTCGACCGATGGGGGCGTCGACGGCGGTTCGGTCGATGCTGGTGCGGTCGATGCCGGCTGTGCCTCGCCGGCCCAGTGCCCGGCGCCGGCGAGCGAGTGCGAGGTCGCGACCTGCTCGGCTGGCGCGTGTGGCACCGCGCCGAAGGCCACCGGCACCACCTGCGCTTCGAGCGGCGGTCACCTCTGCGACGGCGCGGGCGCGTGCGTGGCCTGCGTGCAGAACGCCGACTGCCCGGCCTCGGCCAACGACTGCACCGCGCCGACCTGTCAGGCCGGCGTCTGCGGCACCGCCAACAAGGCGGCGGGCGCGAGCTGCGCGACCTCGGGCGGCCGCCTGTGCGACGGCGCGGGGGCGTGCGTGGCCTGCCTGCAGAACGCCGACTGCCCGGCCACTGGCACCACCTGCGCGGCCGGGCTCTGCTCGGCGGGCGTCTGCGGCACCGCGTTCGTCGCGGCGGGCACCAGCTGCAACGATCACGCGGGCGTGGTCTGCGACGGCGCCGGTACCTGCTCGGCGATGCACTGCGCCGACGGGTTGATGGACGCCGACGAGACCGACGTCGACTGCGGCGGCTCGTGCGGCGCGACCTGCCAGTCGGCGGGCCCCCAGCAAAAGTGCCGCGGCGGCGGCGACTGCCTCAGCGGCGTGTGCAGCGGCGCGCCCCTGCTGTGCCAGGTTCCCACCTGCAGCGACACCGTGCGCAACGGGTCTGAGACCGACGTCGACTGCGGTGGCGGCCTCTGCCCGAGCTGTGGGGTGGGGCACGTCTGCCGGTTGAACGGCGACTGCGGCACCAACCTCTGCGCAGGTGGAACCTGTGCGTCGCTCGCACAAGGGCAGGCCTGCAGCTCCAACGCCCAGTGCCAGACCGGGCAGTGCGTGAGCGGGGTGTGCTGCGGCAGCGCCTGCAATGGCACCTGTCAGGCCTGCAGCTTCGCCCAGACCGGGCAGCCCAACGGAACCTGCGCGGCCCAGTTCGCGGGCACGCCGGCGCCGGCTGGACAGTGTTCGCCCACCACGGCCTGTGGCTTCACCGGGACCTGCGGCGCGGGTGGAACGTGTGCCTTCGCCAACACCGCCACGGTCTGTGCAGCCGCGAGCTGCTCGGGCTCGACGCTCACGCCGAGCGCGACCTGCAATGGCTCGGGAACGTGCACCCCCGGCACGGCGATGCCCTGCCCGGGCGGGCTCCTCTGTGCGAACGCCACCTCGTGCAAGACCACCTGTCTGACCAACGCCGACTGCCAGGCCTCGACGCCGACCTGCAACACCACGACGCACGCCTGCGGGCCGTGAGCGCGGGGCTCAGCGCGCCGCGTTGAATCGCACCGTGGACACCTCGAGCCGCGCCTGCGTTTCCCAGGCCGGCACGCGGTCGACGCCCGGTCGGAACATCAAGCCGCTGGCGACGTCGACGAAGAAGCGGTTCTGCGGTCGGCGGTCGCGCCCCAGCTCGGGGTGCGACGGGCCCGCCGCGGGGTCCTGGAAGGCGTAGAACACGCGGCCCTGGTCGTCGACGCCGCGCCCGGTGATCACCACGAAGTGGTCGGCGGTGCCGTGATTGAGGCCGAAGTGAGGCGTCGGCCACATCACGCCCACCAGCACGGGCCGGTGGTGTTCGAGCTCGCCGTCGAGGACCGCGCGCGCCTGCGCCATGCGCGCCGGGTCGACGGTGATGCGGCCTCTTTGGTCCTTGGTCTGCGCCAGGTCGAGCGCGCCACCGTCGAGCCGGGCGCCTGCGCGACGGAGCATCTCGTTGGCCGCGGCGAAACAGGCCACGTCGCGCGGGCTGGTGCCGGCGGGGTGCCCGGTGCCTTCCGGCCAGGTGGTGGCGATGAGGTTCCCGCGACCGTCGTGCAACACCACGGTGGGGTCGTACTGGGAGATCCACGGCACGGCGAGCGCCACGGGGGTGACCTGCTCGCGCAGCGGCTCGAGCGGGGTGGTGATGAGCGTGCTGCGGACCGTGGGGCCCTTGCTCGCCGGGTGCGCCTCGACGGTGTGAGGCGGCTGAGGCCTCGCGGTCACGAGCGGACTTCGCTCGAGCGGCTGCATTTCCTCGACGGTGTCGAGCGGGGTGACGAAGAGACCAGTGCGCATCGCTGGCCAGAGAGCAACCCGCGAGCCACCGCGAACCGCTCGTATCCACTCGGGAAGCGGGCTCGTCTCGGGTCCACGGCGTGGACTGGTGGGATCGCTTCGGCCTCGCCGCGCAACTTCACGCCACATGCGCCCCACGAGCTGCTGGCTTCCCCTTGTCTGTCTGATGGCCTGCGGCCCCGAGGGCCTCTCGGCGGCGTTGATCCAGTCGCCGCTGGCGGTGGGCACTCGCACGGGCTTGAGCGTCGAGCGGTGTCTGAAGCGCGACCTGGTGGGGCCGGGCAAGGCCTTGTTGCCGTGCGTCGACACCGATGCGCTGACCGAGGTCGCGCTGTCGGGAGACGTCGATAGGGTCGCGGTCACCGACGGCGGCCTCGGGGGCGGCGAGCACTGGTTCGAGCTCGAAGCGCAGGTGGCGGGTCCGGTTCGGCTGAAGGTGACCGCGCACGACGAGCTGGGGCAGGTCTTCACCGCCGACGTGGCGTTCGACGTGTTCACGCCCAGGACGCTGCGGTTCATTCCCTTTCTGCCCGCGGGCGGCGACCCGCGCTTGAGCTACCTGCTCGGGGCGCGCGTGCCGTTGCCGGAATGCGAAATCACCGACCAGCGTGACCTGCCGTACTTCACGCTCGACTTCGCCACCCGGACCTCGGGCAGCCTCGCGCCGTCGGACCGTGCCCTCGGGGCGGTGTCCACGGGGCCTGGCGTCTACGAGCCCGTGTCCGACGTGTTGCGCGCCGCGGGGCCAGGCTTCGAGGTCACGGTGGTGGACCCTGGCGACGTGCGCGGGCTGGTGTTGGCGCGCGACCTGGTCGACGACGCTGGCGTGGTGTCGCTGCCGCCTCGAGCGGTGACGGCCCTGTCGACCGACGGCGGTTCGTCGCCGCACGCGATTCAAGTGATGCCGCTCTACGCGCTGGTCGATGGCGGGTGGGCGCACCCGCTCTCGCAAGACTTCGAGGCCGCGACCATCGAGCTGGCCGACGGCGGCGTCACCTCGTGGCCCTGCTTCGAGTCGTCGTGCCTGGTGGGCGTCGAGCCTGGCACGGTGACCTACCGGCTGGGCGGGCAGGGCGCGTCGGTCACCGTCACCGTCACGCCCTGAAGCGCCGTCAGTGCGCGAAGTTGAGCAGTTGGTCGACCTTCAGCGGCAGGGCGAGCTGGCCCGATTGCACCTGCGCGTCGAAGGTGACCTGGGCGTTGCCTCCCTGCGCGACGTTGACCAGCGCGCCCGCGGCCGAGAGGAAGTTGACCGTCAGCGGCAGGTTCACCGTGCGGGTGCCCCGGCCGGTCATCGCGCCCAGGTCTCCGGTCGACAGCGTGCCGACGGGCGCGCCGGCGATGCGCACCGCGCCGGTGACGTTCGAAATGGGCAGCGCGTAGCTGTTCTTGTTGGTGATCTGCAGGGAAAATTCGATGGTCGCGCCGACGAACGACACGTTGCTCACCCGCGGCGCACCGAACTGTACCGCCGGCACCTTCGGCACTTCGAACTGGCCCTGCGTCGAGAGCGGGAGCGAGACCACGCCGATGGGCGTGCTGACGCCGAGCGCGCCCTGCACCCGCCAGCTCGCCGTGTCCCTGGTCAGAAAGGTCTGCACCACGTTGGCCAGGTCGACGAACTTCACGTTGGCCGGGAAGTGCAGTTCGGTCGAGCCGCGCGCCGCGACCTGCAGGCCGGTGGCGGGGCTGCCCGCGACCACCTGCTTGCCCTCGATGAAGAGCGCGTAGTCGACCTGCGCCAGCGAAATGGCCAGGTCGTTGGGGTTGTCCAGCCGCCACACGGTGTCGAGCGTCAGCCCTTCGAGCGTGGCGTCGCGCACGTCGGCGCGCAGGAAGGTGAAGGTCGGCTCGCTGCCCGCGCTGCTGGCGCGCAACAGGTCGAGCAGCTCGGCACAGCTTGAGCCGAAGGTGAGGGCCAGCAGACCGAAGACGAGGCGGAAGGAAAGGCGTCGATTCACGGAAACGGAAGCCTGCGGTCGAACGGTTCAAAAAGTGGAGGCGCCGGGAATCGAACCCGGGTCCGGAAGCCTTCTGCCTCTGACCACTACGTGTGTAGCCCATGATTTGATTTAGGCCCGACACCCTCCCATGGGCGGGATGGTGCTGAGCCGGTTCTGGGTCAAATCTCGTCTCCCTCGTCCAGACCCTTCGAGAGACCAGCCTGTATTGGTTCGGTTGATCCCCGGCTCACAGGCAAGAGCTGAGGCAACCGTGCGGAGCCGTTTTTTAGGCGGCCAGCGCAAGCTCAACGTTGTCGTTGGCTTTTGTGGTTTTTGCCCATTTTTATTTACGAGTGGGTGAGCACACTCGACACGCGATCAGGGACGTCTTTGCCCCCGTCGAAACCTTGTCGCCCCCATGTCAAAGAACGGTGCTGCTGATTCAAGGCTGTAGCGCATCCCCCGGCCTGCGTCACGCCGCGATGACCCAGAAGAGAAATTTCCACCGCCCATCGAGGGAGGTAGAACACCCACAGTGCGCCTGACTGCCCTCCTGATGCTGCTCTCGACGAGCGCCTTCGCGCAGAGCAGTGGTGCGTTTTCGCGAGGCATCGACCTCGTGCCCATCAAGCTGACGCCCGGGCTCGAGTCAGGCCTGACCCTCGACTCGGCCGAGCTGACCGCCAAGGGCTCGTGGCAGCTGCAGGCGATGCTCGACTTCAACATCGGCATCCTCGCGCTCAAGCTGGGCGACACCCGCCTGGGCGACCTGATGCCCCTGCGCAGCGACCTGCACCTGATGGGCGCCTGGCAGGTGCACCCGCGCCTCGAGCTGTCGGCCGACCTGCCCATCACCTTCCTCCAGCTGCCCAACTTCGACCTGCTCACCCAGCAGGGCTTCACCCAGCAGAACCCCAACGTGGCCGGCCTCGGCGCCCCACGGGTCATCGGCCGGTTCCAGGTGCTGCACCAGGACGAATACAAGTGGGCCATTCTCGGCATCGCCGCCATCCTCGAGGTGCGGGTGCCGCTGGGTGACAAGTTCAGCTTCCTCTCGGACCGCGGCTTCGTCTTCGCCCCGCGCCTGGCGGTCGAGCGCTCCATCGGCCCGGTGCGCATCATCGGCAACCTCGGCTGGCGCTTTCGCACCGCGGTCGGCCAGTACCTGAACCTCTACGTCGGCCAGGAGTTCACCCTGGGCGGCGGCGTCATCGTCTCGCTCGGCCGCCACCTGGGCCCCATCAAGAACCTCGAGCTGCTCGGCGACCTCAACGTGGCCACTCCGGCCGAAGCGCCCTTCACCCTGCAAGACGCCGAGTCGCTCAAGACGCCCTTCGAGCTGATGCTGGGCGCGCGCGGCACCATCGCCAACCACTGGCGGGCCCAGCTGAGCTTCGGCAAGGGCCTGGGCGCCAACGGCTATGGCCGCGAGACCTTCCGCATCACGCTCTCGCTCTCGTACGTGAACCTGGTCGAGCCCGATTCGGACGGCGACGGCATTCCCGACAAGGTCGACGGCTGCCCCGACGTGCCCGAGGACAAGGACGGCTACCAGGACGAAGACGGCTGCCCCGAAGAGAACCCGGTCGCCGACCGCGATGGCGACGGCGTGCCCGATGCCGTCGACCTCTGCCCCGACACCCCCGGCCCCGAAGCGCTGCAGGGCTGCCCCGACCGCGACGGCGACCAGATTCCAGACCTGCAGGACAAGTGCCCCGATGAACCGGGCCCGCCCGATCGCGACGGCTGCCCGCCGCCTCCCGAAGAGGAAGACGTGGTCCTGGAGTCCGAACGCATTCGCATCAACAACCAGATCCTCTTCGAGTTCGGCAGCGACCGCATCGACCCGCAGTCGTTCAAGCTGCTCGACGACGTCGCCGCGGTGTTGACCAAGAACAAGGAAGTCGGCCCCGTGCTCATCGAAGGGCACACCGACAACATCGGGCCGCGCTCCATCAACATCGACCTCTCGCGCCGCCGCGCCAAGGCCGTCGAGACCTACCTGGTCGGCAAGGGCATCGCCCGCGAGCGCCTGCGCAGCGACGGCTTCGGCTTCGATCGGCCCATCGTGCCCAACGACACGCCGATCAACCGCGCCAAGAACCGCCGCACCGAGTTCAAGCTGCTCGAAGAAAGCCAGAACGTCGAAGGCCGCGTTCCGAAGGCGAAGCCCGCCGAGCCGCCCGCGCCAGCGAAGAGCCCATGACGAAACCATGACCCGACGCCGTCATGGTAGCTGCCATGGCGACGCTCGGTTCACTGGTTCGGCTGACCCTCGGCTTCCTCTTCTTGATGGTCATGTCGGTGGCCGTCATTCCGCTGCTGGTGCTGCTGCTGCCCTGGCGGGTGGCGCGCATCTACACCTGCAACGTGTGGGGGAAGATCGTCGGCCGCGGCATCTGCTTCTTCTCGGGCGCGACGCCGGTCATTCGCAATCGGCAGGGCCTCAACGGCACCATGCCCGCCATCTACGTCAGCAACCACGCCTCGACGCTCGACGCGTTCGTGGGCATCTGGCTGTGCCCCATGGGCGGCTGCGGCGTGCTGAAGAAGGAAATCGTCAAGGTGCCCGGCTACGGGTGGATCGCCTGGCTCTCGGGTCACCTGCTCATCGACCGCGCCAACACCGGCAAGGCCGTCGAGACCCTCAAGGCCCAGGCCGACCTGATGAAGAAGCACCGCCTGGGCGCGTGGATCATGCCCGAGGGTACCCGCAGCCGCAGCGGCCACCTGCTGCCCTTCAAGAAGGGCTTCGTGCACCTGGCCATCGCCACCGGCTTCCCCGTGGTGCCGGTCATCGTCCACGACGCGCACAAGAACTGGGAAGCGAAGACCTTCCGCTTCGTGCCCATGCAGCTCGACATCGAAGTGCTCGCGCCCATCGACACCGCGGGCTGGGCCGAAGAGACCGCCGCCGAGCACGCCGCCAAGGTGCACGACGTGTTCGCCGCGCACGTGCGTGAGGATCAGAAGCCGCTGCCCGCCGTGCCGACCTTGCAAGCCGCCTGATCAGGGCTTCGCTTCGAGGGCCCGCTCGATCCACCGCCGCAGTTGCGCCTCGCTGGCCTGTCCCTGCTGCGAGGTGACGATGCGCCCACTGGCGTCGAGCACGTAGAGCGTGGGCAGCGCGTGCACCTGGTACTGGTGCCCCAGCTCGGGCGTGCCGTAGGCGGCGAAGGGCTGCAGCGCCGGCAGCTTCTGGGCGTAGGCCGCCACCACCTGGGTCTGCTCGTCGAGGTCGTCGTTGCTCACCGCGACCAGCGTCACCCCGCGCGCTTCGTAGTCCTTCACCAGCTCGAGCAGGTACGGCATTTCCTTCTGGCAGGGGCCACACCAGGTCGCCCAGAAGTCGACCAGCACCACCTTGCCGCGCAGCTTCGAGAGCGTGATCTCGGGGCCCGCCAGGGTCTTCACCGTGAAGTCGGGCGCCACGCTGCCGTCCTTGAGCAGGCTCGAGAACGAGACCTCCTGGAAGCCCATGACGATGGCACCCACCAGCAGCAGGGCCACGATGATCCACGTCACCGCATCGGAGCTGGGGTTCGGGCGGCGGCTCACTCGAGTCCAGTCTTAGCGCGCGGCCGCAGCGCGCGCGCGACCAGGTCGAGTGCCCGGCGCGTGCCCGCCCGAATGGTCGGTCGTTCGCTCACCCACGCCGCCAGCGCCGGCCCGTGGCGGTAGTAGAGCGCCACCAGGTGCCGGCCCGGCGCGTGCGGCAACAGTCGCTGATCGCGGAAGGCGCGCAGCACGGCCAACTGCCAGGCCCCCTCGCCGAAGGCCACGGTGGCCACGAAGCAGGGCCCGCGAGACGGCAGCCACAGCACCCGGCTGGTGTCGAGGTTCAGTACCCCGCGCAGACTGCCCTCGGGCGCGTAGAGAAAGGCCAGCAGTTCCTGGTGCGCCGCGTTCATCACGGTGGGCGCCGAGTCTTCGAGCTCGATGCGGGTCTGCGTGCCCGACAATTCTTCGACGCGGAACACGTAGCGCCGTCGCTTGCCGGGCAGCGGGTGCACCTCGAGCGCGCGCACCGTGGCGAAGTAGGCCCAGTACGGCATGCGGCAGTGCGTGCAGCCGAAGCGGTGGTGCGCCACGCGCGGGCTGAAGTCGAGCTGCATCACCTTGCGGCAATGCGGGCAGGCGAGGGTGGCGTGCACGAAGGCCTCGGGCCGCGGGTCGAACCGCGAGGTGCCCGTCGCGGGGTCGTAGACCGGCACCACCCCGTCGTCCGAGCGCTTCCACAGCCGCTGCCCCGCCGTCGCCGTCCGTTCGTGCTCGAGCGCGCGCAGCCACACCGGCTCGGCCGCTTCGATCTGGTTGTTCGAAATGAGCCACAGCGCCAGGGCGTGGGTGGCCAGCGCGTCGAGCAGCGGCCCTTCCACCTGCTGCTTGAGCGCACGGGCCAGGAGCCGCTCGCCGTCTTCGAGCAGCTCCGTCGCGCGTGCGCGGGCCGGGTCGTCGCGTCGGCGGTAGACGGGCGGCTCGGGGATGCTGGCGAAGAAGCCCAACGCGTCGCGGCGCAGCGTGTCGCCGTCGTCGGGCGCGCTCAGCGTCGTCTGACTGCGCGCCCGGGCGCGGGCGATGACGTCGTCGACCTGCATGGGTGCCCCGTGTTTCGCACGTCGGTGACGGGGTGGGAGAAAATTAGACGCACATGTGGGCCCGTGTAGGGATCGGGGCATGCTCCGAATCGCCGTGTGGACCATTGCCTGTGTGTCGCTGGGGATCGCGCTCGGTACCGTCGAGGTGTTCGGCAAGACGCCGGTACAGCACGTCGAGCGGGTGTGGAAGCAGCACGGCCCGCGCTTCGGCTCAGGCCTCGAGAAGGTGAAGGGCGAGGCGAGCGAGGTTGCGGACGAAGTGAAGAAGAAGGTTGCGGTGGCGCAGAGCTCGATGACGCCCAAGCCGACCGAGCAGCACCCGGTGGCTGATCGTACGGCGATCGACGAGCTGATCGCCAAGCGCCAGCGCTGACAGCGGTCGTGGTCCGCATCGCGTCAGGCGCCTGAAGGGCAGGCCGCGACACGTCATCACGTCTGCCCTGCTGGCTTCGCCCGTCAGCTTCTCTCGACGACGCGTGGGGTGCGCCTCGAGGCGACACCGCAATCACCGCGGCGGCCGCCGCAGCTCCCGCTGCAGCTTGTCCACCGCGCCCAGCCACAACTCAGCCTCGCGCTTCGTCAGCCGGCCGTGCACCAGCGCCCGCGAGAGCTCCCGCAGCACGTGCTGCGGCGCCTGCGCGTTGAGGAACTCGGCGTCGAGCAGCAGCCGCTGCAGCCGTTCTTCGAGCCGATGCACCAGCGTCAGGGGAGCGCCGACCTCGTGCTCCACCGGTGGAGCACGGGTCAGCTCCCTCGAGCACAGGTAGAGCAACACGCTGACCGCGTTGGCGAGGTTCATCGACGGCTGCGGCCCGGGCGTGGGAAAGGCCACCACGTC